>JAOATP010000136.1 GCA_030158185.1 Propionicimonas sp.
CGCCGTCCTCGGTGCGCAGCAGGTTCTCCAGCAGCACCTTCAGGCTGAACGGCAGGGTCGCGGACCCCTCGACAGCGTCGATGCGGAAGATCTGGTAGGTCTGTCCGGCAACGTTCAACTGGTCGGATGCGGAGTAGCTGTCGATGCTCATGGGGTCTCCCGTGGTCGCCGAGATATCTTGATGTCGAGATATTATCCCACCCGACCCGACGAGGCTACCGGCCGACGCGGCGTCGTTCGCCCCATTCCGCGCGGAGGTCCGGATCGGACATGACGAGGTAGACGAGGCCGCAGTCCTGCGGGCCGGTCACGTCGAGCTGGCAGAGGTTGCAGATGTCGCCGGGACGCAGCGGACACTGCGCTTCGGGGCGGCTCCTGCGCGGCCCCACCCCCGACTTGTCAGAGCCACCGGTCGCTATGGCGGCCTCAGGTTCTGACAAGTCGCTCATCTCGGGGCAAGGATAGCGACGCACTCCACGTGGTGGGTCAGCGGGAACAGGTCGTGGGCGGTCACGGACACCGGGACGTAGCCCAGCTCCTCCGCCGTCCGCAGGTCCCTTCCGAGTGCTGCCGGATCGCACGCGACGTAGGCGATGCGTCGTGGCCGCCGCGAAGCGACCGCCGCCAGCACCCCACTGCCGGCCCCCGCGCGCGGCGGGTCGAGCACCACAAGATCGGCGCGGGACGGCAGGCCGCCGAGCCGTCGTGCGACGTCGCCGGCTGCGAAGTTCGCGCCGGGCACGTTTCCTCGGGCGAGCTCCACCGCCCTGCGGTCGCCCTCGATGCCCCAGACCTGCGCACCGGCGTCGGCGAGCGCGCCGGCGAACAGCCCGACACCGCAGAACAGGTCGAAGGCCACCTCGCCCGGCGTGGGCGCGAGCCCTTCGATCACGGCGTCGGTGAGCACGGTGGGAGCGGCGGCGTGCGCCTGCCAGAAGCCGTCGAGGGCAACCCTGAAGGTGCGCTCCCCCACGGTCTCGACAACGGTCGTGCCGCTCGGGCCGGGCGCGACGAACAGCGGGGTCTCGCCGGCAACGGCCAGCAGCTCACCGTCGGGACGGCCGGCGTCGGCCGGCGGGACGGCGATACCCGGGTCGGCGATCCGGCAGCCACCCACGGGCAGCAGGACCAGGTCCTCCGACCGGTGGCCGCGCAGTCCCGCCCGTCCGGCGTCGTCGAGGTGGTAGCGCATCCGCCGGCGCCAGCCCAGCGGCGCCGGCTGCACCTCGAGCACATCGCCGGTGAAGTCGTAGCCGGCAAGGTGGCCCAGCAGTTCTGCGACGACCTGGCGCTTCAGCTCGCGGCTGTGGCCGGCCTCGACGTGCTGGAAGTCACAGCCGCCGCAACGTCCGGCGATCGGGCAGGGCGGCGTGACACGGTGCGGGCTCGCCCGGTGCACGGCAACGACGTCAGCCCGCGCGAACCGCTTGCTCACCTCGGTGACGCGCACGTCCACCAACTCACCGGTGAGGGCGTGACGCACGAAGATCACCCTGCCCTCATGACGGGCAACGAAGTGGCCGCCGTGCGCCACAGGGCCGATCTCGAGGCCGCTGACGACCTGTCCTACGGTGATGTCGATGCTCACTCCGGTTCTGTGGTGTCTCGGGGACGGTCGCCCATACGCACCTGCCCGGTTCCCGGGCGCCGCCAGGCCGCAGCGACGTTGCGCTGGGCGCGGTCGATGGCGTACTGGGAGGAGGCCAGCTGGTAGGGCACGGAGGTGACCATGACGCCCTGCATGAAGTTCAGGCGGGTCTTCAGGATCAGGCCGGTCTGGTTGTGCAGCAGCTGCTCCCACCAGTGGCCGACGATGTACTCGGGGATGTAGACGCAGACCACGTCGCGGGGGTTGTCCGACCGCAGGCCCTTCACGTAGTTGAGGAACGGGCCGGTGACCTCCCGGTACGGCGAGGCGATGACCTTCAGCGGCACCTCGAGGTCCTGGGCGTCCCAGCTCGCCACCGTCGCCCGCGTCTCTGCGTCGTCGATGGAGACGGTGACAGCCTCGATGCTGCTTGCCCGGGTCGCCCGCGCGAAGTTCACGGCCCGCATGGTCGGCTTGTTGACCTCCTGCACCATGATCACCGCACGCACGCGGCTGGGAAGCAGGCGGGCGTCCATGGGGCCGACGGCGGTCTCGCGTGCCACCTTGGTGTAGTGGTTGCGGATGCCGCGCATCAGCATGAAGATCGCGGCCATGGCGATCACGGCGAGGTAGGCGCCGTAGATGAACTTGGCGGCAAGGACGATGACCAGCACGAGTCCCGTGCCGGTGAGGCCGATGGCGTTGATCACGCGGGACCGCATCATGGTGGCCCTTGCCTTCGGGTCCTTCTCGGTCTTCAGGTGCCGCGTCCAGTGCAGCATCATGCCGAACTGGCTGATGGTGAAGGAGACGAAGACGCCGACGACGTAGAGCTGGATCAGCGCGGTCACGCTCGCGTTGTAGATCAGCACGAGCGCGATGGCGGCCATGGCCAGCATCAGGATGCCGTTGGAGAACGCCAGCCGGTCGCCGCGGGTGTGCAGCGCCCGCGGCAGGAAGCCGTCCTTCGCAAGGATCGAGCCCAGCACAGGGAAGCCGTTGAAAGCGGTGTTCGCTGCCAGGAACAGGATGATCATGGTCATCGCGATCACGAAGTAGAACCCGAAGGGGAACGTGTCGAAGATCGTGCGGGCGAGCTGCCCCATGGCCGTCTCGTGCTCCACGTGCACCTCCACCCCGTTCTGGGTGAAGACGGAGTGCCCGTCAGGGTCGATGAGTTTCAGCCCGGTCAGGTTGGCGAGGGCGACGATGCCGCCGAGCATGGTGATCGCGATCCCGCCGAGCAGGGCGAGGGTGGTTGCGGCGTTCTTGCTCTTCGGCTCCCGGAACGCCGGGACACCGTTCGAGATCGCCTCGACGCCGGTGAGGGCGGCGCAGCCGGAAGAGAAGGACCGTGCCACCAGCACCATCAGGGCGATCCCGGTGAGGTCGTCGTAGAACGGCGCCCCGATAACGCCGTACCCTGCGGTCGGTGCCTGCAGGTGTTCGTTCAGCCCGAAGATCCGGAACAGCCCCCAGACGGTCATGCCGAGCACCCCGATCATGAAGCCGTACGTCGGGATTGCGAACACCGAGCCGGATTCGCGCACGCCACGAAGGTTCATGGCCATCAGCAACAGGATCAGCCCGGCAGCCCACACGCCCTCGTAGCCGGCGATGAAGGGGAAGATCGCCTTCGCGTTCTGCACGCCGGAGGAGACCGAGACCGCGACGGTCAGCACGTAGTCGACGAGCAGGGCACTGGCGACCGTGAGCCCCGCGCTCGGGCCGAGATTCACCGTTGCGACCTCGTAGTCACCACCGCCGGACGGGTACGCGTGCACCGTCTGCCGGTAGGACAGCACGACGATGAACATCACGACGGCAACGGCGAGGGCGATCTGCCAGGAGAACGCAAACCCGGCGATGCCGGCCAGCGAGAGGGTGAGCAGGATCTCGTCAGGAGCGTAGGCGACGGAGCTGAGCGCGTCCGAGGCGAAGACCGGCAGCGCGATCCGCTTGGGAAGGAGTGTCTCCCCCAGCTGGGCGCTCGACAGCTTGCGCCCCACCAGCAGTCGCTTCATGAAGTCGGTGGCGTTCACGAATGGTCACCCTATGCCACGATGCACGTGTGTCCGCCGATACTCCGGTGTAGCGTCGGTTTCGTCCTGCCCGGCATGGCCGGATAAGGTCATCCAGCTGCACCCGGCGAGCAGGAAGTGGAGGCAGGCGGTGCATATCGTCATCATGGGGTGTGGGCGCGTTGGCGCGTCCCTTGCCCGGGCCCTCGAGCACCGTGGCCATTCCGTGGCTGTCATCGACATCGTCCAGGACGCGTTCCGGCGCCTCGGCCCGGAATTCCAGGGCAAGACGGTCAAGGGCGTCGGCTTCGACAGGCTGGTCCTGCAGCGCGCAGGCATCGAGCGTGCCGACGGCTTCGCTGCCGTCTCCAGCGGCGACAACTCCAACATCCTTGCCGCCCGCGTGGTGCGCGAGACGTTCGAGGTGCACAACGTCGTTGCGCGGATCTACGACCAGGGCCGTGCAGAGGTCTACGAGCGCCTGGGCATCCCCAGCGTCGCCACCGTCCGCTGGGCAGCCGACCAGGTCCTGCGTCGCCTCCTGCCCTCGGGCTCCGAGCCGCAGTGGCGCGACCCGTCCGGCAGCGTCCGCCTGATCGAGGTGCACGTGAACTCGGGATGGGTGGGCACCACCATCTCCGGCATGGAGACCGCCGCCCGCACCCGCATCCCCTTCGTGATGCGTTTCGGCACCGGGATCGTGCCCACGCAGAGCACGGTCTTCCAGGACGGCGACCTGCTCTACGCAGCGGTAACCAACGAGCAGGTGGCCGAGGTGGAGGACATCCTCGGCAGCCAGCCGGTCGAGCACTGAGACAGGAGCGAACGTGCGTGTAGCCATCGCCGGTGCCGGAAATGTCGGCCGCTCGATCGCGAGGGAGCTGATCGCCAACGGCCACCAGATCCTGCTGATCGACCGCGACCCCAATGCGATCAAGCCGGAGAGCGTTCCGGAGGCCGAATGGCTGCTGGCCGACGCCTGCGAGCTGGCAAGCCTCGAGGAGGCCAGCTTCGAGACCTGCGACGTGGCCATCGCCGCCACCGGCGACGACAAGTCCAACCTCGTCCACGCCCTGCTGGCGAAGACCGAGTTCGGCGTGCCGCGCACCGTCGGCCGGGTGAACCACCCCAGCAACGAGTGGATGTTCGACGACCTGTGGGGCGTCGACGTCGCCGTCTCCACCCCGCGCCTGATGTGCGCGCTGGTGGAGGAGGCCGTGACCGTCGGTGACCTGGTGCGGCTGTTCAGCTTCCGCGGCGGCCACGCGAACCTCGTCGAGATGACCCTGCCGGACGGTTCGCCGCGGGTCGGGACGCGGGTCGCCGACCTGAACCTGCCCGGTGACGCCGTGCTGGTGACGATCATCCGGGACGGCGCTGCGCGCGCTCCCGAGCGGGACGCGGCCCTGGAGGGCAGCGACGAGCTGCTGTTCGTCGCCGACCCGAGCTACGAGGCCGAACTGGCCCAGTACCTGGTGCCGCGGAGCACGCGCACCACCGACATCGGCTGACAGCGACGGTGTTCGCTCAGCCGGCGACCAGCTCGTAGAGCGGGTTGTACAGGCGACGCTGGCCGTCGACGTAGGACACGCGTCCGCTGACGATGAGTTCCCTGCCCGCTGTGATCCCGGGGATCGAGCGACGCCCCATCCAGATCAGGGTGACCGTGCCGGAGCCGTCGTTGAACTCGGCCTCCAGCCACGGTGTCCCGCTGCGGGGCTTCATGGTGAGCACGGTGATGGTGCCGCGCAGCTTCGCCGATTGGCGGTCGCTGAGGTCGGCGATCAGGCTGGCGCCGGTCGACTCCACGACCTTCTGGCGCGCGGCGGACTCCAGTTCGGCGTTCGACGCACCGAAGCGCCGCAGCGCCCGCAGGACAGGATTCGTGTTCGCCATCAGCCCTCCCCGGCACCCTCCGGCAGCGTCATCGGGATCAGTTCACCCGGAACCCTCGGCTTGTCGCCGCGGTTCACCACAAGATTACGGAACAACTCGACGAATGGGGCCACCACCGGGGCATCCGCTTCGCCGACGGCTGCCTCACCCAGCAGGGTGCCGCGCAGGAGCCAGCGCGGGCCCTCTGCGAACCAGATGCGGGAGACGTGGAACATCTGCTCCCCGCCGGGGCCCTCCTGGGGGAGCACGCGACGCACCTCGGAGCCGAACGGCCCGTCGGCGAGGGTCGCCGTGCCACCGGCCTGCTCAGCCTCGTCGACGGCGTCCTCACGGAGCTCCTCTGCAAGACCGCCACTGGCGGGCGCTGCGAACAGGGTGACCTCGAGGCCGGAGTTCTTCCAGACGGCCGTGACGGCCTGCACCTGGCGGTCGGCCTCGTTCACCTGGAGCTGGAGCCCGAGCCCCTCCCAGGGGGTGACGATGACGGCACCCAGGTCGATGCGAACCACCCCGTCGTCGGCCAGGTCGACCTCTTCGGAGTCGAAGGGCCCGTCCGCGCGCCAGTCGACGTCGTCGCCGGCGTCATCGGAGACGGCCTCCTCCGCGGCTTCGAGCGCAGCCTCGTCCTCGACCTCGTCGTACTCGCCGTCGGCCTCCGCATCGACGTCGACGTCAACCTCGTGCTCACCGGCGTCGTCGCCGACGATCTCGAGCGACTCCTCCTCGGTGTCGATCGGGTCGGTTGTCGCCGACTTGCGCTTGCGCCCAAAGATCACGTGTCCACCTCTGTCATTGTCTTGCCGGCCGGTTGTGCGGCCCACTCCGCGACTCCACCTGTGGAGCCGTGGCCTCTGTCGCCCCGGACGCTCCCGGGCAACTCGTCGAGCAGTTCGAACTCGGCCCGACCCACTCGCTGGACGACCAGCTGGGCGATCAGGTCCCCGCGCACCAGCCGGACCGCGTCCGTGGTGTCGGTGTTCAACAGGCAGACGCGGATCTCGCCGCGGTAGCCGGAGTCAACGGTGCCGGGTGCGTTCACGATCGTCAGCCCCGAGCGTGCAGCCAGCCCGGAACGCGGATGGACGAAACCGGCCCAGCCTTCGGGGAGTGCGATGGCGACCCCCGTGCCGACGAGCCGGCGCTCCCCCGGCGCCAGTTCGCAGTCCTCTGCGATGGCCAGGTCGGCACCCGCGTCACCGGGGTGCGCGTAGCCGGGCGCAGGCATTCCCGGGTCGAGCCTTGTCAGGCCGACCCGAACCCGCTCGGCCGAAGTCATTGCGGCAGTCTAGCCGCGGTGGGGTCAGCCTCCGGACGTCGAGATGGCGCGCCGATCAGCGATCGCCTGTGCCAGTGCCGCAGGGTCGCGGCTGGACACCAGCCAGTACGGATGGGGGTCGGCAGGGTCGTTCACCGACACCTCGACAGAGCCGGGAACGAATCCCCGGACCAGCAGCCAGGCCGCGTGATCGGCGCCGGCGCCCAGGCGCGACCTGGTGGCCGCACGGTCATGGACGGTGACGTCACCGGCGTAGGGCCACTCGAGCACGGCGCGCCCGGCGTGCAGGCCGTCGGCGTCCACCTGCACGCGGACGCTGCCGTACCGGAGCAGGGCCACAGCGACGCCTGCTGCCGTGACAACGCCGGCGACGACGGCCACCATCGGGCCGGCGTAGAAGCCGACGGCCGTCACGAAGGTCAGGCCGAAGAACATCCCGACCACCCACCACATGCCGGGCACCATGAGCCGCTCGGAGTAGTTCATTGCCCAAAGCTATCCATGGTTGGCAGGATGGACATCGTGAACACATCCCAGAAGTTGCTCTGGAACCTGTACGCCGGTGCGGTCGGCGCTCTCACCACCGTGCTGGCGGCAAAGGCCGTCAACGCTGTCTGGGAGCTGGCGACTGGCGACACTCCCCCGGAGCCCAACGACCCGGAGGTACCGCTGCGCCGCGCGCTCACCTGGGCGATCGCCAGCGGCATCGGCATCGGGCTGTCACAGCTCATGGTGAACCGCTTCGCCGCAGATCAGTGGACGCGGGTGATGGGCATGCCCGCGCCGAAGTTCAACAAGACGACACTGCGCATCTGAGAGGGCAGAAAAGGGGACAGTCCCTTTACTTGCCCCTCACTTGCCCTGATCTCAAGGGCGCTTCGCCAGGGGCAAGAAAGGGGACTGTCCCCTTTCTTGCCCCTGGGCGGGTTGCTCAGCCGGCGCAGTCCACGCAGTAGGTGAGGCCGTTCTTGACCTCTGCGATCTGGCTGCGGTGCTTCACGAGGAAGCACGAGGCGCAGGTGAACTCGTCTGCCTGGCGCGGAAGCACCCGGACAGTCAGTTCCTCATGCGACAGGTCCGCCCCGGGCAGCTCGAACGTCTCGGCAGCCTCGACCTCGTCCTCGTCGACCTTTCCGGAGTTCTTGTCGTTCCGCCGGGTCTTCAGTTCCTCGATCGAGTCTTCGCTCTCCTCGTCAGTCTTGCGAGGGGCGTCGTAGTCGGTTGCCATGGGTTAAGTTCCATCTCCGTTCCGCGGTGCCCGTGTTGGCGGGTGGTAGGGCATCTGGTGCGAGGAATCTATATCACATCCCGGGCAACACATCCCTTGCCACCACGTGGGGAGGGCCGAGGAAGCGGCCCCGCTGACGCGGTGTTCGGGCATCGGGTTGGTAGGTTACCTCCAGACACAAACTTGGAAGTGAGACCATGACTCACCGAGACCACGGCCATGCAGCTACGGGTCCGGTACGCCACCAGCCGCAGACCACCCATCTGGAGATACAAATGGACAGCGCCTTGACCCCCCGGGAGATCCAGGCACGCATCCGCGCGGGTGAACCGCTCTCCGACGTCGCGCGCGCAGCAGGCATGGCAGTCGACTGGGTGGAGCCCTTCGCGGGACCTGTGTTCGCCGAACGTGAGTTCATCGCAGGGCAGGCACAGTCACACCCGGTGCGTCGCGGAGCAGAGACGATCGCGCACCGCACGCTCGGCCAGGTCGTCGAGGACCGGCTGGCCTCCCGCCGGGTCGACGCAGAAACGGTCGCCTGGGACGCCTGGAAGATCGAGGCGCGACGCTGGCTCGTCCGGGTCGACTACGACTCGGGGAAGTCGCACCGCGAGGCCCGCTTCATCTACGACGCCAGCGGACGGTTTTCCACGGCCGACAACGACGACGCGCGCTGGCTGCTCGGCCTGCAATCCGCGTCCCACGGCCCCCAGCCGGGCCGCCGTCGCCGCGACGAGGAAGCGGAACCGACCGTCGAGCTCAACGACGAACTCGCGCTGGTGCGGGTGGTGCAGCCACGCGCGGACGAGCCCATGGATCCCGATGACACGGTGCCGCTGGAGGAGCTGGACGAGGTCGACGACGCTTACGCGGAGGGCGAACTCGCCGAGGTCGACGGCGTCTACGACATCGTCCCGACAGCGGATTCCGGCCTCGACGTGCTCTACGACATGCTCTCCAGCTTCGACGAGGATTCGGTGCAGATCTACGCCGGGCTGATCCGCCCGGCGGACGCACCGGTGGCGCGCCCCGTCCTCGATGAGGCACCGGACGAGGAAGAGGAAGAACCCGAGCCCGAGTTGCTGCCGCTGGACCAGGATGAACCGGTCGTCGCGGAGCCGGAGCAGCCGGCCCTCGTCGAGGAGCCGGTCGCAAGGCCGAAGCGCAAGCGGGCACATGTCCCGAGCTGGGACGAGATCATGTTCGGCTCGCCGAAGAACCCGCAGAAGCGCTGAATCACTCCGCTTCGAACGGCAGGGGCTCGGGGCTGAGGGTCACAGCTGCCACCTGCGCGGTCACGTGCCGTCGATGGTGGCGGCGGCACAGCACCTGGTAGGCGACCTCCGCGTCACCGATGTCCCCCACCACCACCTGGCTGCCCTCTGTGACCATCACGCCGTTGAGGGTACGGGCGTTGTGCGTGGCCGGCTCGCCGCACCAGCAGCGGGGCCGCACCTGCAGCATCTCCATCCGGTCGCACAACTCAACGAGGCGCCGGGACGCGGGGAAGAGCTCGGTGCGGAAGTCGGTGAGGATCCCGAAGCAGAAGACGTCGATCTGGAGCTCGTCGACGATCCGGGCGAGCTGGTCGACGTGGGCTGGCGTGTAGAACTGCGCCTCGTCGCACACAAGGAAGTCGACCCGCCGGCCGCCGGTGAGCTCCGAGACCACGTACTTCCACAGGTCGAGCTCGCTCGTGACCTCGATGGCCGGGGACGTCAGGCCGATGCGCGAGGTGATCGTCGCCTCGCCAGAGCGGTCCAGCATGGTGAACAGCCGACCCTGCCGTCCGGCGGTGGACTCGGTGTACGCCATCTGCAGGGCGAGGGTCGACTTGCCACAGTCCATCGGCCCGGTGAAGTAGGTCAGCTCAGCCATGGGCCAAGTCTTCCCCACCCCGACCGGGCCGGGCGAATCAGGACCGTTCAGCCGGGGTAGACGAGGCTGCCGGAGCAGGTCTCGCCGGTCTTGGCGTTGGTCGCCCTTGCGGTGATGGTGTCACTGCCGACCCGGTTGGCCGTCCGCTTCTCGACCTCGAAGGAGCCGCTGCGGCCATGGGTGGTGCGCCTGCCGCTCCAGAAGGTTGTGCCGTTGTCTGCCAGCGTCACCGTCCAGACCTGGCCCCTGCGGTTCGCGTCCACCTCGAACTCGACCTCGAGCCTGCCGTCGTCCTTCTTGGTCTTCAGCTTCCAGTCGGTGGACGCGGTGCACGCCCCCGCGGCACGGACGCGGACGCTGCCGCCCTTGGCTTCCGCGCCGGTCGCAGAGAGCGCGAGGCTGGACAGGGAGAGTGCTGCGACGGCTGCCGCGCCGACGATGCGGGTGAGGTTCATGGCTGCTCCTTGGCTGGGTGGCCGGGAGTTCCGGCCTGACCCCTCAAGGTTCGGCGCACCGATGGGCGGTCCACCATTGGTCGATGGTCGTAGTACCCGGGCCAGTGGATCGGTAACCGCGCCGTGTCCGGCTCGACCCGAGCCGGTAATGCCGCAGCGCCAGACTGCGTTCCGTGAGTGAACTCAAGGTGATCAAGGTCAGTTCCGGCAGTCCGTTCGAGGCCAGGGCCGGGTACTCCCGCGCCGTCGCCGTCGGCGATCTTGTCTTCGTCTCGAACACGGCGGGCATCGACTACGCGACCCGCGAACTGCCTCCCGACGCGCGCGGCCAGGCGCTCGCGTGTTTCACGACGATCGAGGCAGCGCTGGCCGCCGTCGGCACGAGCCTCGCCGACGTGGTGAGCACGCGCGTCTTCGTGCCGGACCCGGACGACTGGGACGCCGTCATCGACGTGCTCGGCGAGAAGTTCCGGGGCATCGACCCGACCTCGACCTTCACGGCGACGCCCCTGGCCGGTGCCTACAAGGTGGAGATCGAGGTCACCGCCTTTCGCGGTGCGGGCGCGGCAGCAACGCGGCGGGTGTCGCTGCGCGACTGATCAGGCGACCAGCAGGGGGACGGCCAGCTCCGCGGGCGTCAGGGAGCCGTGCATGCCCACGAGGTCGAGCTCCCGCGGCAGCGTGCGGCTGAGCACGGCGCCGTCGTCTGCCATGGCAACGAGAACGTCGCCGAAGCGGTCGGCCAGCCGTGGGTTCACATCGCCGAACCAGCCGTCCCCGATCGCCTGCGACCGGGTCAGCACCCAGGCTCTGTGACCGAGGCGGTCCTGCCAGCGCGCAGCGACGGCGTCCGGCACCGGGGTCATCAGCTGCCGGAGCCTGCCCTCGCCTGCGAAGGCCGTCACGTCTGCCATCAGGCCGGCTTCGTCCTCGACGATGACCCGGCGGTCCTTCGGCACGTTGACCATGCCGTGGTCGCCGGTGATCACGAGGCGCACGTCGTCCGGCAGGGCTGCCCGCAGGTTGCCCACCAGCGCATCGGCGGCAGCGAGCTCCGCCAGCCACTGCGTGCTGCCGAGGCCGTGCACATGCCCGGCGTGGTCGAGCTGACGCTCGTAGAAGTAGGAGAGGGTCCGCTCGCCCGCTGCCGAGGCCTGCACGGCAAGCTCGACGCGGCGCCGGCGGTTGCGCTCGTCGATCACCGGCAGGAAGGCCGGCCCGCGCAGGGCCGCCGTCGTGAGCCCGCTGCCGGCGAAGTGCGCAGGTGCGATCGTCGACGTGCGCACGCCGGCGCCGGCGAGCCGTTCGAAGTAGGTGAGCTGCGGCTGCACGTCCAGCCCGCTGAGGTCGGCCGGCCAGCGCAGCGTGTTCAGGACGGTGCGGGCCGGCGGGTACCAGAAGGAGTAGCCGGCGATGCCGTGGCCGCCGGGTGGCAGCCCCGTGCCGATGCTGGTGATCGACGTGGCCGTCGTGCTCGGGACGCCGGACGTGATCCAGCGCTCGGCGAGCGCGGTCAGGTTCGGCGCGTGCGCGGCGTGGTCGTTGAGCTGGTGCCAGCCGAGACCGTCGATGAGCACCAGCACGTAGCGCCGGGCGTCGGGGAGGCCCAGGACATCGTTCGCTCCGGCAACGCCGAGGTGTGCTCCCAGGCTCGGCAGCAGGTCGGCGAGCGTGGAGACGCCATAGTTGGGGACTGCCGGGCGGATCATCCGAAGCTGCCGGTGGCGAGCTGCAGCGCGGTGCCGAAGGCGACAAGCTGCTGCACCTTGGCCTCTCCGTCGCCGGCAGCGCTGATCCGCACCGTCAGGTCGTCTCCGGCGATCATGCCGGTGAGGCCGTGGTCGGCCTCGCAGTCGGGGTCGGCACAGGTGGCCGGCTCCAGGTCAACCCGGCGCATGGTGCCCCAGGTGATGGTCAGCCACGTCTCGGCAACAGAGGCCCGACCGGAGCCGTAACGCTCGGGGTGCGACACCACCTGGCTGAGGGCGACCGAGTTGATGCGACGCAGCGGCACGGACTCTGTCGTGGTGAGGGCCTGGCCCGGTTCGCCGGGGGTCTCGTTCTCGTCGGTGTGGGCGACGATCAGCCGCGAACCCGTCAGCACGAGGACGGAGAGGTGTCGCTGGATCTCGTCGCGGTTGAACGTGGCCTCGTGGTGCACGAGGTGGGCAACCGGTTCCTCGGTGCCGAGGGCGAGCGAGACGGCGTCCGCCACCAATTCCGGGAAATACCCGCAGTCGTGGATCTCGGTGTTCAAGGCCGGCGGCAGGCGCAGCGCAGGGCGTGACGTCATTGACCCATCTTCCCACGCCCGCCGTGGTCGACCCCAATTGGGGTCCTCACCGTTAGGGTGTGGGCCGTGAGCACCCGTCCATTCATCGCCGCCCGCGTCGAGGAGTTCATCGACCGGCGCGTGGAAGGGTTCCTGCGCGCCCTCGGCTGGCGCGAGAAGGTGATCTGCTACACCGGCTACGGCACCCGCGACAGCATCCGGGTCCTCGGTCGCGTCATCCTCGTGCCCAAGCGCGCCCGCTCCGAGCTGGGCAAGGCTACCGAGGACCTGATCAAGCGGCGCGGCTTCCGCAACTTCTTCAGCGCAGCCTGCGTCCGGACCCCGGTCTCGATCAGCGTCGGCGGCGAGGTGGTCACCACCACCACCGACCGGGGCGGCTACATCGACCAGCGTGTCCGCAACCACGGCCTGCAGCCCGGCTGGCGGACGGTGGACGTGCGCAGCACCACGTCGCGCACGGCGCACGCCGATGTGCACGTGATCGCAGACGACATCGAGTTCGGCCTTGTCTCCGACATCGACGACACCATCATCTCGACCATGCTCCCCCGTCCGATGATCGCCGCCTGGAACTCCTTCATCAGGGACGAGTCGGCGCGGCAGTCCGTCCCGGGCATGGCGCGGATGTACGCCGACCTGCTGGCCGACCACCCCGGCTCCCCCGTGATCTACATCTCGACGGGCGCCTGGAACACCCACGGCTTCCTCTCGCGCTTCCTGAAGCGGCACGGCTACCCGGCCGGCCCGATGCTGCTCACCGACTGGGGCCCGACCAACACCGGGTGGTTCCGCTCCGGGATGGCGCACAAGACCGAGACGCTCCTGCAGCTGACCAGGGACCTCCCGAACATCTCCTGGCTGCTGATCGGCGACGACGGCCAGCACGACCCGGTGATCTACGCCGACTTCGCCCATGTCGCGCCGGAGAAGGTGCGGGCGATCGCGATCCGCCAGCTGACGCCGGCAGAGCAGGTACTCGCGCACGGCACAACGACGGTGCTGCCGGAGGAGCAGGAAGCCGCAGCCGACACCCCGTGGGTCGCCGCCCCCGACGGGCGCGGCCTGCTGTCCGGACTGCGCAGCCTGCTCGACAACCAGTGACGAAAGAGAGAAGCAGGACCTGATGGTTGCCAAGCCACCGCTCGATGAGGAAGCCACCGAGCTGATCGTCGATGTCGACGTGTCGGCGGAGATGGAGACGAGCTTCCTCGAGTACGCCTACTCGGTGATCTACTCCCGCGCCCTGCCCGACGCGCGGGACGGGCTGAAGCCGGTACAGCGCCGCATCCTGTACACGATGGACCAGATGCGGATCCGTCCCGACACGTCCCACGTGAAGTGCTCCCGCGTCGTCGGCCAGGTCATGGGCCTCTACCACCCGCACGGCGACACGGCCATCTACGACGCCCTTGTGCGCCAGGCGCAGCCGTGGGCCATGCGGCTGCCGACCGTCGACGGCCACGGCAACTTCGGCTCCCTCGACTCCGGCCCCGCTGCGATGCGCTACACCGAGTGCCGCATGTCTCCCGCAGCTGTGGCGATGACCGCCGACATCGCGTCCGACACTGTCGACTTCCGGGCCAACTACGACGGCAAGGAGACCGAGCCGGTCGTCCTGCCGTCCGCGTTCCCCCACCTGCTGGTGAACGGCAGCACCGGGATCGCCGTCGGCATGGCGACCAATATCCCGCCACACAACCTCGTCGAGGTCGTCCAGGCGCTCAAGCACCTGATGTGGCACCCGGACGCAGACGTCGACGACCTGATGCGGTTCGTCCCGGGCCCCGACTTCCCCGAGGGCGGCAAGATCATCGGGCTGGAGGGCATCCGCGAGGCCTACGCGACCGGACGCGGGAGCTTCCGCGTCCGGTCGTCCGCACGGATCGAGCAGGTCCATCCCCGCCGCAAGGGCATCGTCGTCACGGAACTGCCCTACCAGGTGGGCCCGGAGCGGATCATCGAACAGGTCAAGACCCTCGTCACAGCGAAGCGGCTCACCGGCATCGCCGACATCAAGGACCTCACCGACCTCGCCAACGGCATGCGCCTGGTGATCGAGGTGAAGAACGGGATCAACCCGGACGCGCTCGCAGACGAGCTGTACCGGCTCACCAAGCTCGAGGACTCGTTCGCGATCAACAGCGTCGCGCTCGTCGACGGCCAGCCCAGCACCCTCAGCCTCAAGCAGATGCTCGAGGTCTACCTCGCCCACCGCCTGCAGGTCATCCGACGCCGCACCAGCTTCCTGCTCGGCAAGGCGCGCGACCGGCTGCACCTGGTGGAGGGACTGCTGCTCGCGATCGTCGACATCGACGACGTCATCGCCATCATCCGCTCCTCCGAGGACTCGACGCAGGCCCGGACGCGCCTGATGGACGCCTTCGAGCTCAGCGAGATCCAGGCCACCTACATCCTCGACATGCAGCTGCGCAGGCTCACGAAGATGTCGACGATCGAACTGGAGTCCGAGCGCGACAAGCTCTGGCTGACGATCACCGACCTCTCGGGGATCCTCGAGTCCGACGAGCGCCTGCGTGAGGTGACAGCCACGGAGCTGGACGAGGTCGCGCGCACCCACGGCACGCCGCGGCGCACGATCCTGCTGGCCTCCGGCGGCGGCCAGGTGACGGCTGCGCGCGTTCCCAAGGGGGGCGCGGTGCTCGAGATCGCCGACGACCCGTGCTGGGTGATGCTGTCCTCCACCGGCCTGCTGGCCCGCACGGACAACGACGAGCCCCTGCCGACGTCCGGGCCGCGCGCGACCCACGACGTGATCGTCTCCGCCGTCCGGGCAACGGCCCGCGGGGAGTTCTGCGCGCTGACCAGCCAGGGACGGCTGTTGCGCGGCCAGGCCATCGACGTGCCATCCGTGCCGGTCACGGCCGCCGCGCCGAACCTGCAGGGCGGGTCGCCGGCGGTCGAGCTGCTGCCCCTCCAGCCGGGCGAGCGGATCCTCGGCCTTGGCACGTTGGGTGACAGCACCTTCGGCTGGGCGCTGGGCACCCAGCGCGGCGTGGTGAAACGGGTGAACCCCGAGATCATCGGCAAGGACGCGTGGGAGATCATCCGGCTCGACGAGGGCGACGAGGTGGTCGGCGCCGTCGAGCTCACCCATGACCTTGTGGAACTGGTGTTCATCACCTCCGACGCACAGCTGCTGCACTTCCCCGCCAGCGGGGTGCGACCACAGGGCCGCACCGGTGGCGGCATGGCGGGCATCAAGCTCGACCGTGGCGCGAAGGTGGTCTTCTTCGGTGCGACTCCGACGGCCGATTCATCGGTCGTGACGGTCGCCGGCTCCTCCGCAGCCCTGCCGGGCACCGATGTCGGGAGCGTCAAGGTGACACCGCTCACCGAGTACCCGGCCAAGGGACGTGCCACCGGCGGCGTTCGCTGCCAGCGCTTCCTGAAGGGCGAGGACAGCCTGCAGCTGGCCTGGGCAGGGCCAGACCCGGCGATCGCCGCCGCAGGGAGCGGCACCCCGATCGACCTGCCGGTCCCGGACGTCCGCAGGGACGCCTCCGGCGTGCCGGCAGCCCAGCCGATCGCGGCGGTAGGCTCCCGCTACCACTCCTGACCGTGCCGGGAGTGCCTGAGTCGAGGAGGGCGAGCCATGGGTTGGCTACCTGAGGACTTCGAGCATCCGCTGCGTGTGCCGGTGGGTGCCCATCACCACCTGCGGCCCATCCGGGCCTCGGACGTGGAGCTGGACATGCCGGCCGTGATGGGCTCGCAGCAACGGCTGTGGTCCATCTTCGGGAAGGCCTGGGGCTGGCCGCCGGCCACCATGACGATCGAGCAGGACCGCGAGGACCTGCTGCACCATGAGCGCGAGATCGCGGCGCACCTGTCCTTCAACTACGCCCTGTTCGACGAACAAGAGACCGAACTGCTCGGCTGTGTGTACCTCGACCCCCCAGAGAAGGTGGGCGCTGACGCGGAGGTCTCCTGGTGGGTGCGCGACGAGTACCTTGGCACCGACGTCGAGGCTGCCCTGGACGGTGTGGTCCCGGAATGGCTGGCCTCGTCGTGGCCCTTCACTGCCGTCCGCTACATCGGTCGCGACCTGACCTGGGACGAGTGGCTTGCGCTCCCCGGCATCCGCTGAGGTCGTCCTGCGGCGAAAGGCACCCACTGGAGCCCGATTCGCCCCGCCTTCCGTGCCTTTGACCGCGTCTCAGGTCGCACCGGCTTCAGGCCGCTGATTAGGGTTGGGCTGTGAACTCCGAATTCGACGACCTGCTGGCGGTCAACCGCCGATATGCCACCTCAGCACCGAAGAACTTCGACGGCATCGCCCACGCCGGGATCGCCGTTGTCACCTGCATGGACTCCCGGCTGCAACCGCTGGAGATGCTCGGCCTCTTCGTCGGGGAGGCGAAGATCCTGCGCACCCCTGGTGGCCACGTCACCCCTGACGCCCTTGTCGGCTGCGTGCTGGGGGTCAACCTGCTGCAGGTGAACCGGATCCTCGTGATCAGCCACAGCCGCTGCGCGATGGCCTCCGGTGACGACGCGGAGATCCGCGTCCGCGTCACCGAGGCCAGCGGGCGCGACGCTTCCGCCCTCACCCCGGACGCGGATCCCGACCAGGCCGGCCGGCTGCGCGCCGACGTCCAGACGCTGGCCAACCACCCGCTGATCAGCGGCCTTGCCGCGGTCGGCGGCTTCCACTACGACGTCGACACCGGCCTGCTCGCACAGGTCTGCTGACCGGGCCGGAACCGATCAGGCGTCGATGCGCTGGGAGTCCAGCGCGTAGGCACCCTCGATGATGAACTCCTTGCGGGGAGCGACGTCGTTGCCCATCAGCTTCTCGAACGTGCCTTCGGCAGCCAGCGCGTCGTCGACGGTGAGGCGGCGCAGGGTCCGGTGCTGCAGGCTCATCGTGGTGTCGGCCAGCTCGTGGGCGTCCATCTCGCCGAGGCCCTTGTAGCGCTGCGGCTCCTTGAACGCCTGCCCTCGCTTGGTGAGTTCGGCCAGCTTCCTGCGGTACTCGGCGTCGTTGTACGTGTAGATGTACTTCTCCTGGCCCTTGCGCGGGCTGATCAGCTCGAACCGGTGCAGCGGCGGGACGGCGGTGTACACCCGGCCCGCCTCGACGAGCGGTCGCATGTACTTGAAGAACAGCGTCGCGAGCAGCGTGCGGATGTGGGCGCCGTCGGAGTCGGCGTCCGCCATGAAGATCACCTTCGAGTAGCGGGCGGCCTCGAGGTCGAACGTGCGCCCGGAACCGGCCCCCACCACCTGGATGATGGACGCGCACTCTGCGTTCTTCAGCATGTCGCCGACGGACGCCTTCTGCACGTTCAGGATCTTGCCCCGGATCGGCAGCAGTGCCTGGAACTCCGAGTCCCGTGCCAGCTTCGCCGTGCCAAGGGCGGAGTCACCCTCGACGATGAACAGTTCCGTGCGATCAAGGTCCGTGCTGCGGCAGTCAGCGAGCTTCGCCGGCAGGGTGCTCGACTCGAGCGCGTTCTTGCGACGCTGGGCGTCCTTGTGGGCGCGGGCCTGCAGGCGGGTGCGGGACGCGGCCACCACCTTCTCCATCACCGCCCGCGCCTGGGTGCGGAGGGCAGCCTTCGAAGAGGTCAGGAAGTCGCTGAGCTCTGCCTCGACGATGCGGGTGACCAGCCGGGTCACCGGCGGCGTGCCCAGCACCTCCTTCGTCTGGCCCTCGAACTGCGGCTCGGCAAGCCGGACGGTGACCACGGCCGTCAGCCCCTCCAGGGCGTCGTCCTTGATGATCTCCTCCCCCGCCTTCAACAGCCGCGTGCCGTCGAGGCCGCGCAGGAAGGCACGGGTGAGCCCGCGCTCGAACCCGGTGAGGTGGGTGCCGCCCTTGGGGGTGGCGATGATGTTCACGAACGAGTGCACGTGCGTGTCGTAGCCGGTGCCCCAGCGCAGGGCGATGTCCACGTCGAGGGTGCGCTCCACGTCGGTGGCCGTCATCGAGCCGGCGTCGTCGAGCATCGGCACGGTCTCTGTGAACTTGTCGGTGCCCTGCAGGCGGATCACCTCCGTCACGGGCGGGTCGGCGGCGAGGTAGTCGCAGAACTCGGAGATGCCACCGTCGTGCTTGAACACCTCTGTGACCGGCTCGGCCTCCCGCGCATCGGTGACGACGAGTTCCAGGCCGGGAACAAGGAAGCTGGTCTGCCTCGCGCGGGCCAGCAGCTGGGTGCGCGACAGCTCGGCATGGGCGAGGAAGATCTGACGGTCGGGCCAGTACCGCACCCGCGTCCCTGTCACGCCCTTGTTCACCCGCCCGGTCTTCCGCAGGCCGCCGCCGGGCGTGAACGGTGCGTCGGGGCCGTCACCGTCGAACACCCCGGGGACGCCACGGCGGAAGCTCATCGACCAGACGGCGCCGTTGCGGTCGACGTCGACGTCGAGGCGGACGCTCAGCGCGTTCACCACGGAGGCGCCGACGCCGTGCAGGCCGCCGGTGGCGTTGTAGCTGCCGGCACCGAACTTGCCGCCGGCGTGCAGCTTGGTGAAGACGACCTCGACGCCGCTGAGCTTGGTGCGCGGCTCGATGTCCACCGGGATGCCACGGGCACGGTCGACGACGTAGATGCTGCCGTCCGCCTCGAGGCGCACGTCGATCTTCGTGCCGAACCCGGAGAGCGCCTCGTCAACGGAGTTGTCGATGATCTCCCACAGGCAGTGCATCAGGCCGCGGGTGTCTGTGGAGCCGATGTACATGGCCGGGCGCTTGCGGACGGCTTCGAGGCCCTCCAGCACCAGGAGGTGCCGGGCTTCGTAGTCGCGGCCTTCTGCGGCGGTCTTGGTCGTGGTCACGCCTGACATTATCTCGGCCGCGTAACAGTTCTTTGCATTCGCGTGACGGTGTCGGACCTGGCGTGGCTTTGTCGGAACCGCTGCATACACTGAACACCACGCCGGGAACAACGCAGCAGTCGTTGATGTTGGAAACGGTACGACCCCAGATCGTGAACGACCCGAGGTTGTGAGCGTGGGTGACAAGAGAGCGAGGACCACTGATGAGCGTAACCGTTACCGAGACCTTGACCGCAGCCGATCGTTGCGACCGATGCGGCGCACAGGCATACCTCCGAGTCACCCTCAACTCCGGTGGAGAGCTCCTGTTCTGCGGCCACCACGGCAAGGCCCACTCCGACAAGCTGAGCCAGGTCGCCCTCAAGATCCAGGACGAAACCAGCAAACTCGCCTGAAGCTTCAGCGAGGGCCCCGGGGTTTGTCCCCGGGGCCCTTCGCTTTCCCCGGCTGGGATACTGCCGGCATGAGTGTTGACGCGATCCTCGGTGACCTGACCGTCGAGCCCGCGGACGCCCTGGTGAACGCAGCCAACGCCAGCCTGCTCGGCGGCGGCGGGGTGGACGGCGCGCTGCACGCGGCCGCCGGTCCGGAGCTCCTCGCCGAGTGCCGCAGGGTGCGTGCCGGCCAGTACCCCGACGGGCTTCCCGTCGGGCACTCCGTCGCCACCCGCGCGGCCCTCCTGCCCGCTCGCTGGGTGATCCACACCGTCGGACCGAACCGGAACGCCGGCCAGACCGACGAGTCGTTGCTCGCCGCGTGCTACACCACCTCCCTCGACGTCGCCTGCGGCCTCGGTGCGAGGACCGTTGCCTTCCCTGCCGTCGGCGCCGGCGTCTACGGCTGGGACGCGGCAACGGCGGCACGCGTGGCGGTGGACGCCGTGCTCGCGCATCCACGGACCGGGATCGAGCGGGTGCGCTTCGTGCTCTTCAGCCCTCGCCTGCTGCAGTCCTTCACAGCAGCACTCGAGGCCGCCCGCCAGCCCTGACCGGGTCGGCCGCGGCCCACCCACGGGCCTAGAGTGCAGGAATGCGCATCGCCCCCTACGGCGCCTGGCCCTCCCCGATCGCCGCCACCGACCTGACCTCGACCGTTGTCGGGCTCGATCGCGGCGTGGTGGACGGCAACCGGGTGCTGTGGACGGAAGCACACCCCGAGCAGGGTGGCCGGGTGAGCCTGTGGGCCAGCGACGCCGGCGGCGAACCCTTCGAGCTGGCGCCCGACCACAACGTCCGCAACGCCATCAACGAGTACGGCGGCGGGGCGTGGGCCGCTGCGCAGGGCTGGGTGGTCTACAGCACAGCGCCGTCCGGCGAGCTGTACGTCAGGGGTCCGCGCGGCGGGCGACGCCTGCTGGCACCCGGCGGTGATCGCCGCTACGGCTGCCTTGTCCTGCTCCCCCGCCGGCGACTCGTCCTCGCTGTGCGCGAGGACCACACCGGCGACGACGTGACGCAGTGCCTCGTCAGCCTCGACCTGGACACGATGAACCCCGACGGCGGCACCGTGCTGGCCACCGGGGCGGACTTCTACGCCTCGCCCGCGCTGCGCGCCGACGGGATGCTCGCCTGGGTCGAGTGGCAGCTCCCCGCCATGCCGTGGGACGCGACCCGCCTGATGGTCGCGCCGCTCGACGGGACCGCTGCGCCCGTCCAGGTGGCCGGCGGGCCCGGCGAGTCGGCCGTCTTCCCCACCTGGGCGCCCGACGGCTCCCTGGTCTACCTCTCCGATGCTGCGGGCCACGGGAACTTCCACCGCTGGGACGGCGAGCTGGCCCGACGGCTGCACCGCCACGCCTGGGACTTCTGCGAGCCGATGTGGGCGCCCGATCCCCCGCCGTACACGATCCTCGCCGACGGCAGGATCGGCTGCTCCTGGCTGGAGGACGGCCTCGCGCGGCTCGGGTTGCTTGTCCCGGGAGGCCCGGCGGGTGACTGGTTGCTGGAGCCCATCGAGACCGGGGCTGTGAGCTGCACGCTCACCGGCACCGGCGCCCGGGTCGTCGCCCGACTGGGGTACGCCGAACGCCCGGCGGAGCTCCACGTGCTCGACCTTGTCCGTGGCGACGACCGCATGCTCCGTCGCACGGCTGCCCGTGTGCTCCCCGACTCGCTGGTGTCCCGGGCGCAGCCGCTCAGCTGGGACTCCACGGACGGCCCCGTCCACGCCTGGTACTACCCGCCGACCAACCGCGACTTCTACGCCCCCGCCGGCGAGCTGCCACCGGTGCAGGTGTGGAGCCACGGCGGACCCACCGGCTTCTCCGACCCGTCCTTCGACCTGCGCACCCAGTTCTGGACGACCCGCGGCATCGGCATCCTCGACGTCAACTACTCCGGCTCCTCCGGCTACGGGCGGGCCTACCGGGACCGGCTGCACCACGCCTGGGGCGTCGCCGACGTGCGCGACTGCGTCGACGGCGTCCGTACCCTCGTTGACGCCGGCTTCGCCGACCCGGAACGGTTGAGCATCCGCGGCGGCTCCGCCGGTGGCTACACCACACTGGCTGCGCTCACCTCCACCGACGTGTTCGCAGCCGGCATCAGCCTGTACGGCATCGGCGACCTGGAGGCCCTGACCACCGACACCCACAAGTTCGAGTCCGGCTACAACGAGTGGCTCATCGCCCCGTGGCCCGAGGGCAGCGAGACCTACCGGGAGCGCTCCCCCATCCACCACCTCGACCGGCTCGCCTGTCCGATGCTGATCCTGCAGGGACGCCTCGACAAGGTCGTACCGCCCAGCCAGGCAGAGGCCATGGCAGCAGCGGTCCGCGCGAAGGGCCTTCCGGTGGAGCTGGTGTGGTTCGACGACGAGGGCCACGGGTTCCGCAGGGCAGAGAGCATCATCGCCACCGCACGCGCGGCTCTCGCGTTTCTCGGCCGCGTGCACGGTTTCGTCCCTGCACCGCCTGTCTAGCGGCGCCGGAGCGTGGTGACGGGGTCGATCACACGCTCTCGGCAAGCGCCCGGGACGCCATCCGCTCGCCCGGATGGGCCGGCCACCCGCAGGCGGAGGCGTAGAGGCAGATCTCGGTCTCGGGATCGATCCGCAGCAGGCCGGCGAGCTCGTCGTCGTAGAACCCGCCGAGGTTGACCGCGCCCAGGCCGAGCGCTACCGCTGCGAGGTTCAGGTTCTGCACCAGGTGACCGGCTTCGAGCAGCGCGTACCGGTAGCCCCGATCGCCGTACTTCACAAGGCTCCGGCCGGGGACGAAGCTCACGACGAAGACCACGGGTGCACGTGCCACCCAGTGCTGGCCCATGAACAGGTAGGTGACGAACGCCTCCGGCAGGGACACCTCCCGCACGAGTTCGAGTCCGTGGACGGCGGGCACGAAGTGGTGGACGCCGGGCGCAAGTCCTTCGACCCGCCGCACCAGCAGGCTGACCTCCAGTGGGTACAACCCTCCGCCGGAGGGCACCGGGCGGTCGTCCATCGTGTACCCGTCCCCCGCGCTGCGCCCGCCGACCCCGTAGCCGGCCGCCAGCAGGGCGGAGAGCTCGGCGAGGGTCACGGGGAGGTCCGTGAACGCCCGGCAGGACGCCCGGGCAGCGATCGCATCGGACAGCCCGGCAGGCAGGCGTGCCGGCGCAGGCAGCGGGAGGTACGGGGCGTCCGGGTCCTCGCGACCGGCGGTGAACTGCTGGCCGCCCGAACTGGAAGCGTTGAACT
The DNA here is from genome assembly GCA_030158185.1 of Propionicimonas sp. GTDB lineage: Bacteria > Actinomycetota > Actinomycetes > Propionibacteriales > Propionibacteriaceae > Propionicimonas. Next base: position 23,115 of record JAOATP010000136.1, read on the forward strand.
GCCACCGGGCGGTGGCCCGGTGGAACTCCCAGGCTGCCCGTTCGTGATCCCGCAGCCGGTGCGGCGCGACGTCCATCTCAGGCCACCGGATGGGGGGCGAGGTTGAGCTCGTCGAGCTCCGCCGGACGCGGCCGCAGGCCGAGCCGGTGCGGCATCGTCCGCAGCCGCGGGTGGCCCAGCCGGAACTGGTCGGCGCCGAAGTGGATCGGCTGGAAGCCGGCGATGATGCCCCGCGCCACCCGGACGCCGAGCGCAGCGATGTCGTCGGTGGTGACATCGACGTAGAGCACGTCAGGGCTGACCGCTGCCAGGGAGCCCACGAGGCCGGCCAGGTCGGTCGGCGCGCGGTTACCGACCGCCTCCGACCATGTCAGCAGCTCGCCTTCGCGCCAGAATGAAAGCCCGCGGGCAGCTGCGGCCGGATCGGCGTAGAGCAGGTCGTGGTCCTCGAGTTCTGTCACCGTCGCAGGGTCGTCGACCAGTTGCGCCATCCGCTTGCGTACCTCGCCGCGCTGAAGGCGCAGGTGCAGGGCCGGACGGACCTGGGCGACCTCGAGCACAGCCTTGCGGGCGGCGGTGACCGGGTCGAGGGCGGCGCCGAGCCCGACGACGACGGCCGGCAGGCCCTCACTCCAGCCGAGGGCGATCGCCACGCTGGCTGCGCAGTCGGTGGGCAGCAGGTGCACCTCGATCTCGACGCCGCGACGGTGGTAGAGGCCGGCGACCTGCGCTGCGGTGGCATCAGGGACGGTCCGGGCGTCCAGCCGCGGGGTGCTGAGGCGGTGCGCCCAGGCGATCAGGAACGCGTCGCGCTCGATGACTTCCAGCAGGCCGGCCTCGACAGCGTGGGCCAGCGTGGGGCCGGCGGCGAAGCCGTTGGACGTTGCCGGGAACAGGTACCCGGCGCGCTGGCTCACCTCGTGCCCGAGGTGGGCCGCCAGCCGCGGAACCCAGACGGTGTCACCGCTCACCAGCGACCGGGCGGTCACCCATTCGAGCTCGGAGTCCTCCGTGTAGCGGGCGAACGGGAGGGCGTCGTACTGGTGGTCGGCGAAGAGGACGAGTTCGGTGGGGTCGAGGCTCGGGCCCGGCAGATCAGCCCTTCGCGCCCGCCGCGCGCCGGGTGCGGGCCAGGTCAGCGAGGCGTACCGCTCGACCGCCTCACCAAGGGCGAGGTCGCGAGCGCGGCGCCGGTCCATCCCCTTGCCGGAGCAGGTGACGAAGGCGTCCGGTCCGGTGGCGAACCGGGCATTGGCCAGTTCTGCCCGCACGATGTGGGGGCGGGCAGGCTCGGAGGGGTCCTTGGGTACCTCGTCGAGGGCGCGGACCACGCCACAGAGGTCGCTGACCACCGCCCGCTCGATCGCATCGAAGTCGGTCGTCCGCTCCGGCAGGGCCGCGAGTTCAGCCAGCGTCGGGAGCACCGCGGGCTGCGGGAGGCCTTTTTTTCGGCAGGCCGGGCAGTCGGGCCGCTGCAGGACGGGGTGGCGGGTCTGGCGGCGTTCGAGCCCCTCGATCTGGAGGACGTGACCGGGCAGGCGGGCCGGCCCCGCAGCAACGAGCAGGGCCAGCGACTCCTGGATGACGACCCCGGCCACCAGGGCTTGGAGCCCCGGCAGAACCGGCGGCGCTGTGCCGACGGCCCGTGCGTGGTCGCGCGCTTCCTCCCTCGCCATCGCGACGCCGAAGTCGTCGGCGCAGGCGAGCGCCCGCATCCGCCAGCAGAGGTAGCAGGGACCCTCGCCCGGCAGCACGAGGGGTCCGACGAACGCGTCCGAACCCTCGAGCGCCACCTGCAGCGAGGGGGTGTCGTTGTCGAGACTGAACCGGTTGACCCAGAGCCGGACGGCGGCCAGTCCGGGCTCGACCATCGCGACGACAAGGTCGCTACCGGAAAGCGCAGTGGCAAGGGCGTCGAAATCGAGGCGGGGCAGCGCCTCCGGGTCCACCAGCTCTGCGGCGTCGAGTCCGGCCCCTCGTAGGCCCGCCATCAGGTCGCCGGCCACCGACCTGTTCCCGACGACACGCACACGGGCGCTGGCGAGCGTCGCCGCAAGGCGCTGCCTGGTTGGCAGGTCGGCGCTGAGCAGTGTGGTCCACCCCGGGGGTGCCGGTTCCGAGGTGTCGGGGAGTTCCGTGACCAGCCCGGCGGCGACGAGCCGCACCACGAGGCGTTCGAGTTCGGCGCGCGGCAGGTCGGAGAGCGCGCCGTAGAGGTCGTCGGCTGTCGGTGTCATGGCAAGGGCGGGCAGCAGGCGCCGCCGCACCGCGTCTGCGACGCCACCGTCCAGCCGCAGCACGCCGGTGGCCGAGGCCATCAACAGCCCGTCAGGGGTGTCGATGACCTCGAGACCGGCGGCTGGGCTGAGCCGGGTGGTCCCGGACGTCATGAACGCCGGGACTCAGCCACCGAGGCCACCGAAGCGCTCGATGCCCCCGGTCATCGGACCGATGTTGCAGGGTCCGCAGGTGCACTCGAAGATGCACCGCTGGATGCACCGCTGGACGCAGAAGTAGTCGCAGAGCTTGATGCACCGCTGTGGACGGAAGCAGTCGTTGATCCCGCAGAAGTCGCCGTAGTCGGCCGCGATGACATCGCGCACCTTCTGGTAGGCGGCCATTTCCTCGGGGGTGAAGGCAGCCGTCGCCGACGCGGACGCGCCGGCGGCTGCCAACTTGTTCTCCAGTTCTTCGATCCGACCCTTCAGTGCGTCGAATTCCTCCTGGCTTGCCATGGGCCTCCCTCTCATACCTGTCTTGCCTGGGTGTCGGGATTGGCACCGTCTGGCCAGAACCTACGCCTGCGGAATCCGCCCGTACCTACGCAGTTTGAGCTAGTGCCGCCGGCGTTCGTGCGGCATCAGGGTCTCGGGGACGTCGGGCTCTGCGGCCTTCTCGGGCACGAACCCCGCTGTGACCAGCTGCGGCGTGATGCCACGGGTGTCGCTGCGGAGCCGCCGCTCCACAGCCCCGGCCAGCCGGGTGAGCCCGGAGTTGATGCCGATGTACATCACGGCCAGCACGATCATGGTGGGAATCAGGTTCGCGAACGCCGTGGACAGGTTCGTGCCGGCCCGGAGGAGCTCGCTGTAGGCGATCATCGAGCCGAGCGCCGAGTCCTTCAGGATCACGACGAGCTGGCTCAGCATCGACGGCAGCATCGCCGTGATGGCCTGGGGCAGCAGGATCGTCGTGAGCGTCTGCAGCGGGGTGAGCCCTATCGCGAGACCGGACTCCCGCTGGCCACGCGGCAGCGAGTACACCCCAGAGCGCACCAGCTCCGCCAGGACGCAGGAGTTGTAGACCGTCAGGCCCACCACCACCCCGAAGAGCGGCAGGACGGAGCCGCCGAGGTGCAGCGTGTAGATGCCGGCGTAGTAGGCGAACAGCATCATCGTGAGCACGGGCACCGAACGGAAGAACTCGACGAACGCGCCGCAGGCCCAGCGGATCCAGCGGTGCCGCACCAGCCGTCCGATGCCCAGCAGCAGCCCGAACACGATCGCCAGCGCCACGGAGATGATCGCGGCAACCAGGGTGCCGAGCAACCCGGGGAGGAGGTAGTTCGTCCAGGCGGACGCGGTGAAGAACGGCGCCCATTTCGCGGCGGTCAGCTGGTTGTTGGCCGGGTCCGCCAGCCGCACCAGCACGAAGGCCACGACTCCGGCGAGGACGGCCCAGGCGCCGACGGCCATGGCGCGGTGACGCACGAGCGCGCGCGGCCCCGGGGCGTCGAACAGGACGTAGGGGGCACTCATCGCTGCACCGTCAGCCGGTTGGACAGCCAGGTGAAGAGCACGCCCATCGGCAGGGTGAGGACCACGAAGCCGGTGGCGATGATCGCGAACACCCAGTACAGCTGCGAAGGGTTGAACTCGATCATGTTGCGCATCAGGTAGGCGGCCTCCGCCACCCCGACGGTCGCGACGACCGTTGTGTTCTTGGTCAGCGCGATCAGGGTGTTGCCCAGGGGCGCGATCGCCCCGCGGAACGCCTGTGGGAGCACGACGTGCCGCAAGGTGGGGCCGAAGGCGAGCCCGATCGACCGCGCGGCCTCCGCCTGCCCGATCGGCACCGTGTTGATGCCGCTGCGCAGCGCCTCGGCGACGAAGGTCGCGTGGTAGATGGCCAGCCCCACCACGCTCCACCGGAAGCCGTTGTCCACGATGAACGTCGGCGAGTCCGCCGGGGCGAGCGTGATCCGCAGGGTGTTGGAGATGCCCAGCGAACACAGCGCGACGATCAGGGTCAGCGGGGTGTTCCGCAGCGCGGTGACATACCCGGCCCCGAACCTCTGCAGCACCCCCACCGGGGAGACGCGGCAGACCGCGATGAAGGTGCCGATCACCAGCGCCCCCAAGCCTCCCCACAGGGTGAGCTGGATCGTGACCCAGAACGCGCCGAGCACGTTGTACTGCGCGAGCAGGGCTGCAAGGTCACTCACATCGGTGCGGTCACGTCGGTGGTGGCGTTCCTGACCGGGTGGTCAGGCGCAGGCGTCCGGCTTGGGCGGATTCACGGCGGTGTCGGGCGTGAAACCGGACTTGCCGACCGTCGCGTCCAGCGCCTTCTGCCAGGACCCGTCGGTGACCATCTTGGCCAGCGAGGTGTTGATCGCGTTGCAGAGCTTGGTGTCGCCCATCTTGATCCCGACGCCGTAGCGCTCGGTGCTGAAGGTCTTGCCGACCACCTTCAGCTTCCCGGCGTACTGCGCCTGGGCCGCGAAGCCGGCGAGGATCACGTTGTCGGTGGTCACCGCGTCGATCGATCCGGACGCGAGCGCGTCCACGCACTTGGAGTAGGTGTCGTACTCCTGCAGCTGCACCTGGTTGGCGAACTGGTCCTGGATCTTCTTCGCAGAGGTCGACCCGGTCACCGAACAGAGCTTCTTGCCGTTGAGGGTCTCCGGGCCGGTGATGGCGGTGTTGGCCGCAGCGACGAGGAGGTCCTGGCCGGCCTGGAAGTACGGCCCGCCGAAGGAGACCTTCTTCTTGCGGTCGTCGGTGATCGAGTAGGTGGCGAAGATCATCTTCACCTGGTCACTGGCCAGCAGGGTCTCGCGCTGGGCAGACGGTGTCTCCTTGAACTCGACCTCGGTGTAGCCGAGGTCCTTGGCGACGTACTTGGCCACCTCGACGTCGAAGCCGGTGTAGCCGTCGCCCTCCTTCAGCCCGAGGCCCGGCTGGTCGAACTTGATCCCGACGATCACCTTGCCGCCGGTTCCGGGGTCACCACCGGCGGGGCTGCCCGCGCAGGCTGTCAGGCTCGCGCCAAGGACCACAGCTGATGCGGTGGCCGCGAGTGCTTTGAGGAAAGGCATGTCTACTCCTTGGGTTGGCGGGTGCGGGAGTCAGTGGGTGAGGATCTTGCTCAGGAAGTCCTTGGCGCGCGGCGTGCCCGGGTTGGTGAAGAACGCCTCCGGGGTGTTCTCCTCCATGATCAGGCCGTCGGACATGAACACCACGCGGTCGGCCGCCTTGCGTGCGAAGCCCATCTCGTGGGTCACGACGACCATGGTCATCCCCGCGCGGGCAAGGGTGACCATCACGTCGAGCACCTCGTTGACCATCTCCGGGTCGAGCGCAGAGGTGGGCTCGTCGAACAGGATGACCTTGGGGTCCATGGCAAGGGCCCGGGCGATGGCCACCCGTTGCTGCTGGCCGCCGGAGAGCTGCGCCGGGTACTTGCCTGCCTGGTCGGCAACCCCCACCCGCTCGAGCAGTTCGAGGCCGCGCTTCTCTGCGACGTCCTGCTTCACCCCGCGCACCTTGGTGGGGCCGAGGGTGACGTTGGCCAGCACGGTCTTGTGGGCGAAGAGGTTGAACGACTGGAACACCATGCCCACGTCTGCGCGCAGCCGTGCGAGCTCCCTGCCCTCCTCTGGCAGCGGGACGCCGTCGATGCTGATGCTGCCCGAGCCGATGGTCTCCAGGCGGTTGATCGCCCGGCACAGGGTCGACTTCCCCGAGCCGGACGGACCGAGCACGACGACAACCTCACCCTTGTGGACGATGAGGTTGATGTCGTTGAGGACGTGCAACTCCCCGAAGTGCTTGTTCACACCCGTGAGCACGACGAGGGGGTCCCCCACGCTCGCCTCCAGGGCTGCTTCCGGGGCTGTCATCTACCGAACGTAGCGGCAGCCCCCGCCGATGGCGAGGGCTGCCGCACGTATCAGAATTACGCCCCGCTGGGCGGGGTTGGGATCAGTCCAGGTAGTCGCGCAATACCTGCGAGCGGGACGGATGACGCAGCTTGCTCATCGTCTTGGACTCGATCTGGCGGATCCGCTCACGCGTGACGCCGTAGACCTTGCCGATCTCGTCGAGCGTCTTGGGCTGGCCGTCCGTGAGGCCGAACCGCATGCTGACCACGCCGGCCTCGCGCTCGCTGAGCGTGTCCAGCACGTCGTGCAACTGCTCCTGCAGGAGCGTGAAGTTCACCGCCTCCGCGGGAACCACCGCCTCGGAGTCCTCGATCAGGTCGCCGAACTCGCTGTCGCCGTCCTCGCCGAGCGGGGTGTGCAGCGAGATGGGCTCGCGGCCGTACTTCTGGACCTCCACGACCTTCTCGGGGGTCATGTCGAGCTCCTTGGCGAGCTCCTCCGGCGTGGGCTCGCGGCCCAGGTCCTGGAGCATCTGCCGCTGGACGCGGGCCAGCTTGTTGATGACCTCGACCATGTGCACCGGGATGCGGATCGTGCGGGCCTGGTCGGCCATCGCACGGGTGATGGCCTGCTTGATCCACCACGTCGCGTACGTGGAGAACTTGTAGCCCTTGGTGTAGTCGAACTTCTCGACCGCGCGGATCAGGCCGAGGTTGCCCTCCTGGATCAGGTCGAGGAAGAGCATCCCGCGACCCGTGTACCGCTTGGCGAGGGAAACGACGAGGCGCAGGTTGGCTTCGAGCAGGTGGTTCTTCGCGCGGCGTCCGTCCTCGGAGATCCACTCCAGGTCGACCGCGGCTTCTGCGGTGGACTTGCCCTCGTTGACGGTCTCCTCTGCGAACAGGCCGGCTTCGATCCGCTTCGCGAGCTGGACCTCCATCTCGGCGTTCAGCAGGGCGACCTTGCCGATCTGCTTGAGGTAGTCCTTCACCGGGTCCGCGGTCGCACCGGCGACCATGACCTGCTGCTCGGGCTCATCGGCGTCGTCGGCGTCGGAGAGGCTGAAGCCGCCGTCCTCGACGAGTTCCTGCTCGGTCTTGACCGCCTCCGCCGGCTCGAAGCCGGAGTCGTCGACATCGTCGAGGGTGCGCTTCTTGCCGCCGACGGTGAGCACGACCTCATCGCCCTCGCGCTGGAACTTCACGTTCTCGACGTTGTTGCCGGGAACGATCACTTCCTCGAGCGTGACTTCCTCGAGCACGATCTCTTCCTCGACAAGGATGTCGGGTGTGGGCTCGACGTCCTCGTCGGGGGTGACCGGCGAGGTGGGGTCGACGGCCGGAACCGCCTTCACCGGTGACGCGGCCGCCTTCTTCGTCCGTCCGCGGGGCGCAACTACGGCGGCCTCTTCGGACTGGGAAACGGCGGCGGCGTTGGAGCGTGGGGACACAGGCAAACCTCTCAACGAAAGCGTTTCAGGGCGCACAACACACGGGTGCTGTCAATACATCGCAGGTCCATTGTGCCACGGTAAGGGCGAACACCCAAGCCGGGCCCGGCTCCCGGCTCCGGCTCTAGGCTGTGCAGCATGCCTGCAGCCGACCGACCACCGGTGGCCCCCCGCCGTCCCTCCACGCGTACCCACCACGGCGATACCTTCACCGATCCCTACGCCTGGATGCGGGACAAGACTGATCCGGAGTTCGTCGCCTACCTGAACGCGGAGAACGCCTACACCGACGCGGTCACCGCACCACTGGCAGAACTGCGGCAGGAGATCTACGGCGACATCTCGGCGCGCACCAAGCAGACCGACCTCAGCGTCCCGGAATTCGTCCGCCATCCCGGCCTCGGGGAGTTCTGGTACTACGCCCGCTCGACGGAGGGGCTCGACTACCCCAGCTACCACCGCTGCCCTGCGCAGGGGCGCGACTCCCTGCCCGATCCCGGCAAGGGTGCCCCCGAGGGCGAGCAGTTGCTGCTGGACGCCCAGGCGCTCGCGGCGGGCACGGACTTCTTTTCCATGGGCTGCTTCGACGTCTCCCCCAACGGCCGGCTCGCCGCCTACTCCGTGGACACCAGCGGCGACGAGCGCTACCACCTCCGCTTCTTCGACCTGATCACCGGGCAGGCACTGCCGGACGAGGTGGCAGAAGTGGCATCCGGCGGCTGCTGGGCCGGCGACGGGGCGTTCTGCTACCTGACCGTCGACGACGCCTGGCGACCCGACCGCCTGTGGCGCCACCGTCTCGGCGACACCGGTGAGGACGAGCTGCTCCACACCGAGGACGACGAACGGTTCTGGCTCGGCGTCGACTGCTCGCGCGACAACCGCTGGGTGCAGCTCGGCGCTGCCAGCAAGACCAGCACGGAGACCTGGCTGCTGGACGCCACCGACCCCGCGTCCACCCTGCGCTCGGTCGCTCCCCGGCGCGACGACATCGAGTACGACGTGGAGGTGGCAGGCGACCGGCTGTTCATCGTCCACAACGACGGCGCCCCCGACTTCGCGCTGGCACAGGCGCCGCTGACCTCCACCGACGCGACCGACTGGACGCCGATCTGGCCGGGCGAGCCCGGCGTCCGGCTGCTCGGCGTCGTCTCCTACGACCGCGTGCTGGTGCAGAGCCTGCGCCGCGACGGCCTGCAGGTCGTCACCCTGCGCCACCGGGACGCTGCCGGCGATGTCGGCGAGGAGGTCGGCATCGCGTTCGACGAGCCGATCTACACCGTCGACGTCGACGGTGGCGACGAGGCCGACACCGACCGCATCCGGTTGCACTACCAGTCGATGGTCACCCCGGACGAGGTGATCGACTACCGCATCGCGGACGGCACCCGCACCGTCCTGCGCCGCCGGCCGGTGCTCGACCACCCGGTCCACGGCCCCTACCGGCCCACCGACTACCGGCAGCAGAGGGTGTGGGCAGAGGCCGGGGACGGCACCCGCATCCCGATCTCGCTGGTGTACCGGGCCGACACCCCGCTGGACGGGAGCGCCGGCTGCCTGCTGTACGGGTACGGCGCCTACGAGATCAGCGTGTCCCCGTCCTTCTCCATCGCACGCCTCAGCCTGCTCGACCGCGGTTACCTCTACGCGGTCGCCCACGTGCGCGGCGGCGGCGAGCTCGGCAGGGCCTGGTACACCGGCGGCCGCCTCGAGGCGAAGGAGAACACCTTCACCGACTTCATCACCTGCGCGCGCTACCTGGTCTCGGCCGGCTACACCACCACCGGACGGCTGGCAGCCGAGGGTGGCAGTGCCGGCGGCCTGCTGATCGGCGCAGCCCTCAACCTCGCGCCGGACGCGTTCGCAGCCGTCCACGCCGCCGTCCCGTTCGTCGACGCCCTCACCACGATCCTCGACCCGGAGCTCCCGCTGACGGTGATGGAGTGGGAGGAGTGGGGCGACCCGCTGCACGACCCGGAGGCGTACGCAAGGATGCGGCGCTACTCCCCCTACGAGAACGTCAGGGCAGCGCAGTACCCGGCCGTCCTCGTCACGACAAGCCTCAACGACACAAGGGTCGAGATCACCGAGCCGGCCAAGTGGGTGGCTGCCCTGCGGCACGACTCCGGTTCCAGCAGTCCGATCCTGCTCAAGACCGAGATGGTCGCCGGCCACGGCGGCAGTTCCGGGCGCTACCAGGCCTGGCGGGACGCTGCGTTCGAGCTCGCCTGGCTGATCGCTGCGACCCCGCCTCCTCCGAAGGACTGACCCCGGGGGCCACCCGTGGTCGTGGGTTGCGTACGACCACGGTCTTGATCTGCGTGATTCCCTGCCCTCGGGGTAATCCACACGGTGTCGGGGGCAGAAATCGGGCCCCCTCGCGCGTTGTACTGATGACGAGCGAAAGGGACTCACAGTGATCGCCACGGCACATCGGATTCGCAGTACAGACGGCATCGACGGCAAGGATGCGGTCGGCCTCTACCTGGACGGGATCGCAAAGACCCCGCTGCTGACAGCAGAGGAAGAGGTCCAGCTCGCCAAGTTGATCGAGGCCGGTCGGTTCGCCCACGCGATCATCGACGGCACCCTTGCCCCCGAGGAATCAGCGCTCCACAAGGTGAAGGCCACCAAGGCCGAGCTGCAGGAGATCGCCGACCAGGGTGACGCTGCCATGCAGCGCTTCATCACGGCCAACCTGCGGCTCGTCGTCTCTGTCGCCCGCAAGTACGGCCGGGCCCAGATGCCGCTGCTCGACCTGGTGCAGGAGGGCAACACAGGCCTCATCCGCGCCGTCGAGAAGTTCGACTACACCAAGGGCTTCAAGTTCTCCACCTACGCCACCTGGTGGGTCCGCCAGTCGATCTCCCGCGGCATCGCCCAGCAGGGACGCATCGTGCGCCTCCCCGTGCACGTCGCGGAGCAGGTCAACCAGGTCTCCGCCGTCCGCCGCACCCTCGAGCGCCGTTTCGGCCGCGAGCCGGAGCTGTTCGAGATCGCTGAGGAGCTCGGCGTGAAGGAGGAGACGATCGTCGACCTGTTGCGCCTCTCGCGTGACCACGTCAGCCTCGACGCTCCCGTCGAGGAGGACGGCGACACGGCCCTCGGCGACCTGCTGGCAAGGGAGATGTCTCCAGGTCCGGACGAGGTCGTGCTGGACGCCGAGGATCGCGCCCGGCTCGACGCCATGCTGGCAAGCCTCGACGAGCGTTCCCAGGACGTGGTTCGTCGCCGCTACGGGCTGGTCGACGGTCGCCAGGCCAAGCTCGCCGACATCGCCGCCATCTGGGGCATCACCGCCGAGCGGGTTCGCCAGATCGAACGGCACGCCATCACCAAGCTGCGAGGGGACTCCGAGGCCGCCTGACGGTCTCGTCCAACATCACCCTTGAGGCCGGGAGATCCCAGGTTTGCGATGTGACCTGGGGTCTTTTGGCGTCCGGACGCGTTCGGGTGGACGTCAGGCCGGGTCGATCAGGCGGATCAGGCCCTCCTGGGCGCAGGAAGCAGCCAGACGCCCGTCCGCGAACAGCCGGCCGAAGCTGAAGCCCAGCCCGGCGGACGCCGACGGCGAGACCTGGTCGTACAGCAGCCACTCGTCGGCACGGGCCGGACGGTGGAACCACATCGAATGGTCGATCGAGGCCACCTGCATACCGGGGCCGCCGAACTCCACCGGGTGCGGCACCGTGCTGACGGCGAGCAGGGTCAGGTCGCTGGCGTAGGCAAGGACGGCCTGGTGCAGCTTCGGGTCGTCGGGAAGGGAGTTCTCCGCCCGCACCCACAGCTTCATCGCAGCGTCCGGCCGGCCGTCGGCGTCGACTCCGGAGGTGTCGCTGGCGAACCGGGTCTCGAGTGCCCCGAACTCCTGCCGCCACGCCTCTGCCGCCCGGCGGGAGCGGGCCCCCAGCACCTCCGACAACGGCGGGCAGTCCTCGGGCGGCAGCACGCCGACCGGGATCGCGTCGGCATGGTCGAGGCCCGACTCGAGCTCGTGGAACGAACACACCATGCTGAAGATCACCCGGCCACCCTGGTCGGCGACCACCCGCCGCGCGGAGAAGCTCCCACCGTCTCGGGTCTTCTCGACCGTGTAGCTGATCGGGATGCCCGGGGCCCCTGCGCGCAGGAAGTACGCCCCGAGCGAGTGCGCGACCCGGGCGTCCGGCACGGTCCGGCATGCGGCCGTCAGCGCCTGGGCCAGCACCTGTCCCCCAAAGACGCGCTGGCGTGCCGACCCGGCGTCCTGCCCGACGAAGACATTCTCATCGGACTGGCGAAGGTCGAGGATTCCGATCAGTTCGTCGACGGTCTCCGGCACAGCGCTACCGCCGGAAGTCCGACGGCGGGTCCTGCTCGGCAAGGAACTGCTCGACGGCAGCGCCGAGTTCCTCTGCGCTGGGCACCGAGGCCGCCCCGCTGCTGCTGAGCCGGTCGTACTGCTCCTCCAGCGCCTCGACAACGGCGGGGAAGTCGGCATCCTCAGCGGTCTCCGACTCGATCGATGCGAGATTGGCCGCTGCCCGCTCGGACAGCTCGCCCATCGGGATCACCAGCCCGGCGGCCTTCGCGAGGCGGCCGATGACCGCCTGGGTCGCCTGCGGGAACCCGGCCTGGGCCAGGTAGTGCGGGACGTGCGCGACGAAGCCCTGTCCGAGCCGTCCGGCAAGGCCGGCACGGTACTCAAGGACGTGGGAGAAGCTGCCGGGGATCTGCACCCTGTCGATCCACATCGGGTTGCCGCTGACCGTCTCCGGCTCGGTGGCATGCGCCGTCACAAGGGTCGGACGCGTGTGCGGGACGGCCATCGGGACACCCGAGACGGTGATCAGGCTGGAGACGTCCAGCTCCTCTGCGATCCCGAGGACGGCGGCGGCCGTCCGGTTCCACTGGGTGTCCGGCTCCGGCCCGGTGAAGAGGAGGAACGGCTTGCCGGTGGCGTCGAGGAGACGATGGATGACCAGCGCGTAGTCGGTCATGCCCACCCACTGGTTGGTGTCGAACACCATCTGGGGACGGCGCGAGCGGTAGTCGTGCAGCTGGTCGTGGTCGAACTCCGCCAGCACCTCGTGCTCACACGCCTCCAGCAGGTAGCGCCCTGCGGAGTGGGTCACGGAGCCGGCGTCGATGTAGCCGTCGAGCAGGTGGATCAGGGCAGGCCTGGTCCCCCGAACCGACTCCCAAAGGTCCGGGTCGAAGGTATAGAGCAGCCTCGGGTCCAGCACGCGGCCACTGTACCCCGCCACTACTGGCCGACCCCGCGCATTGCGCTCAGGGCTGACGGCGTCCCGGGGCGGGCTGCGCTCACGGCTGGGCGATACGACCCATGTGCCCTGGCGGGAGCACCTCGCCCAGGTGCCCGCCGAGCTCCTGGAGGAGCTGGATCGTCCGTTCGGTCGCGGGGTTCGTCCGTGCGCTGTCGCGCACTAGGGCGACGATCCGGCGGTTCGGGCTGGGGTTGGTGGGATGGACGTAGGCCACCTCGAACCCCGACCAGCCCAGCGCGAGCTGCGGCACGAGGGCGATCCCGACCCCTGCCGCAACGAAGGCGAGGCCGGTGACGTGGTCCTGCGCGCGCGCCACGTACCGGGGGGTGAACCCTGCCCCGGCACAGGCGTGCGCTGCCAGACGGGTGGCGATCTCGTCGCGGAAGTCGTACTGCACCCAGTCGTCCTCTGCGAACTCGTTGAGGTCCATCGTGCCGGCCTCTGCGAGGGGGTGGTCGTGCGGCAGGGCGACAAGGAAGTCGTCCGTGCCCAGTTCGAAGCGCCGGTAGGCCGGGGGTACCCGTGGATCGTCGTAGGGCAGCTCAGTGTGCACCTCGATGTCGGCCTGACCGGCCGTCTCCGCGCTGTCGGACTCGTTGATCGACAGCTCGAGGGTGAGGCCTGGGAACTCCTGCCGCAGTGCGCGGGCGACGGTCGGCATCCAGGTGTAGGCGGCCGAGGCGAAGGTCCGCATGGTGAGCCGCTCCGTTGCGCCCTCCCTGAGGTCTCGGGCGAGCACGTCGAGGTCGGCCATCGCGTGCAGTGCCTCAGCGCTCGCCCGTGCCAGCTCGATGGCAGCGGGCGTGGGGCGGATGCCACGTCCCACTCGTTCCACAAGGAGGAAGCCGACCTCGCGTTCGAGGGTGTGCACATGCTGGCTGACCGTCGAGGGAGTGAGCCCAAGACGGTGGGCGGTGTCGTTCACGGAACCGCTGGCGACGACGGCGCGAAGGATGCGGAGACGGTTGAGATCGAGCATGAAGCAATCATACGGTCACACCGAACGATTGTTCGGCATTGTGAGCTTGTGGCGAACATACACAAGCGTCAGAATTGACTCATGATGAGCTACGCAGTAATCGACCGGGATCGCGCCCGCGTCGTTGAAGAACTCGACCTGGCCCGCCAGATCGAGCCCACCCCTGTCTATCGTCGCAAGGTCGATACCCGCCACTGGTTCCTCAGTTCGCTGGTCGGCCGCGAGGCCATTCGCACGCACCTGTCCAGCTTCTGACCCGGGGGGCGCAACGGCACAGACCGACGGGACGCGGGCGCAGGTCGTCCGCACCGTACTGGCCCTGGGAGCGACGGGCGTGGGCATCGGCGCCGTACGCCTCGCCGGCCGGTTGCGCGCCTTCTACGAGGTCAACGCCGAGCTCCGGGTAGCCGGCGTTCGGCGCAGCTACCTCCTTCGAGTACCCGAGGGACACGGCCGGGACCACCCCGCTCCCCTGGTCGTCGTGATCCACGGCTTCATGAAATCACCGTCACACCAGCGCACGATGAGTCGCTGGGACGAGCTCGCTGCCACCCGCGGCTTCCTCACCGTCTACCCCCTGGGCACAGGCGTCCCGCCCCACTGGGAGCCCCACGGTGCACCGCAACGACGCGGCCCCGACCAGGTGGACTTCATCGCGGGACTCGTCCGCGAGGTCAGCACCCGCTACCCGATCGATCCCGACCGCGTGTATGCCTCAGGCATGTCCAACGGCGGCGGCCTCGCGAGCATGCTCGCCCTCGCACTGCCCGAGACGTTCGCTGCCGTCGGCTCCGTCGCCGGGCTGTACTCACAATCCCCCGGTGAGCCGACCGCGCGCGCCGTGCCGCTGATCGCCTTCCACGGCGGCCTCGACCAGATCGTGCCCATCGAAGGCGGCGTCCGACGCCTGGGATCACCCCTCCCCGCCGTGGCCGAGTGGATGGCGTCCTACGCCCGGTCCTGCGGCTGCACCACACGCACAGACGTCGACCTCTCCGGGGAGATCACACGGGTGCGGTACACCGGTGGGCGCAACGGCTCGGAAGTGGTCTGGTACCGGATCGCCGACGCCGGCCACACCTGGCCCGGTGGCGTGCCGCTGCCCGAGGTCGTCACAGGCCCCACCTCGGGCGACCTCGACGCCACGACACTGACCTGGGAGTTCTTCTGCGACCACCCCCGGTCCGCACCAGCTCCCCTCAGCCAAGGCTCATCAGCTCGCCGAGGGTGATCGACGGGTCAGCCACACCGGCCCGCAACACCTTCAGCATGTACTCGTGGCAGTCCTTGATCACGGCCACCGGCAGATGGTGCACCTGCCGCTCCCAATAGCAGCGCAGGCCGCCGGAGCAGTCGTCGTCCATGATGGTGAGGTAGCTGAGCAGGCTGAACGCACCGTTGCAGTGCCAATCGGTGGTGCAGGTCAGGCCGTGACCGACAGCCATGGGCACCGGCTGGAAGGTCAGCAGGGTGTCGGAGTACCCCGTGCCGGGGCGGGACCCCTGATCGGCGAAGAGCCGGTGCGGCAGGAACTGGAGCTCCATGCTGGAGTAGTCGGCGTGGCGGAAGAGCTGGTTCTGCCGCTCCAGCAGCAACTCGAGCGCCTCGATGAAGGTCAGGTCCTCCGCCATCGATAGCCGGAGCGTGAGGTTCTGCACCCGGCATCCGCCGGAGTTCTTCTCCGCGAGCGTCGCGCGTCGTGCAACGTTCACGCTGAAGGTCACGTCCTCGGCCCGCCCGTTGACCTTCGCGAGGTACAGGCGGAGTGCCAGCGCGAACAGCGCCTGCATGGACGAGATCTGCCTGGCGGCCAGGAACGCCTGGAACAGTGCGACATCCTCGGGGCTCACCTTGAGGACGACGTGGTCGGCCTTCGTCAGCAGGTGCTGGGTCCAGCACTGGCGCGCGTCGGGGTCGCGGATGAAGCGGCGGTAGGACTCGAGGACACCGGAGCCCTTGAGGCTGGTGAACAGCGGCTGCGACGGGCCGATCGCCTTCTCCCAGAACTGCCGGTCGGCATCGCTGCGCGCGGACCGGTTGTACTCGAGCTCCTTCACGAGGACCGGCTCGTAGTCCGAGGGCGGCTTGGGGAGGACATCGTTCTGCGCAAGGGCCCAGTAGATGTCGATCACGTCGCGGTAGAACATCGAGATCGCCCACGAGTCCATGATCAGATGGCAGATGACGCTGAAGAGCCCGGTGGAACCGTCAGGGGTCGTGAAGACGACAAAGCCGGCCTGGGGCGATTCCAGGAGCGGAATCCGCCGGGATGCCCGTCGGGCGAAGAAGCGTTGCATCTCGTCGGCATCCGTGAACTCCCGCTGTTCCACGTAGAGGCAGTCCCGCTCGCCGAAGTACTGCCGGTACTCCTTTCCCTCCTTCACGAGGCGGATGCCGAAGGAATCCCAGCGGAGGACGGCGAGGCGGACGGCCGCGGCGAGCAGCATCGGGTCGAGGCGCTCATGCACCGTGATCGAGGTGGCGATGTTCACGATCGCCTTGTGCAGCGTCCAGTGGCGGTTGAGGAACGACAGCTGCTGGGACGGGGAGAGTTCGTAAAGGGTGTGCTCGGGCACGGTTCTCCTATTCCACCGACTTGAGCGACTCGACCATCTGCACGACGGTCAGCTTCCGGTACGTGAAGGCGCTCACCACGAGGCCGAAGACAACGGTGAGGCCGAAGGCGATGGCGAAGCTCCATCCCGAAAGGTAGTTGCCGAACATCACGTTCTCCTGCTCGATCGAGGCCATGATCGCCCGGTGCAGGCCGACGCCGACCCCCAGGCCCACCAGCGCCCCGATGGCTGTCAGGAGCATGACCTCCCGGTAGATGTAGGTCGACACCTCACGGTTGAAGAAGCCCAGCACCTTGATGGTGGCGATCTCCCTGCTGCGTTCGCTGAGGTTGATGATCGTCAGGTTGTACAGGACGACGAAGGCCAGCAGTCCGGCGGAGACGATCATCGCCCACACGATCGTGTCGAGGCTCTTGATGGTGTCGGCGAACTTGGCGACGGCGTCGGAGTAGTAGGTCACGGAAGCGACCTGGCCGAAGGTCATCAGCCGGGTACCGAGCGCGGCCTCTGCCGCCCGGTCGTCCGTGGCGAGCTTGAGGAGGACCCCGTTGCACTCCGGACTGAACCCGAACACCTCACGGAAGGCGTCCGGACCCAGGTAGACGTAGTGGAAGATGTAGTTCTCCGCGATCCCGGAGACGACAGCCTGGCGGTACACGCCGGTGCCGCGGTCGATCGAGATCATGTCGCCCACCCGGACGCCGAGCTCGCCGGCCAGCTTCTCCGTGATCACGGCCCCGGATTCCGGCAGTGCGAGCCGGACCTGACCCTCGCGGGTGCGCAGCGAGACGAACTCGGTGAAGTGGCTCGCGTCCAGCGGTGACACAAGGCTCACCGGGATGTCGTCCTTCGGCCCCTTGACGGTGGAGTTGGCGTCGCTGACCTGCAGCGTCGCCTGTACGTCGGCCTGCCCGGCGAGGTCGGCCATGACCGCCGCGCGACCGTCGACCGTGGACGCCGGCGTGAACCGCACGGCGATGTCCTGCGCCTGGATGTCGCCGTACTGGCGGTGCACGATGCTCCCGATCGAGTCCGTCAGCCCGAGGCCGGCAAGGAGAAGCGCAGCACACCCGGCCACGCCGATGACCGTCATGAAGAACCGCTTCTTGTAGCGGAAGAGGTTCCGCATCGTCACCTTCTGGCTGAAGGAGAGCCGGCTCCACAACCCGGGGAGGCGTTCCAGCAGGATCACCTTGCCCGCGGTCGGTGCCTTGGGCCGCATCAGCGTCGCGGGCACGGCTGCGAGCTCCTTGCGCACGGAGAGGTACGCGGTGGCGCTGGTCAGCAGCACGCTGACGACGACCGTCCCCAGCAGCAGCGGCAGCTGCTCCACCTGCTCCATCGGCGGCAGCTCGTACATCATCGCCCAGGAGTCGAAGATCACCTTCGGGAAGACGTTGATGCCGGCCACAACGCCGATCGCGCCGCCGGCGAGGCTCGCGATCGCGGCGTAGGTGACGTACTTGAACGCGATGGCCCGCTCGCCGTAGCCCAGTGCCTTGTACGCGCCGAGCGATGTCCGCTGCTCGTCGATCATCCGGGTCATGGTGGTGAGGCAGACCAGGGCTGCGACGGCGAAGAAGAAGACAGGGAAGAGCAGCGCTATCGCGTCCATGCGGTCGGCTGTGGCTGCGTACTCGGCGTAGCTCGCCAGCTTCGACCGGTCCAGGACGTACCAGACGGGCGCGCTCAGTCGGTCGATCTCGTCCTGCGCAGCGGCGATCCGTGCCTCTCCGTCCGCGAGAGCCTTCGCACCCGCTGCCCTCCTTGCGTCCAGTTCCGCCTTGCCGAGGTCGAAGGCGGCCTGGGCTGTGTCGAGACGGGCCTCGGCTGCCGCGAACTCCCGCTGCGCCCTGGCCTTTGCCGCTGCCAGCTTGCTCCGTGCGCTGTTGAGCTGGGCGCGGGCGCCCGCGAGTTGCGCCTGAGCGGCGTTGAGTTGGGCCTTCGCCTTGTTCAGCTGCTTGCTGGCGGCACCGACGACGGTCGAACTGGCGTCGATCGCCTGTCGCGCGTTCTTCTGGATGACCTGCTGCTGGTCAAGGATCCCGCGCAGGGCTGCGCGCTGGTCGTCTGTGAGGTTGTCGGCCTGCAGCATGTCCTCGACGGTCGACATCGTGGCAAGCGCACTGTCGAGTGCCTCCTGTGCCTCCTTCTTGATCTGCTTCGCCTCGGAGATGATCGTCGATGCCTGCGACAGCAGCCTGCGGTAGCTGGCCGTGCTGGTGCTGTACACGGCCTGAGCGCGCCGGAGCTGGGCGTCGAACTGACCGATCATCGACTCCGAAGCGCTGACCTGCGTGACGAAGGCCTTCCGCTGGGCGGCCAGCGAGGCACGCCCGGAGACGATCCGGTCCCCCGCCTCCGCCAGCTTCTGCTCTGCTGCGGCGATCTCCCGGTCGTAGCGGGCCCGCTCCGCCGCGAGGTCGGCCTTGGCCTGGTCGAGCTTCGCCTGGGCCTCGCGCCTGATCGCGACGAGCCGCAGGGGCGCGCGCTCCTCGCCGAGGTTGGCGAGGCGACCGCCGACCCGACCGACGAGGGAGCGGTACTCGGAGCTGTAGGAGTCGAGCTGCCTCGCACCCTGCACGGTGACGAGGGCCTCGGTGTAGACCGGGTAGCGGAACTCGTTCGAGCCGACGAGCATGAACAGGTTGATGCGGCCGCCGCCGATGCTCGACTCGCCGTGGTCGAAGGTGAGGTAGAGGGGCGAGACGACCTTCCCGACGATCTGGTAGCGGCTGTGCGCAAGGGTGGCAGAGATGTCCGTTGCCGTTCCGGAGGTCACGGGGATGGTGTCGCCGATGGAGAGCGGGAAGGGCATGTTGCGGTTGGCCTCGATCACGCACTCGTCCGGGTTGCCGGGCAGCCTGCCCTCGACCAGCCTGGGCTGGTTGAGCGCCGTCAGGTTGCCGTCGCCACCGACAGAAGTGGGCAGCGAGTGGGTGCGCAGGACGTACTCGACGCCGTTGATGCTGGTGGTGACGTCGACGAAGTAGGCGGCCTGGACCGACTGCACACCCTCGGTCGCAGCGATGGCGCTGATGTCGTCCCCGTCGAGCCCGAGGGTGGAGAGGATGCGGATGTCCATCATGTTCTGCTGGTCGTAGTAGCGATCGGCGGTGTACTTCATGTCGGGCGCAGCGGCCTTGATGCCGACGAAGAGGCCGGCACCGATCGCGACGATGGCGAGGATGGAGAAGAACCGCGCCGGCGACCGGCGGACCTCCCTGAGCGCGTCCGTGAGCAGCGCACGGCTGAGCATCACCACTCCAAACTGTCGACGCTGACCGTCTCCGGATTGTCGATGACCTCGCCGATGAGCCCGCTCTTCACCTTGATCACCCGGTCCCCCATCGGCATCAGCGCCGGATTGTGGGTGATCACGACGACGGTGATCCTGCGGTTGCGGCAGGTCTCCTGCAGCAGGCGCAGGATCGAGCGGCCCGTGTCGTAGTCGAGGGCTCCAGTCGGTTCATCGCAGAGGAGGAGCTTCGGGTTCTTTGCGACGGCGCGCGCGATCGCCACCCGTTGCTGCTCGCCACCCGAGAGCTGGGAGGGGAAGTTCGGCATCCGGTCGGCGAGCCCGACGCTCGCCATCACCTCGTCGATGTCGAGCGGATCCTTGCTGACCTGCGAGGCGAGTTCGACGTTCTCCCGCGCCGTGAGGTTCGGGATCAGGTTGTAGAACTGGAAGACGAAGCCGACGTCGTAGCGCCGGTACTCGACCATCTGCTTCTGCGAGTACGCACTCACCTCGGCGCCGTCGAAGAAGGTCTTGCCCGATGTGGGCAGGTCCATACCGCCGAGGATGTTCAGGATCGTGCTCTTGCCGGCACCCGAGGCGCCGGCGATGATGACGAACTGGCCCTCGTCGATGCCGAAGCTGACGCCGGCGAGCGCCTCGATGTCGTAGTCCCCCATGCGGTAGGTCTTCTTCACCCCGTCGAACTCGACGTAGCTCCCCATGTCAGCTCCCTCACAGCCTCGTCAGTTCCCTGCGCTCGAGCGCGACGTCGGTGTCCCCCGGGCCGCTGTCAAGGCTGCAGAAAGCCAGCACGTATCCCTCGAACCGCTCGTCAAGACCCACCCATGCCTGCCGGCTTCTGACGCTCGCCGTCCCGTCCGGTGCGACGTCGACGTCCAGGTCCTTCACCGCGTAGCCAAGGCCCGTCCCGACCGCCTTCAGGTAGCTCTCCTTGAGCGTCCAGTACCGGAAGAACTCCCTGTCGGGATCGGGTGACCGGAGCACCCGGTCGATCTCTGCCGGGTTCAGCATCCGGGCGAGCGCGAACCGGT
This sequence comes from Propionicimonas sp., assembly GCA_030158185.1. Taxonomy (GTDB): domain Bacteria; phylum Actinomycetota; class Actinomycetes; order Propionibacteriales; family Propionibacteriaceae; genus Propionicimonas. Next base: position 43,786 of record JAOATP010000136.1, read on the forward strand.
CGAGCGGACGCAGCCACTCGACGTCCACCCCGATCCGGGCCGACGATGCCGCCACCAGCACCGCGCCTTCACAGTGGGAGACGCTCACGTGGACCTCGGGGTGGGCGGCAACGGCCGGCCGCCCGCAGCTGTCGTGGACCAGGTCGGTTCCGGCGGCGGGCAGGCCGAAGCCGTTACCGAGGGCGTGCTGCAGCAGGACCTCGGCTGCGGCGTGCTGCCCCTGGTGCGTACGCAGCCGGGCGTCCAGGCACACGGCCGCACGGATCATGTCTGCAGCTTCGCCTTGATGTAGTCGTCGAGGTCGCCGAGCGTGACGAGCCGGCGGACATCGCGCTCGGCGATCTCGACCCCGAGGTCGGACTCCAGTCGCCCGATGATGCTCATCATGTCGTAGGAGTTCAGGTGCAGGTCGCGCACCGGGTCGGTGGCCCTGGTCAACTGGTCGTCCTCGACCTCCGCGTAGTCCTTGACGAGGTTGGTGATGGCACCGAGCAGATTCATACGAGTACCCCCTCAATCCGATGGCGCATGATCTTGCGTGTGGCTGTCTTCTCGAACTCCTGCTCCCTCAGCCGGGTGAGGCAGATGCGCTTGTAGCTCGCGAGGCGCTGGTTGACGGTCGCGACGTCGGCGTCGAAGCGCACCCGTGCCCCGTCCGCGCCCAGCGCACTCACCCACTCCGGGTCGAGGTAGGCGGACGCGGCGATCCGCGGTGAGCCTGTGGGGTCGAGAAGTTCGTGCACGACGACCTCCTTCAGGTAGCCGATGCCGCACAGGAGCGCCTCCTCGATCTCCTCCGGCTGCACGTTCTTGCCGTTCGGCAGGATGATCAGGTTCTTCTCCCTGCCGGTGATGAACAGCGCCCCGCCGCGCCCCAGCCGTCCGAGGTCGCCGGTCCTGAACCAGCCGTCCTCCGTGAACGCGGCGGCCGTGGCTTTCGGATCATTGAAGTAGCCCAGCATCACGTGGGTCCCACGCACCTGGATTTCTCCATTGCCGTCAGCATCCTTGTCTGCGATCCGCACCTCGATCTCCGGGCACGGGACCCCGACCGAGCCGCGCACTCGGCGCAGGGTGCAGTTGGAGGAGATCAGCGGGGAGCACTCGGTGATCCCGTAGCCGTTGTACACGTCGATGCCCAGCGAGGTGAGTCCTGCTGCCGTCTCCGCCGCAAGGGGCGCGCCACCGCACACGATCACCCGCAGACGGCCGCCGAAATGCTCGTGAATAGGACGGAAGAAGGCGCGCCGCAGGTCTATTCCGACGTGACCCAGCGCATTCGAGAGACCGATCGCGTAGCGCAGGTAGCCGGTCATGTGATTCTTTTCTGCTTCTTTCCAGATGCCCTTGTAGAGCGCATCAACGATCATCGGGACCATCAGCGACATTTCCGGCCGGAATCGTTCGAGATTCTCACGCACATGCATGATGCTGTCGTTGAAATTGATCGTGATGCCGTCGAAGAGGCAGCCGAGGATGTTGAGGTTGAACTCGTAGGCGTGGTTGATCGGCAGCACCGACATGCCGCTGCGCGGGAAGCGGAACATCGTGAAGGCCGAGTGGATGACGGCGACGATGTTCCGCTGGGACAGCATGACGCCCTTGCTCGGGCCCGTGGTGCCGGACGTGAACAGGATCGCGGCGAGAGCCTCGGGATCTGCGATGACGCCCTGGTAGCGGTCGTCGCCCCTGTCGAGGAGGGCGCGGCCGGCCTCCCGGAATTCATCGAATCCAGGATTCTCGGATTCGGTAGGGAAACGGGTGATGTTGAGCGTGAATCCGACCGCAGGGCAGGTGGCGAGGATGGCGGGAAGCTCTGCGGCGAAAGTGTCGCCGTACAGCAGGGCTCTCGCCCCGCTGCGCACGATGAGGTCGGCCAGTTCGCCGTTGGTCAGTTCCTTGTCCAGCGGGACGATCACTCCACCGCTGCCCACCACGGCCAGGTAACAGATCACGTAGCTGTAGCTGTTGTCCCCGACGATGGCGACGTGGGCCCCGGCCAACCCAGCATCGATCAGGGCCGTCCCGACGTCCGCGACCTCGTCGCGGACCTGTGTGTAGGTGTACTCGTGCACACCCTTGCTGCCGTCCAGCTCCCGAAAGGCTATTCGGTCGCCGAAGGTGAGTGCGCTCCTGCTGACAAGTTCCGCCAGGTCCCTCAGATAGGGAACCTCATAGAAACCGGACCATCACTGCCATCCCCCGAGACATTGAGGCGAACAGCTTTCAGCGTAGCCCCGCGTCGCGGCGCGCGTGCGAAGTCATGGAATTAGCAATGGAATTCGGCGCACGCCGGGAAAGGACCTGCTAGCTCTTTGCAGGGACCGCAGCCATCGCCGTCCGCACACGCTTCGCGGACACCGGCACCGCCGTGCCAAGGGCCTGGGCGAACAGGCTGACGCGCAACTCCTCCAGCAGCCACCCGACCTCAGAAACGGGGGCGGGCAGCGGACCGCTCGGGTAACGCCGGCACAGCGCCGCGTACTCGTCCTCCAGGTCACCGATCAGTTCCAGGCCCTCGGCCTCACGCCGCGGATTGGTGTGCGCGGCGTCCAGCCGTCGCGCGATGGCCCGCAGGTACGTGGGCAGCCGACGCCAGGCCGACGGCGGCGTCGCTGCGATGAAGCCCGGGTAGACCAGACCGCCGAGCTGTTCGGTCACGTCCGTCCTCGTCCCCGGCGGGGCGGACGGCAGCGACCGCTTCACCTCCCCGGCGAGCTGGACGATCTCCCCCGCCGTGGTGACGGCCTGCTGCAGCGCAGCGGCTGCATCCGTGCGCACGGTGTCGGCGAGCGCTGTGAACGCGGCGGCGTCGCGTACCTCCCACAGCCCGCCGCGGGCGTCCGCGAGTTCACCGGTGACCTTCAGCCGTGCGTCGGCGAGCAGCGCAGGGACGCTCGCGTACGGCGAGGTGGCGAGGGCCAGCTTGGTGGAATTGGACATCCGGCTGACAGCCCAGCGGGTGGGGTCAACCGTCGTGAGGGTGATGAGGCGCCGCAGGCCGTTGCGGTGCGCCCGCACAGCGGCGTCAGGCTCGGCGAACACCTGGACCCCCACCTTCCTGACGCGATCCACCAGTGCGGGATAGCCGGGCATCGGCTCGCTCAGCTCGGTCGGTATCGTGCCGAACTCCCAGCTGGTCGCGCCCTCGTGGGTCAGGTGCGCCGCTGCGGCGTTGAGCGTCCGGCTGACCTTCGGTGCCAGCTGCTGGGACAGTTCGGCGAGGTCACGCCCGACGACCGGCTCTGCGCCGTCGGCCTGCACCCGGAACCGTACCCGCAGGTGGTCGGGGACGGCTGCCGGCTGCCAGGCGTCCGGCGGCACCTGGACGCCGGTGAGCGCGAGGATGCCGCGGCCCAGCGCTGTCCACAGCGGCTCGGACGCAGGGCCGGGATGGTCGTCCAGCCAGGCGAGTGCCCGGCGTGCGGTGTCGGGCGCGGGCACCAGCTGGGTGCGCAGCGCCTTCGGCAGGCCGCGCACCAGTTCTGCAGCCACCTCGCCTCGGAGGCCGGGAACCTGCCAGGTGAACGCCGCCGGGTCGAGCCGGGTGAGGGCCGCAAGGGGGATCGTGACAGTGACGCCGTCATGACCGCTGCCGGGGTCGAACGCGTAGTCGACGTCGAGTCGCTCACCGGAGGACACCCAGTGGTCGGGGTAGGAGTCGTTGTCCAGGTCGGCGTCGGGCTGCACGAGGTCGGCAAGGGTCAGGTCGAGCAGGTGCTCGTCCGTGCGTCGCGCGTCCCGCCACCAGCGATCGAAGTGGGCGACGCTGACGATGTCGGCAGGGATGCGCCGCTCGTAGAACGCGGCGATGCTGACGTCGTCGACCAGCAGGTCACGGCGCCGGTTCCTGTCTGCCAGCTGCTCAGCCTCCGCACGGGTGGCCTGGTTGCGCGGCCAGAAGTGGTGCCGTGTGCGCCACTGGCCCTCGACGAGCGCGGACTGGATGAACACCTCGCGGGCGACGACCGGGTCGATACGGGCGTAGCTGACCAGCCGCTGGGCGATGATGGGGACGCCGAGCAGCGTGACCCGTTCGTAGGCGACGCACTGCCCACCGGAGGCGGACCAGTGCGGCTCGGAGTAGTTGCGCTTGAGCAGGTGCCCGCCGACGGCCTCCACCCACTCGGCCTCGATCGGCGCCACCATGCGCGCCCAGAGCCGCGACGTCTCCACCAGCTCCACGGCCATGACCAGCGGCGGGTTCGTGCGGGCAGAACTCGAACCGGGGTTGATCGCGAAGCGCGCTCCCCGCGCACCGAGGTACTCGGCCGGCCCGCGCCGCTTGCCGCGCTCCGGCTTGGCCTGGGAGGTCACGTCCAGCAGGCCGACGTGCGAGAGCAGGCCGGCGAGGACGGCCGTGTGCACCCGGTCGAGACCGGCAGGGACGTCATTGCGCCGCAGCCCCATCTCCGTGCAGGCCTCACGCAGCTGGGAATGGAGGTCCTGCCACTCACGGACGCGGAGGAAGTTCAGGTACTCGCTGCGGCACAGGCGGCGGAAGGCGTTGCCGGACAGCTCGCGCCTGCGTTCCCGCAGGTAGGCCCACAGCCGCAGCAAGGCCGCGATGTCGGACCCGTCCGGCGTCGGCTCCGCAGCGCCGTCGAGCGGCGCCCAGAACCGCTTGTGCGCGGCGTCGGCGGCAGCGGTGTCGTCCGCCGGCCGCTCCCGCACGTCGGGAATGGCGATGCCGGCGACGATCGGGAGGACCTCCCGCAGGCATCCCTGCTGGTTCGCCTCGACGATCATGCGTCCCAGCCGTGGGTCGACCGGGAGGCGGGCGAGCTGCCGTCCCACCGGGGTCAGCCGGACGGTGCCGCGGTCGTGCCCACCGGTCTCGACGGCCCCGAGCTCGCTCAACAGGCGGAGGCCGTCACGCACCTGGCTGGCGTCGGGGGCCTCGACGAACGGGAAGCGGGTGATGTCGCCCAGCCCGGCGTCGGCCATCTGCAAGATGACGGCTGCAAGGTTGGTGCGCAGGATCTCCGGCTGGGTGAACTCCGGACGGGAGGCGAAGTCCTCCTCGTCGTAGAGGCGGATGCAGATGCCCGGTCCGAGCCGGCCACAGCGTCCGGCACGCTGGTTGGCAGAGGCCTGCGAGATGGGCTCGATCGGCAGTCGCTGCACCTTCGTGCGAGCCGAGTAGCGGGAGATCCGCGCCATTCCCGGGTCGACGACGAAGCGGATGCCCGGCACGGTCAGCGACGTCTCCGCAACGTTCGTTGCCAGCACGATGCGCCGGCCGGTGTGCGAGCTGAACACGCGGTGCTGCTCCTCGGCCGAGAGCCGGGCATACAGGGGTACCACCTCCGTGAAGCGCAGTTGCAGTCCGGCGATCGCCTCGGCGGCGTCCCGGATCTCGCGCTCGCCGGAGAGGAAGACGAGGATGTCGCCGTCCAGCCGGGCGGACAGCTCCTTGACGGCGTCGCAGATCGCGTCCAGCTGGTCACGGTCGCGGTCGTCTGCGGTGCCGGCGATCGGGCGGTAGCGGATCTCCACCGGGTAGGTGCGGCCCGACACCTCGATCACCGGGGCGTCGTTGAAGTGTTCGCTGAAGCGGGCCGTGTCGATGGTGGCCGACGTGATCACCAGCCGCAGGTCGGGCCGTTTCGGCAGCAGCTGCTTCAGGTAGCCGAGCAGGAAGTCGATGTTGAGGGAGCGTTCGTGCGCCTCATCGATGATGATCGTGTCGTAGCGGCGAAGCTCGCGGTCGTGCGCGATCTCCGCGAGCAGGATGCCGTCGGTCATCACCTTGACCCGGGTCTCGCGGCTGCGCTTGCTGGAGAAGCGCACCTGGAAGCCGACCGTGCGGCCGAGTTCCTCGCCGAGTTCCTCCGCCATCCGGGCGGCGACGCTACGGGCTGCGATGCGGCGGGGCTGGGTGTGGCCGATGTTCCTGCGGCCGGCGAGCAGGCAGATCTTGGGCAACTGGGTGGTCTTGCCCGAGCCGGTCTCCCCCGCCACGACGATCACCTGGTTGGCGATCAGCGCCGCACGGATCTCCTCGACGTGGGCGCTGATGGGCAGCGCATCGTCGAAGGTGAGCGCGGGCGGGTCGGCGGTCATAGCCGGCCCACATTACCCGAGTCAGGAACCGTGACTGTCCTTCGCACGGATCACGCCGATCGGGCAGCGCCCATGGCTGAGCAGGCCGCGGATCGTGCCACCGACCGAATAGGTCGGGAAGGAGGCGTGTACCTCGAGTACCAACATGTCGAGGTCCTCGGTGCGCGCAGTGAGCAGGTCGAGTGGGCTGCCGTAGGGCACCTCGAGGCTGACGTCCACACCGGTGAAGTCCTCGGTGATCTCCGAGATCATCTCCGTCATCCGGGCGCGGGTCACCTCGACCGCTGCGTCCCGCTGTTCCTGGGTGGGCTGGCCGCCGCTGAACCACCGTCCCTGCGGTGCGCGGCAGACGCTGATCACGACGACCTTGCCACCGTGGTCCTGGCATTCGCTCAAGGCCCACTCCAGTGCGACGGCGCCACGGGCAGACGTGTCGACCGCCACCCCGATCAGCCCGGTGCGCTGCTCGCGGACGATGTCGTTGTCCGAGACGACGATCACGGGGCAGTGGGCCGTGCCCACCACACCGACGGAGGTCGAGCCGACGTACTGGCGCTCGCCGCCGGCGTTCGAGCGGCGTCCCACGACGATGAGCGATGCCTGGGCGCTGAGCCGGGTGAGCGCCGCCGCCGGGTTGCCGAGCACGATCTCGGTGCGGACGCGGTTGCGGGCCATGCCGGCCTCGACGGCCTCGTCGACGCCGGCTGCCAGCATCGAGGCGGCACCCTGCTTGATCTCCTCGGGGTCGAACACGACGCCCCAGGCACTGTTGAGCACTGTGTCGTCGACCGCGTGGACGAGGACGAGTTCGGCCTCGCGCTCCATCGCCTCGGCGATCCCGTGCTGGAGCGCGCGATGCGCGTCCTCGGAACCGTCGAAGCCGACCACGACCCGTGCCGGACCCTCATAGTGCTTGAGCATCGTTCAACTCCTCGGGAGGGCGGCGGAGACGGCGCGCCCAGAGCATGCGGATGGGGTGATGACGACGGTCAGCGTGCGCTCACCGGGCGCCCAGGCGTCGGGGATGCGCAGGTCGCTGGTGGAATCGTCGTGGGCCCGCGCCTCACCCTGGACGAGGACGCTCCAGCCGGTGGCGGTGCTCACGTCGATGTCATCCACCTCGAAGGCGACATCGATCGGACCGGCCAACTCCCCCATCACCGAGTCGGGGTTGGTGCGGAAGTAGAGCAACCCGCCGCTGGACACGTAACTGACCGGCAGGACCTGGAGGCCCTTGCTGGAGGCCCAACTGACCCTGCCGACGCTGTGACCACGGAGCAGATGACCGCATTCGTCACCTGAGAGGCGGGTGAAGTGGCCGGTGTCCATCGCGCGAATGCTAGTCCTTCCACCGGGCCGGGACGGCGAGAACCGCCGAAGTCAGCGGCTCTTCTTAACCCGCGGGCTCAGCGCAGCCAGGTGGAGGCAGCGACGATCACGGGGATCGAAGCGATCGTGGAGATGAAGATCGCGTCGCGGGCCAGCAGGGTGCGAACGTGGTAGCGGCCGGCGATCAGGTAGATGTTCTGCGCCGTCGGGAGCGCAGCGATGACGGTGACGGCAAGGACCTGCGGCAGCGGGAGCCCGAAGACCCAGGTGGCAAGGCCGTACGCCACCAGGGGATGCAGGAGGACCTTGATCGGGGTCACCAGCGCGAGCTCCCTTGCGTGCGGGCCGACTCCGGGCAGCGGGTCGAGCCGCAGCGAGATGCCGAAGGCCAGCAGCATGGCAGGGACGGCGACCTGGCCGACCATCTCGATCGGCGGCCACAGCACCTCGGGCACGGGCACGTGGAGTGCGTTGACCAGCAGCCCTGCGATCGAGCCCAGCGTGAGGGGATTGCGCAGCGGGAGGGTCAGGTAGCGCAGGGGGCTGAGTCGCGTCCCCTGCCCTCGCGCGGCGGCGAGGTCGAGCAGCGCGAGCGCCGTCGGCTGGAGTACGCCCACCTGGATCAGCAGGATCGGCGCCATCCAGGTCATGTCGCCGAGCACGTAGGCCGCGACCGGCAGCCCGAGGTTCCCGGCGTTGGTGTAGATCGAGCACAACGTGCCGACCACCCGGCCGGCGAGGTCACCGGGACCGAAGAAGATGCGGGCGGCAACGAGGTAGACCAGCCCGCCGATGACGATGGCGAGCGCGGACACCACGATGGTCGTGCTGAAGACGTGACCGAGGTCGGCGCGGGACAGCAGGGAGAACAGC
>JAOATP010000137.1 GCA_030158185.1 Propionicimonas sp.
CAAGAAGGACGCCAAGCGCGCCAAGATCCTCGAGCGCGAGCTCGAGTGGGTGCGCTCGAACCCGAAGGCGCGTCAGGCCAAGAGCCGCGCTCGCCTCTCCCGGTACGAGGAGATGGCGGCGGAGGCCGACCGCAACCGCGTGGTCGACCTGGCAGAGATCAACATCCCGCCGGGCCCGCGCCTCGGCTCGAACGTGCTCGAGGGCCGCAAGCTCACCAAGGGCTTCGGCGACCGCGTGCTGATCGAGAACCTGAGCTTCACCCTTCCCCGGGCAGGCATCGTCGGCATCATCGGCCCGAACGGCGTCGGCAAGACCACCCTGTTCAAGATGGTGATCGGAGAGGAGAAGCCCGACAGCGGCGAGATGCGGATCGGCGAGACCGTGAAGTTCTCCTACGTCGACCAGGGACGCTCCGGTCTCGACGAGACCAAGAACGTCTGGGAGGTCGTCTCCGACGGCCTCGACCACATCAAGGTCGCAAGCTTCGAGATGCCGTCACGGGCCTACGTCGCATCGTTCGGCTTCAAGGGACCCGACCAGCAGAAGCTGGCCGGCGTGCTCTCCGGCGGTGAGCGCAACCGCCTGAACCTCGCGCTCACCCTGAAGATGGGCGGCAACGTGCTGCTCCTCGACGAGCCCACCAACGACCTGGACGTCGAAACCCTGCAGTCGCTGGAGGACGCGCTGCTGGAGTTCCCCGGCTGCGCAGTGGTGATCTCCCACGACCGCTGGTTCCTCGACCGGGTCGCGACCCACATCCTTGCCTGGGAGGGCACGGACGAGGACGACGCGATCTGGTTCTGGTACGAGGGCAACTTCGCCGACTACGAGGAGAACAAGGTCGCCCGTCTCGGCGTGGAAGCTGCCCGTCCGCACCGCACCGCGCACCGCAAGCTCACCCGCGGCTGAGCGCGACCAGCCACCTCACAGCTCAGGACGCTGCCGCGGCCAGCCTTCGTGCCCCGGCGGCGAGCGCGACCGTGAGGGCGCCGGTGGCCACCGTTACGGCCGTCAGCGCCGCCAGCGGCTCCCCCGTGAACGCGGCCGTCAAGCCGTACAGCGGAGCCGCGGCGACGACGAGCAGCGCCGTCACCATCCAGCCGCTGGCCGCGACGCCGCTGCGGACATCGAGCCGCACGAAGGTGCTGCAGATGGCCGCGCTGGCGATCATCACTGCCCACAGGCCCGCCATGCCCCGCAGCGTGCGACAGCTGTCGGAGCGTCCGGCAGCGAAGGCCCAGGCCAGCCATGCGGCGAGATAGGCGGTCGAGGTCAGCATCCCTGCTGCCGTCGGCCGGACGGCCGACAGCAGCGTTCCGGCGTTCAGGGTGCCGGCCACAAGGTAGAGCACGCTGATCAACACCGGCAGGAGCCAGCGGCGCACCACGGACGTGGTCACGGTCGGGTACGGCTTCACTGCTACTCCTTGGGGTGTGGGAGTGCTCGCTTCTTCGATGCAAGCAAACGAAGCCCCTTGCGCGCCAGAGCGACCCGCCGATTCCGTACAGTCCCGTGCGCCGGGGCGGCTCAGGCCGCGCTGCTGCCGACGTCCGACTCGTCCGCGTCGTCCGCGTCGGACTGGGCCTCCGTCGCGGCGATGATGTTGCCGACGCTGACCTCCTCGACCACCGGCCGGATGGCCTTGCGGAAGGCAGAGGTGCCCCGGGACAGGTCGTGACCGATCGAGGTCGCCTCGATGATCATCCGCTCCTGGTCGACACCCTGGGTGTCGGTCCAGCGCGTCGTGCGCAGCCTTCCCACGACGATCACGGGGTCACCCTTGCCGATGCTCGACTTCACATGGTCGGCCATCGACCGGCTGCAGGACACGGCGATCCAGGTCGTCTCCCCGTCCACCCAGTCGCCCGCCTTCCGCGTGCGCGGCGTGCAGGCCAGCCGGAAGCTGGCGAAGGCGAGGTCGTCACGGACCTGCCGGAACTCCACCTCGCTGCCAACGTTGCCGGTCATCCAGATCTGCGCGTCCATCTCGCGCTCCCCTCTCCTCGACATCTGCGTCGGGGGGATCTTCGGCAGCACGCGCCGGATTGTGTCAGCCGATCACGCAGGCTGTGGATGACGGACCGGCTGTGGAAAAGACGTCAGCCCCGCGCTGCCCGCACGGCGGCCCTTGCCCGCTGGAAGCGGTCGAGTTCCGCCTGCACCGGGGCCAGCACCTCGTCCGTCACGACCGCAGCGATGGCTGCGTCGAGGCTGCGCCGTGCCGCCCGGGCATGGGCGTTGGCGCCGATCTCGACCAGCGCGCGTCCGAGCACGGCCAGCAGGACCCCTGCCAGCAGCCCGCCGACCAGCAGCCAGGTGCCGGCAGGAATGCCGTACCAGAGCACAGCAGGAAGCGGCGGCAGCCCCAGCGCTGCGAGGACGGGGTTGGCGAACAGCCAGCCCACCCCGGTCAGGACGGCGGCGATCAGCAGCCACTGGACAACCCCGAACAGCGCCCACCACCAGGTGCCGCGGCGAACCGTGAGGTCTGCGCCGGCGATCGCCGTGTCGAGGCGGTCGAGGAGCAGCGACTGGCTGCTGCGCGACGCCTCACGCACCTGCTGGGCCCAGCCGCGCGGCAGGTCGTCCGCCGCGGAGTCGGTCAGTTCGCGCAGTCCCTGCTCGACGCGGGCACGCTGCACCGAACTGGCCTTCGGGAGCGAGGTCCGGTTCACGTCGGTGGGGCTGTGGTCGGACGGAGTGAGGTCGAGGCGGAGCTTCTTCAGCGGGTCGGGACGCAGCCGCGCGAGCCACGTGACGAACGGCCAGCCGGTGGCGACGGACCCGCGACGTCGCCACGCGCCCCGCACGCCGTCAACGACGACGGGGACCCCTGCGGCCTCGCCCAGGACGCGGATCACGGTGTGGCGGGCCGTGTCGCTGACGAACGGCAGCGGCCCGTCGCCCAGGTCGGCGGCCAGCGCTGCGGCAGAGACGGCCACGTCCGCGGACAGCCGGCGTGCCATCGCCTGCTTGTTGGCGACCGTCCGGGACAGCGCCTCCCGAAGCTCGGGGACGCCGGTGCCGCGCAGGGCGGAGGTGGACATGATCGGGGTGGCGCGCAGGCCTTCGGAGTCCAGCAGCCGGCGCAGGTCGTTGAGGCAGCGGTCGAGTTCGGCCGGGGGCAGCCGGTCGGCCTGGTTCAGCACCACCAGCATCACCTCTGCGTAGGGCGCGAGCTGCTTGAGGTACCCGTCGTGCAGCGCTGCGTCGGCGTACTTCTGGGGGTCGACCACCCAGATCAGGGCATCGACGAGCTGCACGAGCCGGTCGACGGTGAGCCGGTGGGTGAGCTCTGTCGAGTCGTGGTCGGGCAGGTCGATCAACAGCAGGTCGGAGAACTCGTTGGGCCCCGACGGCACGAGGTGTCGCTTGGTGATCTCGAGCCAGTCGAGCAGCTCGTGGGGCAGGTGGGCGCCCCAGCTGACGCCCATCGCCTTCGATGTCGTGGGACGACGCACAGCCACGGCTGCGAGGTCGGTCCCGGTGACGGCGTTGAAGAGGCTGGACTTGCCGGAACCCGTGGCGCCGGCGAAGGCGACAACGGTGTAGCTGCCGCTGAAGGCGACCCGCTCCCCCGCCCGCTCGACGACCGACTTCGCCTTGGCGACCACGTCCGGCGTCCCGCGACCGTCGATGGCCTCCACGGCTTCCGCGAGGGCGCGCACGCGGGCGCCCAGCTGGTCGTCTGCCGCGCTCACTGCTGGTCCTGCCGGCTCTCGATGATCTCGCCCTCGAGGGCCGGTTCGGCTGCCGCCTCGAGCGCTGCCGGGGCGGAGCCACCGAGCTCGCGCGGGGCTGCCTCGGCCCGTCCCGGGGACGTCAGTTGCAGGCGCCCGTCGCTGGACCGCACGTCGTCGAGGTCCTCGACGGCCGCCAGGATCTCGCCGGCCTGCTCCGGCCGCACGTCCACGGCGTCGAGGGCGGCGGTGTAGCGGGCGAGCTCTGCCGCCATCAGGCCCTCGACCCGGGTGTCCAGGTCGCGCTTGGCCTGCTTGGCGAGCCGTCGGACGGCATCCTCACCGAAGATCGCCTCCAGCACACGCTGCGCAAGGACGGCCGTGCCGCCGGCGACGCCGATCTCGGCCCCGACGAGGCCACCGGTCTGGGAGAACACCAGCACCATCAGCGCCACGCCGACGCCGTTCACGCCAAGGGCCCAGAACCTCGCAGCGGACTTCTTCGCCCCGCCCTCACGCACCACCAGGTCGAGGACGTCGCCCTGCCAGTCGCGGATGGCGCGGGCCGCTGCCACCGGGTAGTCCCGCGATGCGCGCCCCAGGTCGTCGCCGGTGATCGCCAGCAGCTGCCGTCCGACCGGGTGCGCCTGCCACGCGGACTCGACGCGACGCGCCGCGGCCTCGCCCTCCTCGCGGATCAGCACCTCCATGCCCGACTCGACGGCCACCTTGGCGTCGAGGGCCTGCTTGGGCTCGCCCTTCACCGCAGCCACCAGCCGGTCGCGCATCCAGCCGATCTTCTGCTCGACGACGCGGAAGAACTCCCCGGTCCCGACGAAGTCGTGCCAGCGGGCCAGCACCTCCCCGCGCAGCAGGGTGCCGTCCGCTGTCTGCACGACGATGGTGCGGACGGCCTCGGCGAACGACCGCTCCGCGTCCGCGCGCAGCGTCTCCAGCCCGATCACCTGCTCCTGGATCGCGCCGACCACCTGAGGGGCGCCGGTGGCGAGGGCGCCGATCGCGCCGTTGAGGGTCTGCAGCACCACCTGGTTGCGGCTCGTCGCATCGGCAGCAAGCTCGCCGAGCCAGTCGCGGATCGGCGCGACGGCCGAGTCGGGCAGCAGCCCGTCGGCGTCGGTTTCCGTCTCGGGGACGGCGAACAGCGGCGAGCCGCCCAGCCCGCGCTGCCCCATCATCTGGCCGAGGTGCGCCGGCACCTCGTCCATCGCCGCGGGTGGCACGCGGTCGAGCACGACGGCGACGACGGCCTGCCGCTGCGCTGCGGAGCGGAGGTACTCCCACGGGACGGCGTCGGCGTAGCGCGCTGCGGAGGTGACGAACAGCCACAGGTCGGCCGCTGCGAGCAGCTGTGCAGCCAGCGCCCTGTTCTCTGCGACGACCGAGTCGACGTCGGGCGCATCGAGGATCGCGAGGCCGCGCGGCAGCCGGGGGTCCGGCACTACCTGCAGGGTGCGGGCGTCGTTCGCGGAACTGGTGGTGCGGGCGAGGCCGGGGAGAATCTTGTCCGAGGCGAACCACTCGGCATCGTCGGGATGGTGCACCAGCACCGGCGAGCGGGTGGTCGGCCGGATCACGCCCGGGTTGCTGACCACGTGGCCGAGCAGCGAATTCACGAGCGTCGACTTGCCGGCGCCGGTCGACCCGCCGATGACGGCGAGGAGGGGGGCGTCCAGGCGATCGAGCCGGGGAAGGATGTAGTCGTCGAGCTGGTCGACGGCGCCGCGCACGAGCGCAAGCGCCACCGCCGTTCCCGGTAGCTCCAGCGGTAGCCGGACCCCGGAGAGTGCCTCCCGCAGCCGGGTGAGCGAAGCAGACAAGCGCTCAGCGCCCATACCCTGCCTCCTAACCCGCTGGCGGCCCCCACTTCGGGTCAACGGCCGAATACCCTGGCGATCCTATCTGTGGCTGGCCCACCGGTGCTGGCCAGTTGCCGCCGATTCCGGAAGGACCGGGGTAGGACGGCGGCGGGTAGCTCGCCGCACCCGGACGCCGGAGGCGCGGCAAGCTCAGCCTGAGGCCACGGGGGTCATCGATGGCGACGCCGCGCAGCTGGCCGGCCTTCTCCACCAGGTAACGGGCGCGGACGGTGCCGGCCTCGTCGTAGATCCCCCGCACCTGGCCGTCGCGCAGGTAGGCGAGCTCCGTGAGGACGCGCTGGAGCGTCACCGTTGCAGCGAAGACGCGCCACCCGCGGGTCGCCGCCACCATCACGGCCCACCAGCGCAGTCGCTGCCGGGCGAACACCAGCGGGTCGGTCTCCGGCAGCCAGCCGAGCTGGGCGAAGTCGCCGAGGCGCGTGGCCAGCACCCGTCCCTGCTTCAGGATCTGGCGGACGACGTAGCTGACTGCTGTCAGGACGAGGGGGACGGCCACCAGCCAGTAGAGCAGCAGCTGGCCCTGCTCGTCGTTCAGGGTGGCCTGGGAGTTGAAGACCATGTGGAGCAGCGCCGCTGCGCCGTAACCGGCCAGCGGGGCGAGGACGCGCACGACCTTGCTGCGGGTGCGCAGGGCGACGGCGACGCCGATGCCGGTCATCATCGTGAACACCGGGTGGCCGAAGCTCGTCCAGATGCCGCGCAGCTGAACGAGCTGGGCGACGACGGCGTCCGCGTCCCCCACCCCGATGTTCTGCGACGCATACACGATGGCGCGGGCGTAATAGATGATGTTCTCGGTGAACGCGAAGCCCGCGGCCGACAGCCCTGCCAGCACGATCACCGACACCTGCGAGGTGAGCCGGTAGCGCGCGATCATCGCGATCAGGAACAGCACAGATGCCTTGGCGGCCTCCTCGACGAACGGAGCGATGAAGATCGCAGCCCGTGCGTTCGTCGCCGGGTCGCCGTTGCCGGCGATCGCCAGCTGCTGCGCCGCCCAGGTGTTGATGTGGATCGAGACGAAGGTCGCCACGGCGGCACCCCAGCCGAGGGTGAGGTACCAGACCACCAGGCGCTGCGGACGGTACCGGTCGGCCCACACGAAGATGAGGCTCCAGACGGCGAGGGTCGGCAGCGCCAGCCAGGCTGCGGTGCGGATCGCCGAGGCGTTGATGCCGGGGATGACACCGCCCGTCACAGGGACGTCGGCCGTGATGAGCTGGTACTGCGAGACGAGGGCACCGGCGTAGAGCAGCGTCAGTGCGACGATGGCCCACGTCCACCACGACTTCAGCAGCCGCTTGGGCAGCGGATCGGCGGACTTCACGTCCGGACCGGGCAGGTCGTTGCGTCGCCGCGCGAGCTCCGCCACCTGGTCCGTCATGGCGACCAGAGTACAAGTCGTCCGACGAACCCTTCCCACGCGGTACTGAGGCACGGGTGCTTGCGCGCAATCAAACTGGACCGTACAGTTTGATTCGTGGCAGTCGCTCTCTCGGAACGGCAGGCAGCCAAGCGCGAGCAGATCGCGGTGGCGGCACGAAAGCTGTTCCTCGAACAGGGCTACGCCGGTACCTCGATGGATGCCGTGTCTGCCGAGGCGTCGGTGAGCAAGCAGACGCTGTACACCTACTTCCCGGCGAAGGTCGACCTCCTCAAGGCGATTCTCGAACGCGAGCTCGCGCGAGTCGTGCACGAAGGACCGCTCCCCGAGCCGCAGAGCCTTCCCGAGCTCCGCGGACTGCTTGTCATGTTCGCCACGCGGCTCACACAGACCCTGCTTCATCCCGATTCCGTCGCCCTGATCCGTCTGGTGCTCGGTGAAGCCTTCCGAATCCGCGAGCTGCGCGGCACTGTGCGCCAGGCTCTCCCGATGCGTGCCTTGCAGGGCATCGCTGCGATCCTCGGACGGGCCGACGAACTCGGCCTGATCGACGCGCCGGACACCGACCTCACCGCCAGGATGCTGCTGGGGCCCATCATGAGTTACGTCGCCCTCGACGGCTTCCTCACCACAGAGCCTGTCGTGCAACCGTCGACGGAAAAGCTCGAGCGCATGGTCGACATGTTCCTCACCATGGTGGTGGTGGCCCCGTGAACCTTCGCTCGCTTCTCGCGGTAGCGACGGCCGGCGCCCTCGCTGTGGCGGTGGCGGGCTGCACGGAAGCACCGTCCGCGCTCGTGGTGTCCGGCACCGTCGTGGATCGGCTCCAGGCAGTGGTCGTCCCCGACCTGGGCGTGCCGGCGGTGAACCTCGACGCCGGCTTCAGCTCCCTCACCGGGAGGACCGACCCGGTCACCGGCCGCACCAGCCCGAACCTCAGCACGGTCGGGGCCACCTACGGGTTCGGTTCGTTCGTCCGGCTCGCCGAGCTCAAGGTGGCGGTGGGTGACACCGTCCGGGTCGGGCAGCAGCTCGTCACCGTCGACACCAGCACCCACGAGGCCCAGCTCGCCGCAGCCAAGGCGGACGCTGCGGTCGCCACCGCCCAGGTCGGACTGCTCGCCGACGCCATCGACACCACCTACGACAAGCAGGCCGACGTGGAGGACGCGAAGGCCGAAGTGTCCGAAGCGATCGACAAGCTCCGCGACGGCAGGGCGAAGCTGCGCAAGGCCAAGGCAACCATCAAGAAGAACCTGCCCCTGGCGAGAAAGGGCCTGGCCCAGGTCGAGGCGGCCATCGCCGGCCTCCCACCCGGCGTCCCCGTGCCGGCCGAGCTGTTGGCCAAGCAGAGGGAACTCACCGCTGCGATCAAGGGCATGGAAGCCGGGCTGAAGAAGATCAATGCGAACCTGCCCACACTCGCCAAGGGCCTGAACAAGGCCAAGGCGGGTCTTCGCAAGCTGAACGACGCCCTGGCCGATCTCGCCGATGCTCGCGGCAGCCTGCGCGACCTGAAGGAGCTGGCCGCGTTGCAGGCCGAAGCGATGAAGGTGCCCATCGATGTCGTCCGGGCCCAACTCGCACTCGCCGAACTCAGCTCCCCCGCGGACGGCGTCGTCGTCTCGACGGTGTCGCCCGGTGCATCCCTTGCGCCCGGTGCCACCGCCGTCAGCATCCGGGAATCCGGCGCCAGCAGGGTGACGGCCTGGCTCGCACCCAGTCAATTGGCCAAGGTGTGCCAGGGCGACCCGGCCACTCTCACCGGCGACTGGATGCCCGCGGGAGCCGGTCTCGAGGCACGGCTGACCCGAATCGGCACACGGGCCGACTACCCGCCCACTTCCGTTGCCACGGAAGAGATCCACCTCACCCGCGCCGTCGAAGTGGAATTCACGGCGACTGAGCAGCTCCCGGCCGGCATGCCAGTGGAGCTCAACATCCAGGGCTGCCACCCGGCAGCAGGCACTACCGATACGGACAGGTGACGAACATGGCAGGCGAGAAGCGCAGGCACCCCCCGATCCCGGTGATCGTTGTCGTCTTGGTGCTCCTCATCGGGGGTGGCAGCTGGTGGTGGTGGAGCAGTACCCAGACGCCTGCGACCACCGCAGGGTTGCAGGAGAGCGGATCGGTCGAGGCCACCGAGTACCAGATTGCTGCAGCCCTCAGCGGACGCGTGACCGCTGTGCGCGTCACAGAGGGCGACCAGGTCACCAAGGGCCAGGAACTCGTCCAGCTGGACAGCGCTGCGGCGAAACTGGTCCGGGAGCAGGCCAGGCAGGGAGTGAACGCAGCCAAGGCTGCCGTGACCAACGCCAAGGACGATGACGACGCCACCGACGCCGACGTCGCCGCTGCCAGGGCCCGGCTCAAGCAGGCCGAGGCCGCGGTGAAGCTCGCGGAGGTCCAGCTGGGCTACACCATCGTCACCGCACCCCGGGCAGGAACCATCGTCTCCGTGACCACCAACACCGGCCAGAACGCCGGCCCCGGCAGGACGATGCTGACGATGGTTGACCCCGCCGACCTGTTCGTGCGCGTGTTCGTCGCGGAGACCGAGATCGGCAAGGTGAAGCAGGGCCAGGCCGTGACCCTGACCACCGACTCCAGTGCCGAGACCTACACCGGCTCGGTCTCGTTCATCGCCAGCAGGGCCGAGTTCACGCCGAACAACGTGCAGACCAGGGAGCAGAGGGTGAAGCTGGTCTTTGAGGTGCGGGTCCGGGTGAGCGATGCCACCGGGACGCTCAAGGCCGGCATGCCGGTTGATGTGAGCTTCGCCTGACCATGACCGAAACCGCCAACCCGGCCGACCCGGCCATCCGCGCCTCCGGGCTGCGGCGGAGCTTCGGCGCGACCCCAGCCGTGGCCGACCTCGAGCTCGAGGTCGCCGCCGGGGCCGTCTTCGGGCTGCTCGGACCGGACGGGGCCGGCAAGTCCACCCTGATCCGGATGCTGGCAACGGTGCTGCGCCCGGACGCCGGCGACGCGCACGTGTTCGGGCACTCGGTGATCAGCGAAGCAGGCAAGGTGACGCCCCGGATCGGCTACATGTCGCAGAAGTTCTCGATGTACCCCGACCTCTCCGTTGCGGAGAACATGGAGTTCTTCGCCACGATCCGTGGCGTGAGCCGCGCCGATCGGCGTACCCGCGCGGCCACCCTCCTGGCAGGCATGGGGCTGGACGAGTTCACCACCCGCCAGGCCCAGCACCTCTCCGGGGGCATGAAGCAGAAGCTGATGCTGGCAACGACGCTCATGCACGAGCCCGACCTGCTGCTGCTGGACGAACCGACCACCGGCGTCGATCCGGTCTCGCGCCGCGAGTTCTGGCGCATCCTCGCCGGGCTGCACCGGGCCGGCAAGACCGTGCTGGTGGCCACCCCCTACATGGACGAGGCCGAACGCTGCACCCAGATCGCCTTCCTCGACCGTGGGCAGATCAAGCAGTCCGGGACGCCGGAGCAGATCAAGGCCCGGATCCCCGGCCGGCTGGTCGAGGTGGCCGCCACCGAGCCGCGGGCAGCGCTCGCCGCCGTCCAGGGCGTCCCCGGAGTGGACTCCGCGCACCTGCTCGGCGACGTGGTCAGGGTGCTGTGGTCGGGTTCGGCGGAGCCCGAGTCCGTCCTCCGCGCCGCCCTGGCTGCAGCCGGAGTCGGAGGCGCCGGCACCCGGGAGGTGGCCCCGGACATGGAAACCGTCTTCGCCTACCTTGCTGACTCTTCGGCAGGTTCAGGGAACCTGCTGGCTGATCCTGACGAAGCCCCGGGAACAGGAGTCTCCCCATGAGGCAGGCCCTGGTCCGGATCGGCGCGATCGTCCGCAAGGAGTTCCGCCACCTCGGTCGCGATCCGCGGATGCTGCTCGCCGTCGTGATCACCCCGGTGATCCAGCTGCTCCTTTTCGCCTACGCCATCAGCTTCGACGTCGACCACGTGCCGACGATCGTGATCGACTTCGACAAGAGCCCGTCCAGCCAGCGGTACCTGCGCCAGTACGAGGCCTCCCCGTTCTTCGAGGTGGTCGCGCGCGGCAGCTCCCTTGCCGACGTCGACTCGGCCTTCGACCACAACACCGCCCGGGTGGCGATCGTCATCCCTTCAGGCTTCGCCCGCAGCCTCGCCGGCAGCGAGTCCGCCCAGGTCGCGGTGATGATCGACGGCAGCGAACCGAACGCGGCCAAGGTGTCCCAGGCCTACGCCGTGGCACTCAACCAGCTCTACGGTCAGCAACTGACCCGGGACTGGGCCGACGCGCAGGGGATGGACCTGTCCAGCCTCGGCCTGCTGGAGCCTCGGATCCGCACCTGGTACAACCCCGAACGCCGCTCCTCCGACTTCCTGATCCCCGGCCTGATGGCGGTCATCATCGCGATCGTCACCGTCCAGCAGACCGCCGTGACCCTGGTCCGGGAGCGAGACCTCGGCACCCAGGAGCAACTCGAGGTGAGCCCGATGCGGCGGATCGAGCTGATGATCGGCAAGCTGCTGCCCTGGACGCTGATCGCCTTCCTCGACGTCGCACTGATCACGGTGCTGGGACGCACACTGTTCGGCGTGCCGCTCCGTGGCGCCGCCCCGGCCTTCGCGTTGGGCGCAATGCTCTTCGTGTTCGCCTCACTCGGCATGGGCCTGCTGATCTCGGCGCTGGCACCGACCCTGGACTCGGCGAACATGATCGCCCTGCTGGTCGCCTTCCTGCCATCGTTCCTGCTGTCCGGCTTCGCCTTCGCGCTCGACCAGATCCCGGTCTGGCTGCAATGGATCAGCTACGGCTTCCCCGCCAGATACATGGTGACGATCGCCCGCGGCGTGTTCCTCAAGGGGGCCGGGTTCACCGAGCTCTGGCCGGAGATGGCGGCACTGGCGCTGTACGCCCTGGTGATGCTGCTGATCTCTGCCGTCCTCTATGGACGGCGGTCCTCCCGATGAGCCTGAAACGAATCCGGCTGCTGATCTGGAAGGAATTCATCCAGCTCAGGCGTGATCCGCTGCTGATCCGGCTGCTGCTGCTCATGCCGGTCCTGCAACTGATCCTTTTCGGCTACGTCGTCGCCGTCGACGTCCGCAACCTCTCGACAGCTGTGGTGGACCTCGACCGGACGGCCACCTCCCGCAGCCTGGAGTCGGCCTTCAGCGGGTCTGGCTACTTCACCGTCACCCGGCACGTCGGAAGCGAGAACGACCTGCGCCCGTTGCTGGACAGTGGCACCGTGAAGGTGGCCCTGGTCATTCCCGAAGGCACCCAGGACCGGCTCACCCGCGGCGAGACCGCGCCGATCGGGATCATCGTCGACGGCTCGGACTCCCAGATCTCCGCCATCGGCAGCGGCTACGCAGCCCAGATCGTCGCCCAGTTCAACACCGAGCGGCGCGACGCTCTCGGCATCCAGCTGGCTGCGCCCGGGATCGACGCAAGGGTGCGGGTCATGTTCAACCCCACCCTCGACCCGATCAACACGATGATCCCCGGCCTGATCGCAGCGATCATGATGATCTCGTTGCTGGCAATCATGAGCCAGGCCGTGGTCAAGGAGCGCGAGTCGGGAACCCTCGAGCAGATGTTCGTCACCCCGATCAAGGCGACCGAGTACCTGATCGGAAAGCTGACCCCCTACGCGGCGCTCGCCACGGCGCAGATGCTGCTGGTCGCTGCAGGGGGCATGCTCTGGTTCAAGGTGCCGTTCAACGGCGACTTCTGGGTCGTGCTCACCGGCCTGGCGCTGTTCATGCTCACCTGCCTCGGGCTCGGCCTGCTCGTCTCCCTGGTCTCCCGCACCCGCCACCAGGCCCAGCAGGCCGTGATGTTCATCATGATCCCGACCATGGTGCTGTCCGGCTTCATCTTCCCGATCCAGTCGATGCCGGCCATCATCCAGCCGTTGACGAACCTCATCCCGCTCACCTTCGCGCTGCAGGTGCTGCGCGGCGCCTTCGTCAAGGGCAGTGGTTTTGAGGCCCTCGCCGTGCCGATGCTGGCGCTGGTCGGCTTCGGCGTTGTCATCTTCGGTGCTGCCATCGTCGCCACCCGCCGCCGGATCTCGGAGTAGGAGCCACCATGAGCGAAACGGTGCCTGAGGAGCGTTGGGGAGCGGAGCGATCAAACGAGTCACGAAGGCCGGCGATCTCCGTCCGCGGCCTCACCAAGACCTTCGGCGACTTCACCGCTGTCGACGGCATCGACTTCGACGTCCCCCGCGGGGAGGTCTTCGGGTTCCTCGGCCCCAACGGGTCCGGCAAGACCACCACCATCCGGATGCTCACCGGCACCCTTCGGCCGAACTCGGGCAGCGCCGACGTTCTGGGTGAGGACGTGGTGCGCCACCCCGACCGGGTGCAGCGACGGATCGGCTACATGTCGCAGAAGTTCTCGCTGTTCGAGGACATGACCGTTGACGAGAACCTGAAGTTCTACGCCGGTGTCTACGACCTGCCGGCGGCCAGATTCGCGGCCCAGCGCCAGTACGTGCTGGAGATGGCCGACCTGGTCGGACGCGAGAATGAGCTCACCCGGGACCTCTCCGTCGGCTGGCGGCAGCGGCTGGCCCTGGGCGCAGCCACCATCCACGAGCCGGAACTGCTGTTCCTCGATGAACCGACCTCCGGCGTCGACCCGGTGGCGCGACGCCAGTTCTGGGACCTGCTCTACGACCTCGCCAGTCGCGGCGTGACACTGTTCGTCACCACGCACTACATGGACGAAGCCGCGCACTGCAACCGCCTGGCCTTCATCTACCGTGGCCGGATCATCGCAGAGGGCAGCCCTGCCGAGATCCGCTCCGACCACATGGACCAGCGCATCTTCGCCATCACCACGAGCCGGGCCGATCCCGCGCTGCAGTGGCTGGAGACCGCGCCCGGCATCGATGAGGCCTACCTCTCCGGGGCCTCCCTGCATGCGGTGGTTCCTGCGGATTCCTCGCTCAGCGAAGCCGGCCTGCGAGACCGGCTCGCCACCGCCGGCTTCGCCGACGCCCAGGTCACAGAGGTGGATCCCACCATCGAGGACGTCTTCGTGAACCTGGTCTCCCGCCAGCGCTGAACAGAATCGGGGACGGCTGCGCTGCCGCGGCCCTAGCATTCGGCCATGAAGCGGATTCTGCTGCTCGCCGTTCTCGTGCCGCTGTTGGCCGGCTGCAACAACCTGGCGATTGTGGACGTCGACGACCCGACTCCCGAGCCGTCGGTGACACCGTCGCAGTTCGTCGTCGACCTCGGAGCCGGCGTGAAGCTGGCGGTCCTCGGTGAGGATTCCACCTGGTCGACAAGTGACGAGTACGGCTGCGCCGACGACATGCACCGGCTCACCACGGCAACGGGTGACTACCAGGTGACCCTGCTGCGGTCGGACTGCACCAGCGCACCCAAGGCACTGAACGGCTTCCACGGCTACTTCACCGCGCCGCCGGCGGGGGTCGAGGTGGCGACGGCCGCCACCCCGATCGGTCCGGTACTGCTGTTCTCGAACGAGTACGTGGAGTGCACCAACAGCTGCAACTCCGCCACCGACGAGGTCGCCCTCGTCGCGGTCGGCGACCGTACCGTGCAGGTGATCGCGCTCGCCCGGGTCGGTGGCAGCGTCCACACCCGGGACCGTGCCCAGCTGGTGGCCCTGCTGCAGGGGCTGACCAAGGCCTGACCGCGGCGGTTCAGGAACGCCCAGGCATGAGCAGCCAGCTGCCACCCAGCAGCAGCGCGGCAACCGTCAGGAGGAGCCACACAAGGTTCCAGACGAACTTCGGGACGCGGGTCAGCCCGGCCAGTTGCGCTGCGTCCGAGCCCGGCGAGTGCCGGAACAGCAACTCCACCACCGGGCGGGGGCCGGCGAGCAGGAAGAGCCAGGCGAGCCCGGTGGCGATCCAGCCGAGAACCACCGGCGGCGCGTACCAGGAGGCCAGCCCCACGGCAGCACCGAAGCCCACGACGACGAGGGCGCCGTAGACGTTGCGGATCTTGAGCAGCATCAGGGCGAGCAGCACCACCATCAGCCAGAGCAGCCCGGCGGCGTGTCCGGCGCCCGCCAGCCACGCTGCCCCGAGGCCGACCACCGACGCCGTCGGGTAGCCGGCGAAAAGGGTGGCCACCATGCCGGGACCGGTCGGGCGACCGCGGCTGACGGTGAGCCCCGAGGTATCGGAGTGCACCCGGATGCCGCGCAGCTTGCGTCCAGCGAGGGTCGCGACGACGGCGTGCCCGGCCTCGTGGCAGACGGTGACGAGGAGCCGGACCAGCGGCCACACCAGCAGCACGGCTGCGAGCGCCACTGCGCCGATCACAGCGGTCACCTCCGGGGTCGGCGGGGGCTGGGCTGCCAGAGCCCTTCGCCACAGTTCAGTGATCAGCTCCACCCGGCCAGTGTGCCCGAGCGTTCCAGCCGCGGTTCACCACTGCCCCCGTCGAGAGGAATCTGCGTCCAGATTGCCCGGAGCGGCCGCCGGATCC
>JAOATP010000138.1 GCA_030158185.1 Propionicimonas sp.
TCGCGGAATACGGCGCAGCACAGGTGTGGGCAAGCCTGACCAGGCCGGGCTCGGACCTGCCGCTGGGCCTGCGCGCCCGCGCGGTGCAGCCGGGGGAGCTGCGCGACCGCACCCGCGCAGAGCGCCTGAGGTTCGTGATCCCGGGAGACCCCGAATGGCCGGCACCGCTGTCCGACCTCGAGGGGTGCGAGCCGGTCAACCAGCTCTCCGGCGAACCGCTGGGCCTGTGGCTGGCCGGTGGGGGAGACCTGGCAGAACTTGCCGCACAGTCGGTCGCCGTCGTCGGTTCGCGTGCTTCGACGCCGTATGGCGACACGGTCGCTTCCGAGCTGGCTGCAGAACTCTCCGAGTCCGGACGCTGCGTGCTCTCCGGTGGTGCCTACGGCATCGACGCCGCCGCGCACCGCGGCTGCCTCGCCGGACGCACCCCGACGGTGTCGGTGATGGCCGGCGGGCTCGACCAGCCCTACCCTGCGGGACACCGTCCGCTGTTCGACCGGATCGCTGAGCGGGGCGTGCTGGTCAGTGAACTTGCTCCCGGTGAGCACCCCACACGGGTCCGGTTCCTCGCGAGGAACCGCCTGATCGCAGCGCTGGCGCCCGGCACGGTGCTGGTGGAGGCGGCTGTCCGTTCCGGTGCACGCAACACGGTGACGTGGGCGAACGTGCTGGGCCGCATCGTCATGGCCGTGCCGGGGCCGGTGACCAGCGCGACGTCGGTGACCCCGCACCTGCTGATCCGCGAGTCCGAGGCGATCCTCGTCGCCCGGGCCAGTGACGTCCTTGAGCTGCTCTCACCCCTGGGCCGGGCCAACCCGCGCCCGCCGTCGGAGCGGCGGCCGACAGACCAGCTCAGCGCCGAGGAGCTGCGGGTCTTCGAGGCCGTCCCCGGCAGGGGAAGCCTCGGCGCCGGTGACCTGGCGCTGAAGGCAGGCGTCGCGTTGCCGACCTGTCTTGCCCTGCTCGACCAGCTGGCCGACCAGGGCTTCCTCGTGCAGAACGTGCTCGGGCAATGGCAGCTGCCGCCTCGCGGTCAGCGTGCCCGGTAGGCCTCCAGCAGGCGCAGCCACACCTCGCTGGCCGTCGGGTAGGACGGCACGGCGTGCCACAGCTGACCGGGTGTCAGGTGCCCGACGATGGCCACCGTCGCGGCGTGCAGCAGCTCGGCCACCTCGGTGCCTGCGAACGTCGCCCCGAGCAGGCGGCCGCCACCGGCCGCGAACACGAGCTTTGCCCTGCCTCCGGCGTCGTCACGCAGCAGGGCCGTCCCGGACGCGCTGGTGAGGTCGACCTCGACGCACTCCACGTCGATGTCCTGCGCGGCTGCCTCCGCTTCGGTGATCCCGACCGAGGCCACCTGCGGGTCGGTGAAGACCACCTGCGGCACAGGCACGTCAGCGGGCACCTCCGGGTCGGGCAACCCGTCGGCGCGCGCGGCGATCAGGTCACCGACAAGACGGGCCCGGTACTTGCCCCAGTGGGTGAGGGGAGCCTGGCCGCCGACGTCGCCGACGACGTGCAGCCAGGCCGGGCGGGCTCCCGGGTCGGCGAAGTCGGCGGCCCTCAGGCCGATGCTCTCCAGGCCGAGTTCGGCGGTGGCGGGCTTGCGGCCGGTCGCAACCAGCACTTCGGAGAACTCCTCCTCCACTCCGTCGACGGTCAGCGTCACGGGCCCGCCGTGGACCATGCCGAGCCCGGTGTCCGCAGCACCGTCCCGCCGGGCAGCGCTGACACCGGCCCCGAAACGCAGCTCGACGCCCGCCGTCCGCAGCCCTTCGGCCACGAGGTCCGAGGCGAACTTCTCGAACCGGTCGAGGAGTCGCTCGCCGCGCACCAGCAGGGTCACCTTTGCACCGAGGGCTGCGAGCCAGTGGCATGCTTCCACCGACACGACCCCGCCGCCGATGACGGCGATCGTTGCAGGCACCTCCTTGATGCCCGTGGCGTCGCGCGAACCCCACGGCTTCACTGCTGCGAAGGCTTCGGGGACCACAGGGCTCGACCCCGTTGCCACCACGACCGCGAGCCTGGCCTCGACCTCGAGCGTGCCTTCGCTGGAGGTGATCAGCACGCGCCGATCGCCGACCAGCCTTCCGGTGCCGCGGGCGATGTCGATGCCAGCCCCGGCAGCCCACTTCTCCTGTCCGGCGTCGCTGTAGTCGGAGACCCAGTAGTCGCGACGGGCCAGCAGGGCTGCGACGTCCAGGGGGATGTCGTCGGGGAGCCCTCCGAGGTTCCGGACGCTCGCGCGCACCTCGATCGGACGCAGCATCGCCTTGCTCGGAATGCACGCGTAGTAGGAGCACTCGCCTCCCACCAGTTCGCGCTCCACCATCAGCGCTGTGCGCGAAGAACCCCTGGTCGCATAGTCGGCAGCGTTCTCGCCGGCCGGCCCGGCCCCGATCACGACAACGTCATAGGTCTGTGCAGTCATGGCCCCAGTGTCGCCGAGGTCACAATCCGGCAACAGTTGGCTCCCGAGCAGCAATTCCCGCAACGGTTGCAGCGGGGCAGCCGTGGGTAGGGCATGAGCACCTTGCGCACACTCGGCCTCGCGGCCCTCGTTCCCCTCGTCCTCGTCGCTGGCGGATGCTCCGCCAACAGCGCCAGCCCGGCAGCCGGCTCCGCGGCACAGGCTGATGGTCGCGCGGCCGACGGGACGCTCCAGGATGCCTCCGCACCGGAGGCCAAGCCCGCCGAGGGTGGTGGCGGTTTCGCGGGCACCGTGCAGGTGAAGGTCGCCCGCAGCGCGAGCGCGGCCATCACGGTCACCGATGTCGAGATCGCTGCCACAAGGCTTCGCGCGCTCGCCACCGCTGCGGGTGGCGTGGTCACCACGGAGAACCTGGTCACCCGGGTCGACGCGAAGGGCATCACGACGCCCACCTCGACCATGGTGATCTCCGTGCCGGCCGAAACCCTTGACAGCACCCTTGAGCAGCTGAAGTCCCTCGGCACCATCACCAGCCGGGTGATCTCGAGCGAGGACGTCACCATGCAGGTCGCCGACGTCGCCGCGCGGGTCAGGGCACTCGAGGGCTCCATCGCCCGGCTCAACGAGCTCTCGAAGAAGGCAGGGAACATCAGCCAGCTCACCGAGCTCGAATCGCAGCTGACCACCCGCATCGAGGAGCGCGACTCCCTGGTCGCCCAGCAGAAGTCGCTGGCCGGACGAGTGGCGCAGTCGCCGATCACCGTCACGCTCCAGACCACGCCACCTGCGGTCGTCGCGCCCGAGGAACCGGGCTTCCTCTCCGGCCTTGCCGCCGGCTGGAACGCCCTCGTCTCCAGCAGCCGCGTCCTGCTCACCATCGTCGGGGCGCTGCTCCCGTTCCTGC
This sequence comes from Propionicimonas sp., assembly GCA_030158185.1. GTDB lineage: Bacteria > Actinomycetota > Actinomycetes > Propionibacteriales > Propionibacteriaceae > Propionicimonas. Next base: position 3,339 of record JAOATP010000138.1, read on the forward strand.
TGCTGGTGACACTGCTCGGCGTCCCCGTCGTGGTGTGGCGGCGACGCGTGCGCCGCGTCCCCGTGACTGCGCCGGTCGCGGAGGCCCCGAGGTCCACCCCGCCGGAGTCCGATGAGTGATGTCACCCTCCGGGGGGACAGACGCACGGGCACCCGATTCTCTAGGCTTTCTCCTGCAGGGGGGAGCAGGCGCTACTGGTTGCGAGGCCGAAAGGCTGGCAGCGACTGACCTGAGGATTACCAGATCGCAGCAGACGTGAACAGCTGCGGACGGGCCATGGCCCATCCGCAGCTTTTTCGTT
>JAOATP010000139.1 GCA_030158185.1 Propionicimonas sp.
GCTGGCTGTCGCTGTGCTCGGAGGGCGCGCTCGCCGTCTGCCAGCCGTCCACCCCGGCCAGCTACTTCCACCTGCTGCGCACCCACGCCTACGTGAACTGGCACCGCCCGGTGGTGATTATGACGCCGAAGTCGATGCTGCGCTCGAAGGTCGCAGTCTCGCCGGTGACCGAGTTCACGCAGGGACGGTGGCAGCCGGCGATGGGCGACCCGACGATCACCGACCACGCGGCCGTGAAGCGCATCGTGATGTGCTCGGGCAAGATCCGCTGGGAACTGGTGCAGGCGCGCCACGAGGCCGGCCTCGACGGGCAGGTCGCCATCCTGCCGCTGGAGCGGCTCTACCCGTTGCCTGCCCGCGAGCTTGCTGCGGAGCTGGCCAAGTACCCACAGGTCACCGACCTTCGCTGGGCACAGGACGAGCCGGAGAACCAGGGCGCCTGGTGGTTCCTGCAACTGCACCTGCCGCAGGCCATCGCCACCTTCCTCCCCGGCTACGAGCTGAAGATGACCGGCATCATGCGGCCGGCGGCGTCCGCGCCGTCCGTTGGCTCGGTGAAGGTGCACACGGCCCAGGAGTCCGACCTGCTCGTGCGCGCCCTGGCCGGCTGATGTACTTCACCGACCGCGGCATCGAGGAGCTCGCCGACCGTCGCGGCGAGGAGGAGGTCAGCTTCGCCTGGCTGTCCGAAAAGCTCACGTTGTTCGTCGACCAGTACCCGGAGCACGAGAATGCCGTTGAGCGGCTGGCCACCTGGCTTGCCCGCCTCGACGACGAGGAGGACTGAGCGTGCTCACGACGCAGGTCATCGCTGCCTTCACCGAGCTCACCGGCCACGCCCCCACCGGGGTCTGGGCGGCACCGGGTCGCATCAACCTCATCGGTGAACACACCGACTACAACGACGGCTTCGTGCTGCCGTTCGCCCTGCCGCAGGCGGCCTACGTCGCAGCGGCACCCCGCTCCGACGGTCGTTGGCGGTTCCGTTCCGTCGACCTCGACGAGACCGTCGAACTCGGGCAGGACGGCCTGGTGCCGGGAAGCCCGGGCTGGCACTCCTACCTCGCCGGCGTGGTCTGGGCACTGCAGCGGGCCGGCCACACCGTCGCCGGCGCCGATGTCGTGCTCACCTCCGACGTGCCGCTGGGTGCAGGCCTGTCCTCCTCCGCAGCGATCGAGTGCGCAGCACTGGCTGCGTTCGCCGACCTGAACGCGCTCGACATCGAACCCCTGGACCGGGCCAAGCTGGCACGCATTGCGGAGAACGCCTACGTTGGCGCCCCCACCGGCCTGCTCGACCAGGCAGCGTCCACCCTCTGCATCGCCGACCACGCCCTCTTCCTCGACTGCCGCGACTTCGCCAGCCGCCAGGTGCCGCTCGCCGTCACCGGCGCAGGCCTGGAGATCCTCGTCGTCGACACCCGCACCCGGCACACCCATGTGGACGGCGAGTACGCCGCCCGTCGGGCCAGCTGCGAGCAGGCGGCCGCCATCCTCGGCGTCCCTGCGCTGCGTGACGTGACCGACCTGGAGGCCGCCCTCGCACAGCTCCCGGAGATGATCGGACGCCGGGTGCGCCACATCGTCACCGAGAACGCACGGGTGCTGGAGTCCGTCGCTGCGCTGGACGCGGGCGACTACGCCCGGCTCGGCGAGCTCATGACCGCCTCACACGACTCCATGCGCGACGACTACGAGATCACCGAGACGAGCGTCGACCTCGCGGTCTCGACCGCCTGCGCAGCCGGAGCGCTCGGTGCCCGGATGACCGGCGGCGGGTTCGGTGGCTGCGTGCTCGCCCTCGTCCGTGCCGAGCAGGTCGACGCCGTCGCTTCGGCCGTCACTGCCGCGTTCGCCGAGGCGTCGCTCGCCGTGCCGGTCACGTTCCTGGGTCGTCCTTCTGCGGGGGCTCGCCGCCTGAGCTGACCCTGCCCAGGTGCAGTGCACGGCTGGTGCCGGGCAGGGCCGCTGCGACGACGGTCGCCGCCGACACCGCGACGATGAGCCACACCCACGGTGCCGACTGGGTGAACGTGTAGCCGGCGACAAGGTTCAGCAACGCCATCGCGACGACAGGTCCGCGGCCGAAGATGCTGCCCTTCCAGAGGGCGTAGGCGCCACCGGCCATCGCGAGACCGTAGATGATCAGGGCGATCCCGACACCCCCGCTGAAGCCCCCGTGGCCGGCGCTCAGGGACGCTGCGGCTAGGGCAATCAGCGCGATTCCCACCAGCAGCGAGCCGGTGGCTGCGACCACAAGCCCCAGCGGTCGTCGTCGGTTCGGGTCGGGCACGGGCGCCAGCGTAGCCGCCGCAGCCACGGGCCGCCGGTTCGTGCAACCGATGGGAGCGCATGACACCACTTGTGCAAAATGCTGGCCGCCCTTGTGCTGTACGGGCTACAGTTGTCAGTCTTGACACCGGGCGTTGGTTTACCGCGCCCGGTGACGCGTGCTCGGGCCATCCGCCAATTCGGCCCACCTACCTAGGAGTGTTACTGAATGGACTGGCGCCACAGGGCTGCCTGCCTGACAGAAGACCCGGAGTTGTTCTTCCCCATCGGAAACACGGGTCCCGCCTTGATGCAGATCGCGGAGGCCAAGAAGGTCTGCCGCCGCTGTGACGTGCGCGAAGCCTGCTTGCAGTGGGCTCTCGACGCCGGACAGGATCACGGCGTGTGGGGTGGTCTCAGCGAGGACGAGCGTCGGGCCATGAAGCGCCGGGCCGCACGAATGCGGGTCCGCAACACCTAGACGACAACCGCCCCTCATCTCCGAGTTGTCAGAGTCTGTGGTCGCCAGAGCGACCTGTGCTTCTGACAACTCGGTGGTTGTGCGGGTCAGATGAGTGGTACCCGGACGGTGGCCGACGTGGCGGCCGCGTCCGACTCCAGGCGGAACTCCCCACCCAGGTCTGCGACCAGCGTGCTGACGATCGACAGGCCCAGGCTCGTCGAATTGCCGATCTGGAAGCCGTCGGGCAGGGGCTCGCCGAAGTTGCGCACCTCGACGACCAGTTCCCCGTCCTGCTGGTGCGGCAGGACCAGCACCTCGCCGGACTGCTCGCGCAGGCCGTGCTCGACGGCGTTCTGGCACAGCTCGGTGAGGATCAGCGAAAGGCTCGTTGCGACGTCGGCCGGGACGTAGCCGAAGGATCCCTCCCGCACCATCCGCACCTTGCCGCCGGTGGCTGCGACATCGCCGACCATGCGTAGCAGCCGGTCGGCGACGTCGTCGAACTTCACCGACGAGTCGAAGGCCTGGCTGAGGATCTCGTGCACCACGGCGATCGCTGCGACGCGCTTCATGGCGTCGCTGAGCGCACCCTTGGCCTCCGGTGAGGAAATGCGCCGTGCCTGCAGCCGCAGCAGCGCTGCGACGGTCTGCAGGTTGTTCTTCACCCGGTGGTGGATCTCGCGGATGGTCGCGTCCTTCGTCACCAGCTGGCGTTCGCGGGAGCGCAGCTCCGTCGTGTCGCGGCACATCACCAGCAGGCCCTCCGGACCCTCCTCGCTGCTCAGCGGCAGGACCCGGAGCCGGACATTGGCGACAGCGGTCTCCAGGTCGATCTCCGCAGAGCCACGGCCGGCGAGGCTGGCGGCGACCGGCCGCTCCACCGGCGCCCGCTCCTTCAACAGCGAACGGGTGACCGCAACGAAGTCCTCGCCGTACAGGTCGCTGGTGAGGCCGAGCCGACGGTAGGCGCTCAGCGCGTTCGGGCTGGCGAAGCTGATCATGCCGGCCTGGTTCACGCGGATCATGCCGTCACCCACCCGCGGGGACACCCACGGCACCCGGCGATCGCCACCGAGCGGGAACTGGTGCCGGTGCACCATCCCTGCCAGCAGCTGGGCAGCCTCGAGGTAGGCATCCTCGAGTGCGCCCGGAGCGCGGACGCCCATCTGGTTGGTGTGCATCTCCACGACGGCGAGCACGTTCTCGCCATGGAGGATGGGGATCGCCATCACGTCCACAGGGATGCCGGCGTGCAGCTTGTTCCCGCTGGTGTGGCTGATCTCCTGCGAGAGGTAGGCCTCCGTGACCAGGTGTTCGGGGTCGTAGGCGATCTCCTCGCCGACCACGTCGTCCTCGAGCGAGGTGGGTCCGGTGGTGGGCCGCACCTGGGCCGCTGCCCAGAAGACGTTGTCGTCGGCGTCGGGTACCCACAGGATCAGGTCGGCGAACGCGAGGTCGGCCAGCAGCGACCATTCGTCGACCAATTCGTTGAGCCAATTCCGGTCCTCGTCTGCCAGGACACAGTGCAGCCGGATCACCTGCTCCATCGTCTGCATGACCGTCACACTACTGACCGAGTTGGAGGGAGCGTGCACAGGCTGGCAGAATGGGTCTTCGTGCCGTCTGGCGCCAACGACTTTCAACACGAGGAGACCGCGATGGGTAAGGGTGGACGCAAGCGCCGGGCCCGCAGGAAGAACGCAGCGAACCACGGCAAGCGTCCCAACACCTGACGATCTCGGCCGGCTGAACGCAAAAACCCCCGCTCTCGAGCGGGGGTTTCGCTGTGCCTGTGCAAATTCGGTCCTGGGTCACTCGATGCTGTCGAAGCCGATCACCGTGCGGGAGTAGGTGGCCCGCATCCGCAGGCGCAGGCCATCCGGCGCCTTCTCCTCGGCACAGCACCGCTTGATGAGCAGGCGCATCGCGTCCTCCACCTGGAAGTGGTCCAGGCACGGTTCGCAGGCCATCAGGTGCTGACGGATATCGTCGGCCTCCGCTGCGGTCAGCTCGTTGTCGTGGAAGGCGTACAGGCTGCGGAGCACGTCCGTGCAGTCCTCGAACTCAGGCGTCATCGTCGCCCCCGACGAGCCCGTGCTCACGTGCGAAGTCCGCGAGGGAGACGCGGAGCTGGTTGCGTCCGCGGTTGAGCCGCGACATCACCGTTCCGATCGGGGTTCCCATGATCTCGGCGATCTCCTTGTACGAGAAGCCTTCGACATCGGCGAGGTAGACGGCCAGCCGGAAGTCCGGGGCCAGCGCGTTCATGGCTTCGGTCACCGCTGAATGCGGCATCCGGTCCAGCGCCTCGGTCTCCGCAGAGCGCAGGCCGGTGGAGGTGTGCGCCTCCGCGCGGGCAAGCTGCCAGTCCTCGACCTCGGAGCCGGACGACTGGGGCTGGCGCTGCTTCTTGCGGTAGCTGTTGATGAAGGTGTTGGTGAGGATGCGGTACAGCCAGGCCTTCAGGTTCGTGCCCGGCGTGAACTGGTGGAAGGACGCGTACGCCTTTGCGAAGGTCTCCTGCACCAGGTCTTCTGCGTCGGTGGGGTTCCGGGTCATCCGCAGCGCCGCACCGTAGAGCTGGTCGAGGTAGGCCAGCGCCTCGGTCTCGAAGCGCGACGAACGCTCGGCATCGGTCTCGGGCGTTGCGAGGTCGGCCTGATCAGGGAGCGTGGGGAGGTTCATCACGAACGAGCCTAGCGGGTGCGCCTGACGAGGCCGTGCCGTCGCCGGGGACGCTGCTGCCTCAATGGTCTCGATCACGCCTCTTCAACGAGCCGGCAGGCGGCGATATTCCACGACGACCGCCTCCCGCGGGCTCAGGCCGTGATCGGCTCAACGAGTTCCGGACCGTCGTTGGCAACCTTGTTGACGGCCCTCGACACCGGATGGAACGTGAGACCGGAGACCGGGACGGTGAGCAAAGCCCTGGCATCCGCGCCGAAGCCCGGATCGAGCCACGCCGACCAATTCTCCACGGGGACGCTCATCGGCATCCGGTCGTGCAGGTGTCCCACCTCGTCAGTCGCCGACGTCGTGATCACCGTCGCCGTCGTGAGCCACTCCCCGTCCGGCGCCTTCCAGAACTCGTAGAGCCCCGCCATCGCGAACAGTCCGCCGTCGGCGGGGCTGATGAAGTACGGCTGCTTGACCGGCTTCCCGCCGCCGGCAGCGGGCACGGTGTACCACTCGTAGTAGCCGTCCGCCGGCAGGAGGCAGCGCCGGGAGGCGAACGCCTTGCGGAAGGCAGGCTTCTCCCCCACCGTCTCCACCCGGGCGTTGATCAGCCGGGCGGCGCCGCTCGCGTCCCTCGACCAGGAGGGGACGAGGCCCCAGCGCACCTCTGCGAGCAGCCTCCTGCGCTCGCCCTCACGCAGTCGCTCGAAGACGGCCGGAATCGGGTCGGTCGGCGCGACATTCCACGCTGGGGCGGGCAACGGGCCGGCCACTTCGTCGATCTCGAAGATCTCGGTGAGCTCCGCCGCGTCGGCGGAGGAGGCATAGCGTCCGCACATGCCTGCGACCTTAGTCCCCGCCATCGTCCGGACCGGCTTGGCAGTTGCAGGCTATCGGGGTAGTAATAGGGCATGAGTCTTCTGCGGTTCGTCGCCCGCTCGATGCTGGCCAGCTACTTCGTGATCAACGGGGTCAAGGCGCTCCGGCACCCCGAGGAGTTCGTCGCCGATGCACAACCCCTTGCCGACAAGGTGTTGCCGCTCGTGACGTCATCCCTGCCCGCCGAGGTGCGCGGCTACCTGCCGGAGGACACCGCCGGTTTCGTGAAGTGCAACGGCGCCCTGCAGATCGTCGGCGGCCTCAGCCTCGCCACCGGGCTGGGCCGCCGGCTCGGCGCCGGGGTGCTGGCCCTCACGATGGTTCCCCACGTGCTGGTTGCCAACCCGCTGAAGGTCAAGGGGGCGGAGCGGACGGCGGTCGGCTCGCAGCTCAACAAGAACATCGCCCTGCTCGGAGGCGTCCTGCTCGCAGCACAGGACACCGAGGGCAAGCCGAACATCGCGTGGCGCGTCCGCACCCAGAAGCAGCTGCTCAGCAAGGAGGCAGCCAAGCGGAAGGCCGAGCTGCAGCGCGACACGCGTGCCACTGCTGAGGACACCGCACGGCTGGCCCGCAGGTCCTTCCGCAAGGCTCGCCGGACCGTTGAGGGTGTGCTTTCTTGATCCACTGGCCGGCCCCGGTTGCTGACGCTCCCGTCCACGGACTCGTCGTCGTACCCGGCTCGAAGTCGGCCAGCGCACGGAGCCTGGTGCTGGCAGCGCTCGCCGACGCCACCTCGACCCTCACCGGTGTGCTCGACTCCCGCGACACGGCGCTGATGCGCGCCGGCCTCACCGCCCTCGGTGCGCAATTCACCGACCTGCCCGACGGGCGCCTCGGCGTCCGGCCAGCAGCCGGTATCCGCGGCGGCGGGACGATCGACTGTGGCCTCGCCGGCACCGTCATGCGCTTCCTTCCGCCGCTGGCAGCCCTCGCCTCGCCGGCAACCTCGTTCATCGGGGACGCAGCCGCGAGCGCGCGGCCCGTCGATGCACTGCTGGCGGCCCTCGTCGACCTCGGCGCCGAGGTCAGCGAGCCACACCGGGTGCCGTTCACGGTGTCCGGCACGCCCTCGGTGCGTGGCGGGTGCGTGAGTGTGGACGCGAGCGCTTCCAGCCAGTTCGTCTCCGCGCTGCTGCTCGCCGGCGCGCGGTACCCCGACGGCCTGGAGATCACCCACCGTGGCGCCACGTTGCCGTCGCTGCCCCACATCGAGATGACGGCCACCCTGCTCGCTCGTCGCGACGTCACGGTCGATCGGCCCTCGGAGTTCACCTGGCGCGTTGCGCACGGCCCGATCGCAGCCATCGACGAGACCGTCGAACCCGACCTGACGAACGCTGCGACCCTGCTCGCCGCGGCACTGGTGACCGGCGGCGAACTTCGCACAGCGTGGCCGGAGGGATCCGTGCAGGCTGCGGACGAGCTCCTTGCCGTGCTGGCGGCGTTCGGCGCACGCATCAGCCATTCGGGTCGCGGCACCGACCGGACGGTGACGCTCTCCGCGCCGGACGGTGTCCGTGGCGCCGACGTCGACCTCCACGCCGTCAGCGAGCTGACCCCCGTTGCTGCAGCCCTCGCCGCCGTCGCGTCGGGACCGAGCACGATCCGCGGGGTCGCGCACATCCGCGGCCACGAGACCGACCGCCTCGCCGCCCTCGCCACAGAGCTGACCGGCCTGGGCGTCGATGCCGACGAGACGGCCGACGGCCTGCAGGTCACCCCGACGCCCCGCCACGGCGGCATCTTCCACACCCACGCCGACCACCGGCTGGCGCACGCAGCAGCCCTGCTCGGGCTGGTCACCCCCGGCGTGGAACTCGACGACGTCGGGTGCACGACCAAGACCCTGCCGGACTTCGTCGGCACCTGGACGCGGCTCGTGGGGGTGGCATCGTGAGCCGCCGCCCCAGCGACTCGATCACCGACGACCCCGAGGCCGGCTTCGGCAGGCCCGGCAAGCGGAGCCGGCCGCGGACGAAGGACCGTCCCACCTTCCCGAACGCTGCTGAGGCCACCGTCGTCACCGTCGACCGGGGCCGCTACCGCTGCCTGATCAACAACGTCGGCGCCGTGGTGACAGCGATGAAGGCCCGCTCCCTCGGCCGCACCGCCGTGATCGTCGGCGACCGGGTGCGACTGGCCGGTGACAGTTCCGGCGACGAGGGCACGCTGGCACGCATCGTCGAAGTGAACGAACGCGAGACCGTGTTGCGCCGCACAGCCGACGACGACGACCCGTTCGAGCGCCCCATCGTCGCCAACGCTGACCAGTTGGTGATCGTCGCAGCGCTCGCCGACCCACCCCCACGCGTCGGCATGATCGACCGGATCCTCGTCGCCGCGTACGACGCCGGTCTGGAGCCTCTGCTCGTGCTGACCAAGTCGGATCTCGCGGCACCGGAGGGGCTGATGGCCACCTACCGTCCGCTGGGGATCCAGGTTGTCGCCGTCGAGCCCGGCTCCGACCTCAGCGAGCTGCGCACGGCCCTCGCCGGCCACCGCAGCGTCCTCGTCGGGCACTCCGGCGTGGGCAAGTCAACGCTGGTCAACGCCCTGATTCCGGGCATCGACCGGCAGGTCGGCGAGGTGAACGAGGTCACGGGGCGGGGCAGGCACACGTCCAGCAGCGCGATCGCCCTGATGCTGCCGGAGGACGCGGGCTGGGTCATCGACACCCCCGGCGTCCGCTCCTTCGGACTGAGCCACGTCACGCCGGATTCGATCATCTCGGCCTTCTCCGACCTGTCCGACATCGTGCAGGACTGCCCCCGCGGCTGCCGGCACGATTCGGCGGCACCGGAGTGCGCACTCGACGTCGCTGTCGCCGACGGCCGGCTCGCCGTCGAACGGCTGGAGTCCTTCCGCAGGATGGAGAAGGCGTTCAGCTAGATTGGCGATCATGCCCGACCAATCGCTGCTGGATGACCTCCGGCTGGCCCACATCCTTGCCGACCAGGCCGACGCGATCACGATGGCCAGGTTCAAGGCCTCGGACCTCCGGATCGACTCCAAGCCCGACCTGACGCCGGTGACGGACGCCGACACCGCCGTGGAGGACACCCTGCGCAGCATGCTCGGGCGCACGCGTCCGCGCGACGCCATCCAGGGCGAGGAACGTGCCGATTCGGGCTGGGGCCCTCGGCGCTGGGTGATCGACCCGATCGACGGCACGGCCAACTTCGTCCGCGGCGTGCCGGTCTGGGCCACCCTGATCGGACTGATGGTCGGCGACGAGGTGGTGGCCGGCGTCGTCTCCGCCCCTGCGCTGTCCCGGCGCTGGTGGGCGTCGCGGGGCAGCGGCGCCTTCACCGGACGCAGCCTGCTGCAGGGCCTGCCGGTGCACACCTCGGCCGTCGGGGCCATCGAGGACGCCTCGCTCTCGTACAGCTCGATCGGGGGCTGGGTGGAGTCGGGAAGGGGCCAGCAGTTCGTCGACCTGATGCGGGACTGCTGGCGCACGCGTGCCTACGGCGACTTCTGGAGCTACATGCTGCTGGCCGAAGGCGCTGTGGACGTGGCCACCGAACCCGAACTCGCACTGCACGACATGGCTGCCCTCACGATCATCGTCACAGAGGCCGGCGGCCGTTTCACCAACCTTGACGGCCGCGACGGACCGCACGGTCCCGGCGCCCTCGCCACCAACGGCCACCTGCACGACGAGGTGCTGTCGCGCCTCGCCACGGACGCCGTGGTCCCCGCGGACACCTGAGCGCTCAGCCGGCGGTCCTGATGCGCGGGATCGCCGCCAGTAGCGCCCGGGTGTAGTCGGTGCCCGGCCGGGTGTAGACGGTCTCTGTGTCGCCCTGCTCGACGATGCGCCCCGCGCGCATCACTGCCAGCTGGTCGCACAGGTGCCGCACCACCATCAGGTCGTGGCTGACGACGATCAGGGTGAGGCCCTGGGCGGCGACCAGGTCGGTGAGCAGGTTCAGCACCTGCGCGCGGACGGAGACGTCCAGCGCGGACACGGGCTCGTCAGCAATCAGGATCTCGGGCTTGGGGGCGAGCGCCCGGGCGATCGCTATCCGTTGCCGCTGGCCGCCGGAGAACTCGTGCGGGTAGCGCCCACCGGAGTCCGCAGGCAGGTCAACCGCCTCGAGCACCTCTGCCAGCCTGGTTGCATGATCGACGCCGCCGGGGAGCTGCCGGCGGACCAGCCGCGAGCGCAGCGGTTCGGTGATGATGTCGCCGACGCGCATCCGGGGGTTGAGCGAGGAGCGCGGGTCCTGGAACACCATCTGCACCGCCGCCCGCAGGAAGCCCAGCCGCCGCTCGGGCAGCGAGGTGATCTCGGTGCCCTCGAACCAGATCCGCCCGGACGTGGGACGGTCGAGACCGGCCAGCAGCCGGACGAGGGTCGACTTGCCCGACCCCGACTCCCCCACGATCCCCAGGCGGCGTCCGGGTTCGATGGTGAGGTCGACGTTGTCGAGCGCCAGCACCTCCGTCCCGCCGTTGCGATAGCGGCGGGTGAGCTGTTCTGCGCGGTAGAGCGGTTCGGTCATGCCCGCTCCCCCAGACGGGCTTCAGGCGCGTAGAAGTCCTCGACCGTCGGCAGCCGCTGGCCGGGACGGGTCAGCTCGAGCCGGGCGGTTGCCACGAGGCCCCTGGTGTACGGGTGCGTGGCGTCGGTGAACAGCTCCGCGACCGTCCCGGCCTCGACGACCTCACCGTCGAGCATCACGAGGACCCGGTCGCAGACCTGCGACACCACCGCGAGGTCGTGGCTGATGAACAGGCAGGCTGCGCCGCTGGCCGTCAGCACCTCGTCCAGCTTCTGCAGCACCAACGCCTGGACGGTGACATCGAGGGCTGTGGTCGGCTCGTCGCACACCACAAGGTCGGGCGAGTTGATCAGTGCCATGGCAAGGACGACCCGCTGGCGCTGGCCGCCGGAGAGCTGGTGCGGGTAGGCGTCGGCGATCCTGGTGGGGTCGGTCAGCCCCACCTCGGCCAGCATCGACACCACCCGGTCGCGCGCCGGGCCGGACTCGGCGCCCTGGTGCAGGCGCAGGACCTCCGCCACCTGGCGTCCGACCCGCATGGTGGGGTCGAGTGCCGTCATCGGCTCCTGGAACACCATCGACACCGCGTCCCCGCGCAACCGGGCGAGGGCCACCTCAGGGGCCCCGATGATCTCGTTGCCCCTGAGCCGCACCGAACCGGTGGCCGTCGCGTTGTCGGGCAGCAGGCCCATCAGGGCAAGCGCTGTCACCGTCTTGCCGGAGCCGGATTCGCCGATCACGCCGAGCCGCTGCCCCTCGGCGATCTCGAAGTCGACACCACGAACGGCCTCGATCTTCCTCCGACCGAAGCTGACCCGCAGGTCGCGCACCTCGAGCAGGCTCATGGAACCTCCCGCAACCGGGGGTCGAGGTAGTCGCGCAGCCCGTCGCCCAGCAGGTTGAAGCCGAGGACGGCGAGGGCGATCGCAAGGCCCGGCCACAGCGCCTGGAGCGGCGCGACGAAGAGGAAGTTCTGGGCGTCGCGCAGCATGTTGCCCCACGTCGGATTCGGACGCGGCGTGGCGAGGCCGAGGTAGGAAAGGGCTGCCTCGGCGAGGATCGCCATGGCGAACCCGACCGAGGCCTGGACGCCGATGAGCGGCGCGATGTTGGGCAGGACGTGGCGGCGCGCGACACCCCAGCGGGACGTGCCGGAGGCCTTCGCTGCGAGGACGAAGTCGCTGGCCATCACCTGCAGGGTCCCGGCCCGCGCCACGCGCGCGAACGCCGGGATCGTTGCGACGCCGATCGCGATCATGGCGGTCGCGGTGGAGCCGCCGTAGATGGCGGCCAGCAGCATCGCCAGCAGCAACGCGGGGAAGGCGTAGACGACGTCGGAGACGCGCATCACGACTTCGTCCACCCAGCCTCCGGCCTGGCCGGCCAGCATGCCCAGCGGTACTCCGACGACGGCTGCGACGCCGACGGAGATGATGCCGACGAGCAGGATGGTGCGGGCACCGACCATCAGGCGGCTGGCGATGTCGATGCCGAAACCATCGGTGCCCAGGACGTGCGGCCAGCCCGGGGGCAACAGCCGCTGGCCGGCGACGACGCGCACGGGATCGAAGGGCGTCCAGAAGACCGCGACGATCGCTGTGATCACGACGGCGGAGACGAGGACGAGGCCCGTGACCAGCTGGGCGCGCTTCATGCGGAACCCTCGCCCTGCTCGGCCGCTGACGCCTGACGCGGGTCGATCAGCAGGTAGGAGAGGTCGACGAGCGCGCTGATCGCAAGCACGGCGAGCACAAGGAACATCACGGTTCCCTGCACCACGAGCAGGTCGCGCTGGTTGACAGCCGTCAGCAGCAGCGAGCCGAGGCCGGGAAGGGTGAACACCGACTCCACAACGATCGCCCCGACCAGCACGGTGGACACCTGCAGTCCGAGGACGGTGACCAGCGAGATGGCCGCATTGCGAATGCCGTGCCGCAGCAGCGCCCGCATCGGCGTCCAGCCGATCGATCGGGCGGTGCGGTAGTAGTCCTCGTTGAGCACCTCGATGAACGCGGACCGCACGTAGCGGATCAGCACAGCTGCCTGGACGAGGGCAAGGGTGACCGCGGGAAGGACGAGGTGCGCAGCCCACTGACCGGGGTCCTTCAGCAGGGGGACGTACCCGTTGGCCGGCAACCAGTGCAACCAGACGGCGAAGATGAGGACGAGGAGGATGCCGCCCCAGAACACCGGCACGGCCATGCCGAGCTGTGCTGCGGCACTGATGGTGAAGCCCGGCCAGGACCGACGCTTCAGCGCTGCGACCATGCCTGCAGGAATCGCGATCAGCAGCGAGCCGATCAGCCCGAACAGCACCAGCCACATGGTGACGGCGATGCGCGGGGCCAGCAGGGTCAGCACGGGGATGCCGTTCAGGTGCGAGTGACCGAAGTCCCCGACCAGGATCCCGCCGAGCCAGCTCAGGTACTGCACCGGCAGTGGCCGGTCGAGGCCCAGCTGCGCACGCAGCTGTGCGACGGCCTCCGGTGTCGCGTCGGTGCCGAGGAGGACCTGTGCGACGTCTCCGGGCAGGGCGTTGGTGAGGAGGAAGATCAGCAACGACGCGCCCAAGAGGCTGACGACGAACACCCCCGTCCGGCGGGCGATGCGCAGGGCAAGGTGCATGGCTGTGCCCTTACCGCCCTACCGGCTGGTGATCGTCGTGAGGTCGAAGCTCAAGGTGGCGGCATTCTGCGCCACCCCGGTGATCGTGGACTTGGTGATCACAAGATTCGGCAGGGCGAAGAGCCAGACGGCTGCAGCCTGGTCGGCGAGGTACTTCGTCGCCTGCTTCATCAGCTCGTTGCCCTCTTCCTCACTGGTCGCCTGGTCGGCTGCCGTGTACAGCTGGGCGAACTTCGGGTCGTTGTAGTGCCAGTAGTACTTCGGGTTTGCGAACTTGCCGAGGTCACGGGCCTCCACGTGGGCAACGATCGTCATGTCGTAGTCGCCCTTGGTGAAGACCTCGTCCAGCCAGCGCGTGAAGTCGAGCTCGTCCACGGTGACCTTCACGCCGATGTCGCGGAGCTGGCTCGCGACGTACTGGGCTGACTTCACCGCGTACGGGACCACCGGAACGCGCAGCCGAAGGGTCAGCGGGGCCTTCTCTGTGTAGCCGGCCTCCTTCAGCAGTGCCTTGGCCTTGACCGGGTCGTAGGCATTGGTGGCGGATAAGTCCTCGAACCACGGGTCGGTGGGCACGGCCATGCTGCCGATCAGCGTGCCCTGACCGTTCCACACCGTGTCGATCAGGTCCCTGCGGTTGATGGCCATCGTCAGCGCCTGGCGGACCTCGAGCTTGGCCATTGGCTTGCTGTCATGGTTGAGGCCGAGGACGACCTCCCCATTGGTGGTGCCCGATGTGGTGGCGAACCGGCTGGTGTCGGCGAACTGGGACAGCGCGTCCGGGGACTGGAGGTTGGAGATGACGTCGAGGTCACCGCTCAGCATGGACGCGACCTGCGGGTTAGGGTCGGTGCTGTACCGGAACGTGACCTCGTCGAAGCGGGCCGGGTTCCCCCAGTACTTGGTGTTGTTGGCCAGCACGACGCTCTCGCCCTGCGTGTGTGCCTTGACCACGTACGGCCCGGAACCCCCACTCGCCGTCGCGAGGTCGCCGGTGAACGCCGGGTCGAGGATCATGCCGAGGGTCGAGGACATGTCGTAGAGCCACATCAGGGACGGCCGGGTCAGCGTCACCTGCACCTGGTCGTTGCCGGTGGCTTCCGCGCCGGAGACAACGGCCAGCTGGGCGCGCAGCGTCTCGACCAGCTTCGCGTCCGTCTTCAGGCGGTTGATGTTGGCGACGACGGCTGCAGCATCCACCGGGGCGCCGGAGGCGAACTTCGCAGCCGGGTTCAGGTGGAACGTGTAGGTCAGGCGATCGGGACTGACCTCCCAGGCCTGAGCGAGGAGGGGCTTGATGTTGCCGGTGGAATCAACCTTCACCAGCGTCTCGTACACGTTGTACAGCAACACCTGCGGGATCGAGGCCGCGTTGACGTGCCAGGGGTCCATCGACGCCGGTTCGAGGGTCGCGCCGACGGACAGCGTCCGTAGCGCAGCGCTGGGGGTCGGCGAGGCTGCGGGGGTACAGGCCGCGAGGATCAAGGTGAGCGCCAGGCCGACGGCAGCAGCGAGTGCCTTCGTCGGGATGGAGCGGGAACGCCGGGACGCAGCGGCGGCGTAGGTCATCTGCCCTCCACGAGAATCTGTCCCCGCGACGCGAGGAAGCGGACCGAGTCTAGCGGAGGCGCCCTGCCCGCCCCGGGAGGCGTGGACCGGGCCCGATTTGGGGAACTGGGCCGGTCTCACCTAAGCTGGAGAAACCGGCGCGGGGTGGAGCAGCTCGGTAGCTCGCTGGGCTCATAACCCAGAGGTCACAGGT
>JAOATP010000140.1 GCA_030158185.1 Propionicimonas sp.
GCGATCGTCGAGCCGGCCGTGTTGCCCGTCGGCGCCGCAGCGGTCTTGTCGAGCGTCAGCGTCGGGCCGGCCGCGATCAGGGTGTCCGTGGAGTCCGAGGACCCGACGGCCGCACCGGTCGGGGGCGTGCCCGCGACGGAGGCGGTGTTGGCGACGTGCCCGGAGTCGACGTCGGCCTGGGTCAGCGTGTAGGTCGTCGTGCAGGTCGTGGTCGCACCGGGGGCGAGCGTCGTCGTCACGCAGGTGACCGGGCCGACCGTGGCGTCGGTGATCGCGACGCCGTGCAGCGTCACGTTGCCGGTGTTCGTCACGACGAACGCGTAGGCGATGGTCGAACCGGCCGTCGCACCCGAAGGGGTCGCAGCCTGCTTGTCGAGGCTGATGGCCGGGGCTGCTGTCACCGGCGTGCTTGCGGTGTCCGTTGCGGTGACGGCCGCACCGGTCGGCGGCACCCCTGCGACGCTCGCCGTGTTGTTCACGACACCGGCGTCGACGTCGGCCTGGGTGAGCGTGTAGGTGGCCGTACAAGTGGTGGTCGCGCCGGGCGCGAGGGTCGTGACCGGGCAGGTCACCGAGGTGACCGTGTTGTCGGTGACGGCCACACCGTCCAGCGTCACGTTGCCGGTGTTGGTCACGACGAAGGAGTAGGCGATGGTCGCGCCGGCGCTGTTGCCGGACGGGGCGGCCGCCTGCTTGTCGAGGGTGATCGCGGGCGCAGCAAGGATGCCCGTGTCGGTGGAGTCGGTGCTGGTCACCGCTGCGCCGGCCGGCGGGGTGCCCGTCGCTGTGGCGGTGTTGGCGACGTGACCGGAGTCGACGTCGGACTGGGTCAGCGTGTAGGTCGTTGCGCAGGTCGTCGAGGCGCCGGGCGCGAGCGTCGTGGCCGGGCAGCTGATCGCCCCGACTTTGGTGTCCGTGACGCCCACCGTTGTCAGCGTGACGTTGCCGGCGTTCGTGACGACGAAGGTGTAGGCGATCGTCGAGCCGACCGTTGTGCCGCTGGGGGTTCCGGCCTGCTTGTCCAGCGTGATCACCGGGGTGCGGATGAGGGTGGTGTCCGTGGTGTCGGTGGCCGTCGGCGCGGTCAGGCCGGACGGCGGCGTCGCGGTGGCGGAAGCGGTGTTGGCGACATGCCCGGAGTCGACGTCGGCCTGCGTCACCGTGTAGGTGCCCGTGCAGGTGGCGACCTGGCCCGGCGTCAGCGTCGTGGTGCTGCAGGCGGTCGCGCCCACCTTCGCGTCGGTGATGGCCAGCCCGGTCAGCGTCGTGTTGCCGGTGTTCGTCACGATGAACGCGTAGGGAATCGTCGAACCGACGGTGAACCCGGTCGGGGTGCCCGCCTGCTTGTCCATCGTGATCGTCGCCGTGCGCGCGATGGTCGAGGTGACCGCGTCGGTCGCCGTGACAGCTGCACCGGTCGGCGGCGTGCCGCTCGCGGTCGCGGTGTTGATGACCGAACCGGCGTCAACGTCGGCCTGCGTCAGCGTGTAGGTCGCCGTGCACGTTGTGGATGCACCGGGGGCAAGCGTCGTTGTCGGGCAGGTCGTCGCACCGACCTTGGGGTCGGTGACGCCGACGCCGGTCAGGGTCACGTTGCCGCTGTTGGTGACGACGAAGGTGTAGGCGATCGTCGAACCGGCCGTGTTCCCGGACGGCGCGGCAGCGGTCTTGTCGATGGTGACTGCCGGCGCGCGGGTGATCGGGGTGATGACCGAGTCGGTGGCGGTCAGGGCAGCGCCGGTCGGCGGCGTCCCTGTTGCCGTTGCCGTGTTGTCGACCGTCCCGGCGTCCACGTCGGCCTGGGTCAGCGTGTAGGTCTTCGTGCAGGTCGTGGTCGCGCCCGGCGCGAGGGTGCTGACGGGGCAGGTGACCGGGCCGACCATGGGGTCCGTGACGCCCACGGCGTGCAGCGTGACGTTGCCGGTGTTCCTGACGATGAAGGAGTAGGCGATCGTGCCGCCGACGCTGTTGCTGGACGGGGCTGCGCCCTGCTTGTCGAAGGTGAGGGCCGGTGCAGCTGCCAGCGGCGTCGTCGTGGCATCGGTGGCCGTCGGCGTGACCATCGCGCCCGGCGGCGTGCCGGTTGCCGTCGCGGTGTTGTTGACCACGCCGGCGTCCAGGTCGGCCTGGGTGATCGGGTAGCTGGCGACGCAGGTGGTCGATGCGCCAGGGGCGAGGGTGGTGACCGGGCAGGACACCGCCGTCACCTTCGCGTCGGAGACCGTGACGGAGGTGAGGGTCACGTTGCCGGTGTTGGTCACGATGAAGCTGTAGGCGATCGTCGAGCCGGGCGTCGCGCCGGTCGGGGTGCCGGCCTGCTTGTCGAGGGTGATGCCGGTGGTCTGCGCGATCGTCGTGTCGGTGGAGTCGCTGGCCGTCGGCTTCGTCAGCCCGGACGGCGGCGTGGCCGTCACGGAAGCGGTGTTGGCCACGTGGCCCGCGTCCACCTCTGCCTGCGTGAGCGCGTGGGTGGCCGTGCAGGTCGTCGAGGCGCCGGGGGCGAGAGTCGTGACCGGGCAGGTGAGGCCTGCTGCCTTCGGGTCGGTGACCGACAGCGCCGTCACCGTCACGTTGCCGGTGTTGGTCACGATGAAGGAGAACGGCAGGTTCGAGCCGGCCGTCGTGCCGGATAGGGCGCCAGCCTGCTTGTCCATCGTGAGGGCAGTGGTGCGGGTGACGGTGGAGGTGACCGAGTCGGTGGCAGACACCGTCGCAGAGGTCGGGGACGTGCCGCTGGCGGTCGCCGTGTTGATCACGGTCCCGGCGTCGACGTCAGCCTGGGTGAGCGTGTAGGTCTTCGTGCACGTTGTCGCTGCACCGGGCGCGAGCGTCGTCACTGGGCAAGTGATGGCGCCGACCGTCGGGTCGACGACGCCGACGCCGGTCAGGGTCACGTTGCCGCTGTTGGTGACTCCGAAGGTGTAGGCGATCGTCGAGCCGGCCGTGTTGCCGGACGGGGCCGAGGCCGTCTTGTCGAGGGAGATCGAGGGGCCCGGGGTGACGGGGGTGTCGGTGGAGTCGGTGGCCGTCGGCTTCGTCATCCCGGTGGGCGGCGTGCCGGTGGCCGTCGCCGTGTTGGACAGGTGGCCGGCGTCCACGTCGGCCTGGGTGAGCAGGTAGCTGCCGGTGCAGGTGGTGGAGGCACCGGGTGCGAGCGTTGTGCTCGGGCAGGTCAGGTTGGTCACCTTGGCGTCGGTGATGCCGACGGCGGTCAGGGTCACGTTGCCCGTGTTGGTGACGAGGAAGGTGTAGTTCAGCCGGTCGCCGGCGTCCTGGCCGTTGCCGTCGATGTCGGTGAGGCCGCCGAACTGCTTGTCGAGCGTGATCGTCGTTGTGCGGGTCAGCGTCGAGCTGGTGTTGTCCGTTGCCGTCGGTGCCGTGACGCCGGTGGGCGGGGTGCCGGTCACGCTGGCCGTGTTGTTCACGACACCGGCGTCGACGTCAGCCTGGGTGATGACGTAGGACTTCGTGCAGGTGGTTGCTGCACCCGGCGCCAGCGTGGTCTGCGGGCACGTGATGGCGCCGACCTTCGCGTCGGTGATGGCGACGCCGGTGAGCGTCACGTTGCCGGTGTTGGTCACGATGAACGTGTAGGCGATCGTCGAGCCGGCGGTGCTGCCGGTCGGTGTCCCCGCCTGCTTGTCGAGCGACATGGTCGCGGTGCGCGTGATCGTCCGGTTCGCCGTCGAGGTCGTTGTGACTGCCGCCCCGGTCGGCGGGGTGCCTGCCGCGGTCGCGGTGTTGTTGACCACGCCGGCGTTCACGTCGGCCTGGCTGAGCGTGTAGGTCTTCGTGCAGGTCGTCGAGACGCCCGGGGCCAGCGTGGTCACCGGGCAGCTGACCGCGCCGACGGTCGGGTCGGTGACGGTGATGCCGGTGAGCGTCAGGTTGCCCGTGTTGGTGACGAGGAAGCTGTAGGCGACCGTCGAGCCCGCGGTGTTGCCGCTCGGCGTCCCAGCGGTCTTGGCGAGGCTGATGCCCGGCGCCCGCGGGACGGTGACGGTGGCCGTCGCGGTGTTCGTCACGACCGGGCCGGACGGCGGCGTCGCCGACACGGAGGCGTTGTTGACGACGGTGCCGGCATCCACCTCCGCCTGGGTGAGCGTGTGGCTTGCCGTGCAGGTGGTGGAGGCGCCGATCGCGAGGGTGGTTGCAGCACAGGTGAGCCCGGTGACCTTGGGGTCAGTGATCGCGATCGAACTCAGCGGGGTCTGGCCGGTGTTGGTGACGGTGAACGTGTAGGGGATGGTCGAGCCCGCTGTGTTGCCGCTGAGCGCCCCGGCCACCTTCGCCAGCCCGACGGAAGGACGGCCGTTCCTGAAGTCACACGTGACGATCGAGCCCGGCCCCGTGGCCGAGGCGGGGATCGTGTAGGTGGTTCCGCTGAGGGCGCCGACATCCGCTGTCCCGTTGTTGCAGGTCACGCTCGAGATGGCCCACCCGGCAAGGATGCCGGACTCGTTGATGGTGACGGCTGCGCCGGTGTTCGTCACGACGAACGGGTTGGTGCCGGCGACAGCGGTGTTGCCGTCGACCTGGACGGCGGTGCCGGCCGTGGTCGTCGTCGCCGTCCCTGTGGTCTGCGCGGTGTTGGTGAGCGTGAATCCCCAGGGGCCGCCGGTGCCGCCGAGGGTGGTCTTGCGCAGGATCACCCGCGCCTTCGCGCCGGCGATGAACCGGTAGTCCTCCACCTCGCCACCGGTGGTGATGCCGGTCGGGGTGAGCTGGGCGGCCGACGGCGCGAACCGGATGCGCAGGAAACTGCTGAGCGTGCCCCCCGACGGGAGGATCGTCCCCGGCACGGCGAAGGTCAGGGTCGCGGTGCTCGAGGCGCAGGCGGGCGAGTTGGTGGACATCTCCCCTGAGTCGAAGGCGCCGTTGACGTTCCAGTCGATCCAGCCGCCGACGTAGCCGGTGCCGGTACAGGCGATCGGGCCGAGGCTCAGAGTGGTGCCGGGAGCAACCTCGACGGGGTTGCTGATGCTGATCCCGTTCTCGTCGTCCGGCCCGCCGGAGGCAGCCTCCCCGTCCACGTCGTCGCCGGTGGCGTTGGCGCTGTACAGCTGTGTGGCCTCGGGGTCGACCGACGCGCCCAGGCGGGGTGACGGCTGGACGTTGGTTGCGAGGGAGATGTTGCCGAACACCGGGGTGCCGCGGTCCGCCGCTGCCGAGATCGGGACTTCGCCACCGGTGTAGGAGTACTGCAGGGCCGCGCCGGCGTTGCCGTAGGTTGCGGGCGCGTCACCGAAGTCGGTGTTGAACGCGACGCCGAGGGCGATGGCGCTCTTGCCGCTGCCGGCGATGGTGACGTTCGTTGCGGACGACGACCCGTCCATGAAGGCGACAGCGGAAGGGCCGGGACGGACGTCGGCGGCGCCGTTCTCACACGTGTTGTTGACCGGGCCGTACAGCTGCAGCGTGTTGGCAGAGCCGGTGACGGTGCGCTTGGCGTAGGTGTCGAGGGTGCAGTTCGCGCCGCGCACGCGGTCGAGGATGCGCCACGTTGCGGTCGTCGGGATCGTCGCGCCGACGTACTCGGTGCCACCGGAGGCCTCGGCGTCCGCCATGACGAGGCCCGCCAGGGGGAAGGGGTTGCCGGCCAGCGTCGCGGAGCAGCTGAAGTCGACGCTGATGGTGGTGCCCTGGGTGCGGTTCGACAGGCCGACGACCATCGTGTTGGCCGCGTCGACGCCACCGATGTTGTACAGGGAGTCGAAGCCGTCTCCCTGCCAGGTGCCGGAGCGGTAGGACTCGAGGTAGTTGCCCGAGGTCGTGCCGGCCACACGGGTGATGTTGCTGAGCCTGCAGGTGATGTTGAAGGGCTGGCCGGCGAGGGTGTAGTTCTCGGTGCGGGTTACGCCGGCGTTCGGGATCGTTGCGCCGTCATTGCCCCAGGAGAACCACTCGATGGACGGGAAGCGTGCCGTGCCGCCGGTGGCCTGCACGGCTGCTGCGGGGGTTGCCGGCATGCCGACGGTGAGGAAGCCGAGCGCGAGGACCATGGCGGTGACTGCCCTGCCGAAGCGGGCAGCGATCAGGTGGGCCCGAGGGCGTCGTCCAGCACGGGACCGCAGTCCATCGCGCTGAATCATGGCTGCCCCCCTCAAGCATGCAGATTCCAACCCCGGGAACGTCCGCAGACCCCTCTGTGACAAACCCTCGGGGATCTACTGTACGGGAATGGCCGACAGTTTTCCTGTCGAAACGGTCACCCCAATGGGCGACTTTGTGCAGGATTCAACGACCAATCAGTGCATCCCGTCACAGCTGTCCCACTAGGCAAAACGAAGGGGCGTGAGCGCTATCACGAGCAGTCCTGCGCCGAGAAACGCTCCCCCCGCGAGGGCACCTGTCGGCCCTTCACTGGGCAGACCCGTGATGAAATCCGCCATGACGCCAACAGTAGAAACCAGTTCTTCGCTTCAAACCACGATCAAGGAATGGCGGGTCGAACTTGATCGCGGTTAATTGCGTTGCCCCCGTGAGGGTGACCGTCAGGAGTTGAAGCGGCTCTGCGCTGCGTCGAGGCCGATGGTGAGCAGGGCCTCGACGGCGTCCGCGCAGCGCGATACCTCGACGGCGACGTCCTCACTCAGGCTCGAGGGGAAGTTGCTCAGCACATAGTCGGCAGCGTCCTGGCGGCCGGGCGGACGTCCGACGCCGAACCGGGCCCGGAAGTAGTCGCCGGTGCCGAGGCTGCGCCGGATCGACTTCAACCCGTTGTGCCCGTTGTCGCCGCCACCGAACTTCAGGCGCAGCTGGCCGAAGTCGATGTCGAGCTCGTCGTGCATGACGACGAGGCGCTCGGGCGGGATGCGGTAGTACGCCAGCGCCTTGCCAACGGCTGCGCCGGACTCGTTCATGAAGGTGCGCGGCTTCAGCAGCACAAGCTGCTCGGCCTCCGCGCCGACGCCACCGAGACCGCCGGAGGCGGTGAGGCGGGTCTGCGCGACCTCCGCCCGCAGCTGCCCTGCGCCGGTGAACCGGACGCCGGCCCTGCGGGCCAACTCCTCGACAACGAGGTAGCCGGCGTTGTGCCGGTGAGATGCGTAGGTCGGGCCCGGATTACCGAGCCCGACCAGTAGCCAGTTGGACATGAGTCCGACTCAGGCCTCCTCGGCCGCTTCCGGTGCCGGGGCGGCCGGCGTCGTGCCAGAGTCGCCAGAGAGTTCCGCATCCAGAGCCTCCTGGCTCGGGGTCGCGGACACCGACAGCATGAGGTCCTCGGGGTCTCCGGAGAACACAGCACCCTGCGGGAGCTTGAGGTCCTTGGCTGCGATGCTGTCGCCGATCTCCAGGCCGGTCACGTCGATCTCGACCGAGGTCGGGATGTGCGTGGCCTCGACCTCGAGGGCGATGGTCTGCTGGTCCATCAGGACCATCCGGTCGGCCGGGACACTGCCGACGACGACCAGTGCGACCTCGACGGTCACCTTCTCGCCCTTGCGGACGATGACCAGGTCGACATGCTCGATGTCGCTGCGGATCGGGTCGCGCTGCACCTGCTTGGCCAGGGCCAGCTGGGTCTTCGAGCCGTCGATGGAGATCTCAAGGACGGCGTTGGCGACGCGGAGCGCCAGCAGCAGCTCATGGCCGGGCAGCGACAGGTGGACCGGGTCGGTCCCGTGGCCGTAAAGGACTGCCGGGACGAGGCCGGCGCGGCGGGTGCGGCGGGCTGCGCCCTTGCCGAATTCGGTGCGGGAAACAGCTGCGATCTTGCTTTCGGACACTTGTGGTTACTCCTCAACCTCGTACAGATTCGGGCTCGCACGAGGGAAGACCAGCGGCGCTCAACGCGCACGCCTTGTCGATCACGGGCCTGTGGGCCCCTCGCCGAGGCAACCCGCGAACTATATCGCCTCGGACCGGACTGCCGGAAATCCTCCGGGTCTCCGAGGTGTTCAGTGGGCGCCGTTGAACAGCGAGGCCACCGAGCCCTCCTCGAAGACGGCCTGGATGGCCGCCGCGATCAGCGGAGCCATCGAGAGCACCGTCAGCTTCGGGATGTTCAGGTGTTCCGGGGTCGGGAGGGTGTTGGTCACGATCACTTCTTCGAACTCTGAGGCGTTCAACCGCGCAGCTGCGGGGCCGGAGAGGATCGGGTGGGTCGCAGCGGCGATGACGCGCTTGGCGCCGTGCGCCTTCAGGGCTGCCGCAGCCTGGCAGATCGTGCCACCGGTGTCGATCATGTCGTCGACCAGCAGGCAGACCCGGCCGTTCACGTCGCCGACGACCTCGCCGACGGCGACCTCGTTGGCCTTGTTCGGGTCACGCCGCTTGTGGATGATCGCCAGCGGCGTCCCCAGCTGGTCGGAGTAGGTGTCGGCGAGGCGCACCCGGCCGGCGTCGGGAGACACGACCGTCATCTCGGAGACGTCGTAGTTCTTCTTCACGTAGTCGACCAGCACCGGGAGCGCCATCAGGTGGTCGACGGGGCCGTCGAAGAAGCCCTGGATCTGCGCCGCGTGCAGGTCGATCGACATCAGCCGGTTCGCCCCGGCCGTCTTGTACAGGTCGGCGACGAGGCGGGCTGAGATCGGCTCGCGTCCGGCGTGTTTCTTGTCCTGCCGGCCGTAGGGGTAGAACGGCGCGACGACGGTGATCCGCTTGGCCGAGGCCCGCTTCAGGGCGTCGATCATGATCAGCTGTTCCATCAGCCACTCGTTGACCGGGGCGGGGTGGCTCTGGATCACGAAGGCGTCGGCGCCGCGCACCGACTCCTCGAAGCGGACGTAGATCTCGGAGTTGGCGTAGGTGAGCAGCCGCGTCGGCACGAGCTCGACGCCGAGGATGGTGGCGATCGATTCGGCCAGCTCCGGGAAGGCGCGGCCCGTGCACAGCATCAGGTGCTTCTCATTGGGGCGCTTGATGCCACTCACTGGCTGTCCTCCTTCTGGCTGGCTTCCTTGGCGGCCAGCGCGGCTTCTGCCGAGGCTGCCGTCTTCGTGCCGGCCCGTTTCCGTGCGACCCAGCCAGGGATGTTGCGTTGCTGCCCGCGGGAGACCGCCAGCTCGCCCGGCCCGACGTCACCGGTGATCGTCGATCCGGCGGCGACGTAGGCGCCGTCGGCGATGTGGACCGGCGCGACAAGGACAGAGTCGCTACCGACGAAGGAGTTGACGCCGACCGTCGACGTGCTCTTCGTGACGCCGTCGTAATTGGCGAAGATCGTGCCGGCTCCGATGTTGGCGCCCGCGCCCACCTCCGCGTCCCCGCAGTAGGTGAGGTGCGGCACCTTCGCGCCCTCGCCGATGATCGCCTTCTTGGTCTCGACGAAAGCGCCGACGTGCGCCCTGCTGCCGAGCTCGGTGCCGGGGCGCAGGTAGCTGAACGGCCCGACGGTGGTGTCAGGGCCGATCACTGCCAGTTCGGCGTGGGTGCGCAGCACCCGGGCATTCTCGCCCACTTCGCAGTCGATCAGGGTGGTGTCCGGGCCGATGGTGGCCCCCCTTGACACGGAGGTCGCACCCTCCAGTGACGTACCGGGCTTCAGCGTGACGTCCTCCGCGAGGTCGACCCCCGCCTCCACCCAGGTGGTGGCCGGGTCGACGACGGTGACGCCGTCAGCCATCCAGCGGGCGAGGATGCGGCGGTTCAGCTCCGCGCCGCGTTCTGCCAGCTGGGCACGGTCGTTGACGCCTTCTGTCTGCAGGTGGTCGGCGAGGATGCGCGCGCCGACCCGGCGTCCGGCTGCGCGGGCGTGGGCGACGACGTCGGTGAGGTACAGCTCGCCCTTCGCGTTGCCGGCCTGCAGGCTCGCCAGCCCTTCGGTGAGCGTCGCTGCGTCGAAGACGTAGATGCCGGCGTTGATCTCGGTCAGATCGAGCTCTGCGTCGGTGGCATCGGCCTGTTCCACGATGCGGGCCACCTCGTCGCCCTCACGGACGATGCGGCCGTAGCCGGTGGGGTCGGGCACGACGGCGGTGAGCAGGGTGACGGCGTTGGCGGCATCACGGTGGGCTGCGACCAGGTCGAGCAGGGTCTCCCCGGTGAGCAGCGGCACGTCGCCGGAGGTGACGACGACCTCGCCGGTGATCCCGGGAAGGACCGCGAGGCCGGACCGCACGGCATCACCCGTGCCGAGCGGACGCTCCTGGACGGCGATCATGACGTGGGGCGCGACCTCCCCGAGGTGGGCACTCACCTGCTCGCGCTGGTGGCCGACGACGACAACGAGCCGGTCGGGCGCAAGGGCGTCGGCGCTGTCGATGGCCAGCGCGACCAGCGACTTGCCCGCGATGCGGTGCAGCACCTTGGGGATTGCCGATCTCATCCGTGTTCCGGCGCCTGCCGCCATGATCACGACGGCTGCCACGCGATTGTCGTTGACGTCCTGTCCAGCCACGGGCACTCCCCAGCGTTGGTTGATATGCGCTCCCCGGGCAGGAGTCGAACCTGCGTCGCTGGTCCTGATTCAAAGTCAGGCGGGCCCTGCCGGCAGACCAACCGGGGAATGGCCCTCAGTCGAGCGCCGGGGCCAACTTTACGGTCCGCGGAGGGTCCCCGCATCCGCGGCGGTCGACTCGGGCGCCAATCAGCCCCAAACACCGACGGTGACCAAGGGCGCGCAGTTTCGCAATCGCGCCCCGTCGGGGCCAGACTGGGGCCATGCCCACTGCCCCGGCCAACGCACGCGCGCGGCGCAGTCGTGTCCGGTTGACCCGGAGCGAACGCCGCGAACAGCTGATCGACGTTGCCCGGGCCCTCTTCGCGGAACGGGGCCTCGAGGGCACCTCCGTTGAGGAGATCGCAGCCCACGCCGGCGTCAGCAAGCCGGTGGTCTACGAGCACTTCGGCGGCAAGGAGGGCCTGTACGCGGTGGTGGTCGACCGCGAGGTCCGCACCCTGCACGACGCGATCCGCACAGCGATCACCACGCCCCGCGCCAACCCGCGGGCGCTGATCGAACTCGGCACGCTCGCGCTGCTGGACTACATCGACGACAACCCCAACGGCTTCCGCATCCTTTCCCGGGATTCGTCCGCGACCTCACCAGAGGGCTCGTTCGCGACGATCCTCTCCGACATCGCCTCCCGCGTTGAGGACCTGCTCGCCAACGAGTTCACCAAGACCCAGCTCGACCCGGCGACGGCCCCGCTGTACGCGCAGATGCTGGTCGGCCTGGTCACCCTCGCAGGGCAGTGGTGGATGGACACCCGCGAGGAGCAGGGCCTCGCCAAGCCGGTCGTCGCAGCGCACCTCGTGAACCTCGCCTGGAACGGCATGCGCAACCTGAAGACGCAGCCCACCCTGTACGTCCAGGTGGCGAACCGAACACCACGCGAAGAGCCCTGACGTCCGCACGAAGCGGCACGAAAGGGGCAAATGAGGGGACAGTCCCCTTTCTTGCCCCTTTGGTTCGGGGGTTCACCCTCTTTCGGTTCGGTCGGCATAGGGTGAGGCGGTGAACACGCTCTCATCACCCCGTGCGGCCGCGGCAGTCGTGCTGCTGTTCGGCTACAACGGCCTGGTCATCGGCGCGTACGCCGCCTCGATCCCGACCTTGCAGGCACGGTTCCAGCTCGCGCCCTGGCAGATGTCGATCTTCTTCGTCGTCATGGGGCTCGCCGGGATCGCGTCCATGCAATTGTCGGGACGCCTCGCCGACCGGCTGGGTGCGCGGCGGGTCTGCATCGCGATCCTGCCGATCCTCGTCGTCGCGATCCTCGGCATCGGGCTCGCGCCCACCCTGCCCCTGCTGTTCGTCGCCGGCATCCTGCTCGGCCTCGGCAACGGCGGTATCGACGTGGCGATGAACGCGATCGGCGTGCAGGTGGAGCAGAACCGTCCCAAGCCGATCATGAGCTTCTTCCACGGCATGTGGTCGGTGGGCAACTTCGTCGGCGCCGGTCTGCTGGTGCTGATCGCGCCACTCCTCGCCCGCAACGGCGAGGCAACCGTGCTCGTCACGACGTCGATCGTCGCAGCCCTCGGGCTGGTGGCCCTCGCCGTGGCGTGGCGCATCACCCCGGAGACAGCGGTGATCTCCCACCACGACGAGTCCGGGGTCAAGACGAAGATCCCGGCCTTCGCGTACCTGCTGGGCATGATGGCCATCGCCTTCGGCCTCGGCGAAGGCACGGCCAACGACTGGTCGGGCCTGCACGTCACCCAGGTTGCCGGCGTCGATCCGACCACGGGGGCGCTCGGCTTCACCTGCGTCGCGTTCTTCATGGTCGTGATCCGGCTGCTCGGAGACTTCCTCGTCGTCCGGTTCGGTCGCCGTGCCGTGACGCGGTTCGGCGGGGCGTGCTCGGCGCTCGGCTACGTCGTGGCCGCCGTCGGCACCAACCTGCCGGTGCTGCTGGTCGGCTGGTCGCTGGTCGGTCTCGGCATCGGCATGATCGCGCCCCAGGTGTACGCGGTTGCAGGCCACACCGCCGGCGGACGCGGCCTCGCCGTCGTCGTGACGTTCGGCTACGCCACCTTCCTGATCGCTCCCGCCCTGATGGGCGGCCTGATCAGCCTCGTCGGCATCCAGAACACCATGTGGGTGCCCGCCGTCCTGCTGTCCGGCCTGCTGTTCGTCGCCCGCATCATGCCGGGCCGAGAGACCGAGACTTTCGCGAAGGACGCCGCCACCACGGCCTGATCCCGTCCTCCCGCCTCCGACCTGTCAGAAGGTGAGGTCGCTATGGCGACCTGTGCGTCTGACAACTCGGAGAGGGACGGCCAAGGATCAGACGACGAGGCGGGCTCCGGGGACGGGGCCGGTGACCCGCTTGACGGAGCGGCACATGCCCTCGCTGGAGAGCTTCACCGACAAGTCGACGGCCGCCGACTCGTTGGCTGCGAGGAACGCGATGGTCGGACCGGAACCGGACACGATCGCGCCGACGGCGCCGAGTTCGTTGCCGGCTTCCAGCAGCTGGCCCAGTTGCGGACGCAGTTCCAGCGCTGCGGCCTGCAGGTCGTTGGTGAGGCACCGGCCGAGCGCAGGAGCGTCCCCGCTGACGAGGGCGTTCAGGAGTTCCGCCGGCACCTCGGGACGCTCGTCGCCCAGCCCGAGTTCGTCGAACTTGCCGAACACGGCAGGGGTGGAGAGCTCGCCGTCGCTGAACGCCAGCACCCAGTGGTAGGAGCCGCGGCTGAGGACGGGCGCCAGCTGGTCGCCACGGCCGGTGCCGAGCGCCGTCCCGCCGGCGAGGCAGAACGGCACGTCCGCGCCCAGCTGGGCACCGAGGTCACGGAGCTCGTCCGGCGAGATGTCGAGGTCCCACAGCACGGCGCAGGCCAGCAGGGCTCCTGCCGCGTCCGCGGAGCCGCCGGCCATGCCGCCGGTCACGGGGATCGCCTTGCGGATCACCAGCGACGCCCCCAGCGGGCGGTCGGCGCCGGCGGTCGCAGCCAGCAGCCGGGCAGCCTTCACTGCGATGTTCTGCTCGCCGAGCGGCACGAGGTGGGCCTGGTCGCCAAGTACCTTCACCGTCACCTGGCCCGGCTCCGCCCAGGTGGCCTCCACCTCGTCGAAGAGGGAGACGGCCTGGAACACCGTCGAGAGCGTGTGGTAGCCGTCGGGACGGCGCGGACCGGAGCGCAGAGCGAGGTTGACCTTGCCCGCGACACGGACCCGGACGACCTCTGACTCGACCACGGGTGTTGCCATGGCGCGAGGCTATCCCACCGCGCCCAAGGAGCGGGCCTCAGCAATCCTCGCGAAGTCGGTGACGGTGAGGACCTCGCCGCGCGCCTGGGGATCGATGCCGGCGGAGGTCAGCACCTCCGACGCTGCACCGGACGACCCGAACAGCCCTGACAAGGCCGCACGCAGCATCTTGCGGCGTTGCGCGAACGCTGCGTCGACGATCGCGAACACTTCCTCGCGAGTGGCGGACGTGACCGGCGGGTCGCGCCGGACGAGCTCGACGAGCCCCGAGTCGACGTTGGGCACCGGCCAGAACACGGTCGGCGGGACGCTGCCCACCCGGCGGGCTGCGCAGTACCAGGCCAGCTTCACCGAGGGGATCCCGTACGTCCGCGACCCGGGCGGCGCCACCAGCCGGTCGGCCACCTCGGCCTGCACCATGACCATGCCCGCCCGGATCCCCGGGAAGCGGGAGAGGACGTGCAGCAGGACGGGCACGCTGACGTTGTAGGGCAGGTTCGCCACCACCAGCGTCGGCTGCGGGTCGTCGAGCTCGTCGACGCGCAGGGCGTCGGCTTCGATCACACGGAGTCGGTCGGCAAAGGCCGGCAGCCGTTCGGCAACCGTCTGCGGCAGCCGGTCGGCGAGGCTGTGCTCGATCTCGATCGCGATCACCCCCGCGGCGGCCTCCAGCAGGCCGAGGGTCAGCGAACCCAGGCCAGGGCCGATCTCGAGCACGACATCGTCGGGCGTCACCCCGGCGGCTGCGACGATCCGCCGGACGGTGTTGGGGTCGTGCACGAAGTTCTGGCCCCGCTGCTTGGTGGGACGCAGGTCGAGTTCGGCAGCCAACTGCCGGATCGTGCGCGGGTCGAGCAGTCCTTCAGCCATTGCCGTCTCCATCCCCCCACTCGCCGAACACTGCCGCGGCGTTCGCAGCCAGCACACCGCACAGCTCGGCCAGGTCGATGCCCTTGCGTTCCGCGACGAACCGGACGGTGTGGGCCATCAGGTAGCTGGAGTTGGGCCTGCCCCGGTGCGGCAGCGGCGTCAGGTACGGCGCGTCGGTCTCGACAAGAAGGCGGTCAAGGGGGGTGACGTCCAGCGCCTCCCGCAGGGCCTCGTTCGGCTTGAACGTCACGGTGCCGGGGAACGACAGCCAGTAGCCGCGGTCGAGGCAGCGCCGCGCGAACTCCGCATCCCCGGAGAAGCAGTGCATCTGGACGCGGGCGGGCGCACCCTCGGCGTCGAGCACGGCAAGGATGTCGTCGTGGGCGTCCCGATCGTGGATGACGAGCGCGAGGCCGTAGGCCTTGGCCCACGCGATGTGGGCGGCGAACGCATCCTTCTGCAGGGACTGGCCCTCGGCGTCCGTCGTCCGGAAATAGTCGAGGCCGGTCTCCCCCACCCCCCGAACGCGGTCGGAGGAGCCGACGACGGCCGCCAGCTTCTCAAGCTCGGACGGCAGCCGGTCGCCGAGACGGGCCGCATCGTTGGGGTGGATCGCAACGGCGGCAACCACCTGCGGGTACTGCTGCGCGAGCGCCACGGCGGCGAGGGAGG
>JAOATP010000141.1 GCA_030158185.1 Propionicimonas sp.
GGCTGGTTAGGGTGGGGGAATGCGATTGCGGCTGGTGGACGGTGGGGACCTGGCACTCGCACTCGCAGCGGCGCTCGACGGCGGAACTCCGGTCGCCCCGATGCCCGAGTCACGCCTGCTGGGCGCATTGTGCGTCGCTGAACCCGTCACGGAACCGGACGCGGCCGTAGTGGTCACCACCTCCGGTTCGACCGGCGAGCCCAAGGCCGTGGTTCTCACCCGTGCGGCGCTGCGCTTCGCCGTCGGGGCCACGCATCAGCGACTCGGCGGCCCGGGCGACTGGGTGTGCGCCCTCCCGACCCAGCACGTCGCCGGCCTGATGACCGTCGCGAGGGCCGTGATCGCGGGCACCCAGGTCCGTTTCGCGCGCGGCGACCTCGCCGACCTGCCGACGGCGACCGGGCGGACCTACCTCTCGCTCGTCGGCGCGCAACTCGACCGGGCACTCGGTGATGCGGGAACGACATCGAAGCTGCGCGACTACGCTGCCGTCCTGCTGGGCGGCAGCGCCGTCCCGGCGGGGCTGCGCGAGCGCGCGTCGGCAGCGGGTGTGAATGTCGTCGCCACCTACGGGATGAGTGAGACCTGCGGAGGCTGCGTGTACGACGGCGTACCGCTGGACGGGGTGCGCGTTGAGCTCGACCAGGGGCGGATCAGCCTCGGCGGGCCGATGGCCTTCGCGGGCTACCGGCTGCGCCCCGACCTCACCGCCGGCGTGCTCGACGGCGACCTGGTGCACACCCGCGACAGGGGCCAGTGGCTCGACGGGCGCCTGCGGGTGCTGGGGCGCATCGACGACGTGGTCATCTCCGGCGGCGAGAACGTCGACCTGGCTGCAGCGCAGCGCGCAGCGGACGCGGAGTTCGGCGAACCGGCGGTCGTGCTGCTCGCCGTCCCCGACGAGCGGTGGGGGACGCGGGTCGTCGCCGTCACCACCGGGCCGATCACGCTTGCGGAGGTGCGCCGGCGGCTCGAGCCGCTGCTGGGCCGCGCGGCCACGCCGAAGGAATTGCGGCGGGTGGGAGAGTTGGCGTACACATCCATAGGCAAGATCGACCGGGCGGCGCTACTCCGGTCCTGGGCAGGGAAGGGCGAGTATGGCGACGCTGGCTGAATGGGTCGAGGGCGCCCGTCCCCGCACCCTTCCGGCAGCGCTGGCGCCGGTGCTCGCCGGCAGCGCTGTCGCGTGGTTCGAGAACGGTTTCGTTCCGCTGCTCGCCGGCCTCGCGCTGGTGGTTGCCCTTGCCCTGCAGGTGGGCGTCAACTACGCCAACGACTACTCCGACGGCATCCGGGGCACGGACGCAGCGAGGGTCGGCCCGCTGCGGCTGGTCGGGTCTGGTGTGGCGGCGCCGACCCACGTCAGGGCAGCGGCGTTCGGCAGTTTCGGGCTCGCGGCTGTTGCCGGTCTCGCCGTCGTGGTGCTCACCGGTCACTGGTGGCTGCTCGCCGTGGGCGCGGCAGCGATCGCTGCGGCCTGGTACTACACCGGCGGGAGCAGGCCCTACGGCTACCTGGGGCTTGGTGAGCTCTTCGTCTTCATCTTCTTCGGGCTTGTCGCCGTCACCGGCACCGTGTACATCCAGCTGGGGTCGGTGACCCGGGCCACCTGGTGGACGGCGATCGCCATCGGCGCCCTCGCCTGCGCGATCCTCGTCGCCAACAACCTGCGGGACCTCGAAGGTGACCGCGCCGCCGGGAAGCGCACCCTCGCCACCCGGCTCGGCGACGCCGGCACCCGGCGCTTCTTCCTCGGGCTGCTGGGTGTTGCGGCCGTCGGGGTTTTCGGGGTGGCAGCCACCAGCTCCTGGTGGGCGCTGCTGGGCTGGTTCATGATGGTCACCCTCATCGGGCCGATCCGCGAAGTGGCACGGGGTGTCACGGGCCGGGCGCTGATTCCCGTCCTCAAGCAGACCGGGCTGGCGGAACTCGCCTGCGCAACCGGGCTGTTCGTCGGGCTGCTGATCGCCCGCTGAGATGCCGATGGAAGCGGTCGCCTACCGCCTCGGCCTGCGCAACCGGTTCCGGGGCATCACGGAACGCCAGGGCCTGCTCGTGCGTGGTGCCGTCGGCTGGGCCGAGTGGAGCCCGTTCGCCGAGTACACCCGCCCCGAGATCGACGCGTGGTGGCAGGCGACGCTCGAAGCAGCCGAGATCGGCTTCCCCGCCCCGGTGCGCGACAGGGTGCCCGTGAACGTCACCGTGCCGGCTGTCGCGCCAGAGGTTGCCCACAGCATCGTTTCCGTCTCCGGCTGCCGCACGGCCAAAGTGAAGGTGGCCGAGCCGGGGCAGGCCTTCGGCGACGACCTCGCCCGGGTGGAGGCAGTGCGCGACGCCCTCGGCCCCGACGGGCGAATCCGGGTGGACGCCAACGGCGCCTGGGACGTGGACACGGCCCTCGCGCACCTGTCGCGGCTGTCCCGCTTCGGACTGGAGTACGCGGAGCAACCGTGTGCTGCGGTGAGCGAGCTGGCGACGCTGCGACGCCGGCTTGCGCGCGGCGGCATCGATGTCCTGATCGCCGCGGACGAGAGCATTCGGCGCTCCGGAGACCCCGAGCGGGTGGTGGCGGAGCAGGCCGCGGACATCGCCGTGCTGAAGGTGCAACCGCTGGGTGGCGTGCGCCGCTGCCTCGAACTGGCCGAGCGGTTGGGGCTGCCCGTCGTCGTCTCCTCGGCGCTGGAGAGCTCCGTCGGCCTCGCCGCCGGTGTCGCCCTCGCCGCGGCCCTGCCCGAACTGCCCTATGCCTGCGGCCTGAACACGGCGACCATGTTCACCGGCGACGTCACCTCCGACCCGCTGGTGGCCATCAACGGCGAGATCGGAGTGCGCCCCGTCGTCGTGGACGAGAATGGCGACTGGCGCGCCGGCCCTGCTGCAACCGCAGCCTGGCAGGCTCGACTGGCCCCCGTGCGCGCAACTGAGGAGGATCGGTGACCCAATCCCTTGCCTGCGCGCAGGCTGTCCTCGGCCAGCTGCTCGCCCAGGGCGTGACGGACCTTGTCCTCGCCCCGGGCTCCCGCAGCGCCCCGCTGGCCCTCGTCGCCGATGCAGCAGCGCGCGAAGGCCTGCTGCGGCTGCACGTGCGGGTGGACGAGCGCGTCGCCGGCTTCCTCGCGCTCGGGCTGGCGAAGGCTTCGGGACGCTGCGTCCCCGTGGTGACAACGTCGGGCACAGCCGTCGGCAACCTGCTTCCTGCCGTCATGGAGGCCCACCACTCCGGAGTGCCCTTGCTGGTCGTCTCCGCCGATCGTCCGGCAGCGCTCGTGGGCACGGGCGCCAACCAGACCACCGACCAGACCGCCGTGCTCGCCGGCTTCCTGGAACACCTTGCCCGGATGAGTTCGCTTGCGCCTTCCGCGTCCTGGCCCGCCCAGGCTGCGCGGGCCGTCCTGGCAGCGGAAGGTGCGCTGTCCCGGCACCCCGGTCCCGTCCAGCTGAACATCGAACTCTCCGAGCCCCTCGTGGCCGGCGACGGCCCGATCGCAGCGCCGGCGGTTCTCCCTGCTGTGCGCACCGGCACCACCGGGACACCGGAAGTGGTCCCGCTGGCTGGTACGCCGCCCACCGTCGTGGTCTGTGGGGACGCGGACGCGCTCACCGGCCTCGCTGCCGTGCGGCTGGCCGCTGCTGCCGGGTTGCCCCTGGTGGCGGAACCGACCAGCACCGCACGCTTCGGAGCCAACGCGCTGGCCACCGGACGGCTGCTGCTGGCCGGTGAGCTCGGCGCGCAGGCGCAGCGGGTGATCGTCTTCGGCCGGCCGAACCTCTCCCGTCCGGTCACTGCGCTGCTGTCGCGGCCCGGCGTCGAGGTCGTCGTCGTCACCGACGGCGGAGACTATGTCGATCCGGGCTGGCGCGCGTCGCTGGTGGCCGGCGCCGTGAGCGTCGAACCTGCGCCCCCGGCATGGCTGGATGCCTGGCGGCAGGCGGACGTGGCCCGGCTCGCCGACGTGACTGCCGTGCTGGACGCAGCGATGGGGCCCACCGGTCCCGCGCTCGCGCGGCTCGTCGTCGCCTCCGTCGGCGGGGACGCGGTGCTCTGCCTGGGCAACTCCAACCCGATCCGGGACGCCGACCTTGCCCCCGTGCCTGCCTCGCCGGTTTCCGTCTTCGGCAACCGCGGGCTCTCGGGCATCGACGGCACCATCTCCACAGCCATGGGCGTCGCGCTGGCCACCGGAGCACCCACCACCCTTCTGTGCGGCGACCTCGCCTTCTTCCACGACGCCGGCGCGCTCGCCATCGGGCCGGGCGAGCCCCGTCCCGCGTTGCGCGTCGTCGTGGCCGACGACGCGGGCGGCAGCATCTTCGCGACCCTCGAGTACGGCCAGCCCCGCTTCGCCGAGGCGTTCGAGCGGGTGTTCGCCACCCCGACCGGTCTCGATCCGGTGGCGCTCGCTCTGGGCTACGGCGTGCCGGCCCGCCGCGTCACAACCCTCGCGGAGGCGGCCGAGGTGCTCGCTGAACCGGTCAGGGGCCTCGAGGTTGTCGTTGTCCCGATCGACCGGTCCGGAAGGGCTGCGCAGGCGCGCCGCATCGCCCTCGGGGAGTGAGCAGGAGCTGTCACAGCAATGTAAGGACATATTGTTGACTTCTGGTTCTTGCAAGGCTTGAATAGGGGTACCGACTGGACAGCGGCACCACGTGCCTCGACGAAGAGGTCCCCATGACTGAAAGCAACACCCCACTAGGCCTGATGACCCAACGCGGCCCGACCGTGCTCTGGAACGACTCGGCCACCTTCACTGAGCTCACCACCGCGATCTCCTGGGGCGCCGTGGGCGCCACCTGCAACCCGGTGATCGCACTCGCCGCCATCCGCGCCGACCTGCCCCGCTGGACCCAGCGGATCAGGGAGCTGGCCGTGGAGATGCCTGAGGCCACCGAGTCGCAGATCGGCTGGAAGGTGGTCGAGGAGGTTTCCCTCGATGCGGCCAAGCTGCTGGAG
The DNA here is from genome assembly GCA_030158185.1 of Propionicimonas sp. Lineage (GTDB taxonomy): Bacteria > Actinomycetota > Actinomycetes > Propionibacteriales > Propionibacteriaceae > Propionicimonas. The sequence goes on from JAOATP010000141.1 coordinate 4,952, forward strand.
CCTGCGTTCGAGAAGTACAACGGCTACAACGGCCGGCTCTCGATGCAGACCGATCCGCGCCTCGCCCGCAGCGCCAAGGCGCTGGCCGACCAGGCCGAGTACTTCTCCCAGCTCGCGAAGAACATCATCGTGAAGATCCCGGCGACCAGGACCGGTGTCGAGGCCATCGAGGACGCCACCTATCGCGGCGTCAACATCAACGTGACCGTGTCGTTCACCGTCGCCCAGGCAGTGGCCAGCGGCGAGGCCATCGAGCGTGGCCTGAAGCGCCGCGAGGCCGAGGGACTGGATATCTCCACCATGGGGCCCGTCGTGACCATCATGGTCGGACGGCTCGACGACTGGCTGAAGGAGCGCTACGCCAAGGACGGCCTGGTCTTCGACCCGGGCTACCTGGAATGGGCCGGCGTCGCAGCCGTGAAGAAGGCGCATGAGGAGTTCAAGAAGCGCGGTCTGCGCTCCCGCGTGCTCGTCGCCGCCTACCGCAACGCCCTGCAGTGGACCGAACTCGTCGGCGGGGATCTCGTGCTCTCGCCGCCGTTCGCCTGGCAGAAGCGCTTCCAGGCCAGCGGTCACGACCCCGAGCCGCGCATCGACCTGCCGGTGGACCCCAAGATCCTCGAGGCCCTCAACACCATGCCGGAGTTCCGGAAGTCCTACGAACCCGACGGCATGACGCCCGCCGAGTTCGACGACTTCGGAGCCACCCGCAAGACCCTGCGCCAGTTCCTCGGTGCCGATGAGGAACTCGACCAGATCGTCCGTGACATCCTGATCCCGGCCTGATCCCGGCCATCCACCCGCTGCCCGACCCCGGAGTTCCCATGACCCAGACCGTCCGGCTCACCGTCGCCCAGGCGGTAGTGAAGTTCCTCGCCAACCAGTACTCCGAGCGGGACGGTGAGGAGCAGAAGCTCTTCGCCGGCTGCTTCGGGATCTTCGGGCACGGCAACGTGGCCGGCATCGGCCAGGCGCTGCTGCAGGCGGAGGTGCAGACCCTCGACGGCGTCGCCGACGCTCCCGAACTTCCGTACATCCTTGTGCGTAACGAGCAGGGCGCCGTGCACGCCGCAGCCGCCTACGCCAAGACGAAGAACCGGCTGCAGACCTGGGCCGTGACGTCCTCGATCGGCCCCGGCGCGCTGAACATGGTGACCGGTGCGGCGCTGGCGACGACGAACCGGCTCCCGGTGCTGCTGCTGCCCTCCGACATCTTCTCCACCCGTTACCCCGACCCGGTCCTGCAGCAGCTGGAGGACCCGCGCTCTCTGGACGTCTCCGTGAACGACGCGTTCAAGCCGGTGTCGCGCTACTGGGACCGGATCAACCGCCCCGAGCAGCTGGTTCCCTCCCTGCTGTGCGCGATGCGGGTGCTCACCGACCCGGCCGAGACCGGCGCAGCCACCGTCTGCCTGCCGCAGGACGTGCAGGCTGAGGCGTTCGACTTCCCGACCGACTTCTTCCGCAAGCGGGTCTGGCACGTCGCCCGCCCCGTCCCCGAGCCGGCTGCGCTGGCCCGTGCGGTTGCCGCGATCAAGGCCTCGAAGCGGCCGCTGGTCGTCGCCGGTGGCGGCGTGATCTACGCGGGAGCTTCCGAGCAGCTGCGTGCCTTCGCCCAGGCCACCGGCATTCCGGTGTCCGACACCCAGGCCGGCAAGGGTGCGATCAACTTCGACCATCGCATGGCTGTCGGCGGCGTCGGTTCCACCGGCAACAGCGCCGCGAACGCGCTCGCCCGTGAGGCCGACCTCGTGATCGGCATCGGCACCCGCTACTCCGACTTCACCACGGCCAGCCACACCGTCTTCGCCAACCCCGACGTGAAGTTCCTCAACGTCAACGTGATGGCCTTCGACGCCGCCAAGCACTCCGCGGAGATGCTCGTCTCCGACGCGCGTGAGGCGCTGGTGGCACTCGAGGGCGAGCTTGCCGGCTGGAGCACCGACGACGCCTACCAGGCGCTGGCCGGCGACCTGGACGCCGAGTGGCAGAAGGTCGTCGACACCTGCTTCGCTCCCCACGACCAGCCGCTGCCGGCCCAGACCGAGGTCTTCGGCGCCCTGAACGAGCTGATGGGCGACTACGACGTCGTGATCAACGCCGCCGGTTCGATGCCCGGTGACCTGCAGGCCCTGTGGCGTGCACGCACCCCCGAGCAGTACCACCTGGAGTACGCGTTCTCCTGCATGGGCTACGAGATCCCCGCGGCGATGGGCGTCAAGCTCGCCGTCGGCGACGACCACGAGGTGGTCGCGATCGTGGGTGACGGCACCTACCAGATGCTGCCGATGGAGATCGCCACCATGGCACAGGAGGGCATCAAGGTGATCCTCGTGCTGCTCCAGAACCACGGCTTCGCCTCGATCGGTGCCCTGAGCGAGTCCCGCGGCTCGCAGCGGTTCGGCACCAAGTACAAGACCCGCTCGGCTTCCGGCCGGCTGGACGGCGCCGACGTGCCGTTCGACCTGGCCGCCAACGCAGCCAGCTGGGGCGCCGACGTGCTGAAGTGCGACGGCATGGCGGAGTTCCGCGCCAACTACGCGAAGGCCGCTGCCAGCGACCGCACCACCGTGCTGTACATCGAGACGAACCTTTACGGGCCCAACCCGCCCGGGTCGGCCTGGTGGGACGTCCCGGTCTCGCAGGTCTCCGAGCTCGAGAGCACCCAGAAGGCCTACGGCGAGTACGTCGCCGAAAAGGCCGCCCAGCGCCACTACCTGTAACGCGTGGCCGCACTCGCAACGCTCTGGACCAGCCTGCCCCTGTGGGGCTGGCTGGTCCTGGCGCTGTGCGCGCTGTTGATCGGCTTCTCCAAGACGGCGATCGGCGGCATGGCGTTGATCGCCGTCGTGCTCACGTCCCAGGTCGTCGCGACGAAGGACTCGACGGCCGTGGTGCTGGTCATGCTCCTCGTCGGAGACCTTGTCGCCACCTGGACCTATCGGCACGACGTCGACTGGCGGCTGATCGTCCGCCTCATCCCGCCGGTGCTCGTCGGCATCGGGGCGGGCGCGCTCTTCCTGAACTGGGTGGACGGGCCGACGCTCAAGCGCACGATGGGCGTGATCGTGCTGGTGCTGCTGGTGCTCGGACTGTGGCCGGACAAGCTCGCGGCCCACCGGCCGAGTGTGGGGATGGCCTACGGTGGGCTGGCGGGCTTCACCACCATGGTTGCCAACGGCGGCGGCCCGCCGATGAACCTCTACCTGCTCGCCCGCAAGTACGACAAGCTCCGCTTCCTCGGCACGACGGCCTGGTTCTTCCTCGCCGTGAACCTGATCAAGGTGCCGTTCTCGATCGCCGGGGGGATCCTCCGGCCCGACACCGCCCTGCTGGGAGCGGTGCTGGCCCCCCTGGTCCTCGTCGGTACGTGGATCGGGCGGTCGACCATCAAGCGAATCAACCAGGCAACCTTCGAGAAGCTCGTGACGGCGTTCGTCGCCGTCGCAGCGGTCTATCTTCTGTTCGGATGAGGAGCTGCAATGACGCAACCGGGTGATCTCCGGCTCGCCGTCGGCATGGTCGGCGGGGGACCGGGTTCCAACATCGGCATCGCCCACCGCACCGGGCTGCTGCTCGACGATCGCTACCGCCTCGTTGCCGGCAGCTTCGCGCGCGACGCTGGGCGGCAGGCCGCCATGGTGGCCCAGCTGGGCATCGACTCCGACCGCTCCTACGCCGACTTCCGGGCCATGGCCGTCGCAGAGGCTGCGCGTCCGGACGGCATCGACCTCGCTGTCGTTGCGACGCCGAACGACAGCCACGTCGAGATCGTCACAGCCTTCCTCGAGGCCGGGATCGCCGTCGCCTGCGAGAAGCCGCTGGCCACCGACTCGGCCGGCGCCGCCGAACTGGTGGCGCTCGCTGCGGAACGCGATCTGGTGCTGGCCGTCGCCCACTGCTACTCGGCCTACGCCATGGTGCGCCACGCCGCGCGGCTGATCCGGGACGGGGCGCTCGGTGACCTGCGCTTCGTGGACGTGGAGCACGCCAGCGGCTGGGCATCCGTCCTGCATGAGGCCGCAGGGAACAAGCAGGCGGCGTGGCGGATGGACCCGGACGTCGCCGGCTACGCCTCGGTCGTCGCGGACATCGGCATCCACGCCTTCCACCTCGTGCGCTACCTCACCGGGCTGGAGGCCGAGGAGGTCTCCGCACAGCTGGACACCCTCGTACCCGGGCGCAGGGTCGCGGACAACGCCACTGTCGCGTTGCGGCTCACGGGGGGTGTGCCGGGCCGGCTGTGGGCGTCCATGGCAGCCACCGGTCAGGCGCACGGCCTGAAGATCCGGGTGTTCGGTGCCGACGCCAGCCTGGAGTGGTTCCATGAGGACCCGCAGCACCTGGTGGTGCGCAGGGCTGACGGCACCGAGACCCGCTACGCCCAGGGCATGGCAGGCCTCAGCGAGGACGAGGCCCGCCTCAACCGGGTGGGCATGGGCCACGCGGAGGGCTTCATCGAGGCGTTCGCCAACTACTACTCCGACATCGCCGACGAGCTCTTCGCGCGGCGCGACGGCGTCCCGGTCGTGCACCGGGAACTCAGTTACCCGACCGGCACCGACGGCCTGGTCGGGATCCAATTCGTCGAGGCCGTGACCGCCTCGAACGCAGCAAACTCAGCCTGGGTGCGCCCAGTTAGCAAGAAAGCAGGTCAGTGATGCAACGTTTCGCCCTCCTCGGCGCCGGGTTCATCGGCACCGTCCACGCCAAGAACCTCGCGGAGAACCCGGACGTGGAGTTCGTCAACGTCTATGACGTCTCCGCAGAGCGCGCCCAGGCCGTCGCCGACGCCTACGGTGCCACAGCCGTCGGTTCGGTGGCGGAAGCCCTCGTCGGCGTGGACGCGGTCTACATCGCCTCGTCCACCGACACCCACGCAGCGAACCTCAAGGCCGCCGTCGACGCAGGCCTCGCGGTCCTGTGCGAGAAGCCGATCGACCTCTCCCTCGAGCGGGCCCGCGAGATCGTCGCCTACGCCGAGGCCAAGGGCGCCCGGGTGATGGTCAACTTCAACCGCCGCTTCGACCCCGACCACGCAGAGCTCAAGCGCATCGTGGACGAGGACGGCGTCGGGAAGGTCGAGCTCGTGCAGCTGACCTCCCGCGGCCCGGCCGTGCCGCCCCTGGAGTACGTGAAGGTCTCCGGCGGCCAGATGCGCGACCAGACCGTCCACTTCTTCGACCTGGCCCGCTGGATCGCCGGCGCCGACCCCGTCGAGGTGTTCGCAGCCGGCTCGGCGTTGGCCGACCCGCGGCTTGCCCTGCCGGAGTACGACGACGTCGACACCAGCATCTGCGTCCTGAAGATGCCCGACGGCGCCCTTGTGCAGATCGACAACAACCGTCGCACCGGCTACGGCTATGACGAGCGCATCGAGGTGCTCGGCTCGACCGGGCTCGTCGAGTCGATGCGTCACCGCGCCCGCCGCGTCACCCACTACACGGCCGGCCAGGTCGTGGAGTCCCAGATGTACGCCGGCTGGTTCGAGCGCATGCAGCCGACCTACGCGCTGGCCCTCGACCACTTCGTCCAGCTGCTGGAGACCGGTGCGCCGATCGAGCCGTCGCTCTCCGACGGCCTGAAGGCCCAGGCCATCGCCGAAGCCGCGACGAAGAGCCTGCACACCGGAGTCAGCGAGAAGATCGCCTACTGACCCACCCCAACTCCCGAGTTGTCAGACTCACGGGGGGCCCTGACCTCCCCTGGGTCTGACAAGTCGGCGATGTGGGTTCAGGACGGGGGAGCTGTGGAGCCGCGGACTTCGAGGGAGCTCGGGGTGAGGTGGAGGCGGTTCGGCAGGTCGGGATTGGCCATCCGCTCGACGAGGAAACGTCCGGCCTGCGTGCCGACGGCGAAGTTGCCGGTGTCCACCGAGGTCAGCGAGATGTGCCGGATCCTTGCGATGAAGGTGTTGTCGTAGCCGACGAGGGACACGTCCGCCGGCACGCTGAGACCGAGGTCGTCGGCCGCGGAAAGAACGCCGAGCGCGGCCATGTCGTTGTAGGCGAAGATCGCCGTCGGACGATCGCGACGGGTCAGGAGCCGTCGGGCAGCTGCGTTGCCGCCGTCCTCGCTCATCCCCGTGTCGATGTAACGCTCCCCGTCGAGGCCAGCTGCGGACATCGTGGCCTGGAAGCCCTCGAGTCGCAGTCGGCCGATCTCGCCGGGACCGCGCAGATGGGCGATGCGGGTGTGGCCGAGTTCGATCAGGTGCCGGGCGGCTGCGGACGCGCCGGCAACGTCGTCGTTGACGACGATGTCGCCCTTGGTGAGGGCTGGTTCCCGCGTGCCGGCGAGCACGACCGGGATCTGTGTCGCTGCCGCGATGACGGCGGCCTCCTCGAGCGTGATCCCGAGGACGACGAGGCCGTCCACGTCCTGCCGGAGGAAGGTGTCCACCGATGCCACCCCGATGCGGCGGTCGGTCTGGCCGTCGGCAAGGATCGGCGAGAAGCCTGAGCTGTGCAGGACGGTCGCCAGGCCCGCCAGCAGGTCGACGAACCAGGGGTTGCCGAGATCGTTGATCAGCACGCCGACGCTGTCGGTCCTGCTGCGGGAGAGGGCACGGGCGCGCAGGTTCGGGCGGTAGCCCAGCTCCGTGATCGCAGCGTCCACGGCCTGGCGACGGGTCTCGCTGACACGCGGGTCTCCGACGAGGACGAGGGAGACCAGCGACTTGGAGACGCCGGCAAGCGCTGCGACGTCGCGGATCGTCGGCGGTCGGTCGGGACGATCTGCCGGCATTGCTCTCCTTCGCTCCCGGTCAGCCTAGGCCAGGCACGCCTTGGCCCGGGTCGCCACCGCGACCCGGGCCCCGACCCATGTCCAGGCTGGTATCAGGCTGGGGTGTTGGCAGCCCTCAGCACGGCCGCCGCAACCTCGAGGCCCTCGATCCGACCGAGTTCATTGTCCTCGTGCTCGATGTTCAGCCACATGTTGGGGTCCACCTCGGCCAGTGCCTTGATGAACTCCTTCCAATAGGCCTCGTCGTGTCCCTTGCCGAGCGCGACGAACTGCCAGGCGCAGTCCTTTGGCCATTCGTTGCACCACTCGTCGCCGCCAAGGCCTGTGCGGTCCTCATCGGGGGAGAGCCGGCGGAAACCGTTGTCCAGTACGCCATACAGGCTCGCGTATTCGGTGTTGATCCGGACGTCCTTGGCCGCTGCGTGGAAGATCAGCGGGCCGAGCTCGCGGACAACGGCGATCGGGTCCATCTGCTGCCAGAACAGGTGGGAGGCGTCCAGCTCCACACCGATGTTCGTTGCGTCGGTGAGCTCGATCAGCTTCTTCACATCGCGAGTGTTGAACACCAGGTTCTGCGGGTGGAGTTCGAGGGCCACCCTGACGCCGTTGTCCCGGGCGAGCTGGTCGATCTCCTGCCAGAACGGCACAGCGACAGACCACTGGTAGTCGAGGACGTCAAGGCCGGCGGAGTTCCAGGCGTTCACGACCCAGTTGGGGTATTTCGCTCCCGGCTCGCCCCCGGGCAGGCCGGACATGGTGACCACGCGATTCTGGCCGAGGGCTGCCGCGGCGAGGATGGAGCGGCGGATGTCGGCCGCGTGAGCCTCGGCGATGACGGGATTGGGATGCAACGGGTTGCCATTGCAGTTGAGGCCGGCAATCTCGACGCCCGTGCCTTCGAAGCGGGCAAGGTAGGACTTGGCGGCTGCCGGGCTGGCGACGATGTCGTCGATCTCGGGCATGTGCACCGGCGGCAGGAACCCTCCGGAGTTGATCTCGATGCCGGTCAGCCCCACGGCGGCGATCGCCTGGAGTGCCTCCTCGAGCGAGCGGTCGTGCAGGATCGCGTTGTAGACGCCGAGCCTCACAGGGTCACCTTCTTCCCGTTCTCGGCTGCGGACATTGCGACCGCCGCCATGATCTCCATGTTGTGGACGCCTTCGGTGAAGGACGCGTTGCGGGGCAGCGATGCCGCCTCGTCGATGCCTGCGACCTCCTCGAGGAAGGCCCTGGCCTGGAAGGCGAAGCACTCGTTCTGGCCGAAGCCCACTCCGGCAGAGTCCATGGGGATGCCACCGGTGATGTAGGGGTGGTCAGCCCCGAGGTTCACCGTTCGGTAGCCGCCCCTGCCCGCCGGGTCGGTGTTCAACGCCAACCGCACCTGCGACGGAGTGTCCTGGTGGAAGCTCGCCGCGCCGTTCTCGCAGAAGACCTCGAAGTTCAGTCCGTTCGGGTAGCCCGCCGCGACCCGCGATGCCTCAACGCTGCCGGTCGAGCCCGCGAAGTGCGCGGTGTAGGTGGCGTAGTCGTCGTTGGATACAGCCCGGTACTCGTCGGAGACCGCGGTGTGCTCGTGACCTACCACGGTGCCCAGGGGCAGCGGGCGCTCCTTGATTACCGTCTCGAAGCCGCCGCCGGAGACCGCCTCCATGTCACCACAGAGGAACTCGGCGATGTAGCTCATGTGGCTACCGACATCGGCCAGCGCCCCCGAGCCCATCGGTCCGCCGTAGCGCCAGCTCCAGGGGGCCGTCGGCGAGCAGGAGTAGTCGCACCAGTAGCGTCCTGAGAAATGCAGGACGCGGCCGAGGGTGCCGTCGGCGATCCAGTCGCGGATGGCGGCGATGCCGGGGGAGCGTCGGTAGGTGAGCCCGATTCGGGCGACCGAGGTCGCGACTGCCGCGGCGTCAGCCATCATGCGGGCATCTGACATGGTGTCGCTGAGCGGCTTCTCGCACAGCACGTGCTTGCCGGCCGCCAACAGGCCCTCGACGACCTCGCGGTGCAGGCTGTTGGCGATGACGACGCTGACCACGTCAATGTCTTCTGCTGCAGCGATCGCCTGCCAGCTCGTGTCACTGCGCTCGTATCCGAAGCGGGTGGCGGTGGCTGCCGCGAGATCAGCGTTCACGTCGGCGATCGACACGTAGCGCAGTTCCGGCAGGGTCGGGGCGTACATTGCTGCGGCGGCGCGATAGGCGGCGGCGTGGGCCTTGCCGGCCATTCCGGCACCGATGACCGCAATTCCAAGACTCATCAGTCCTCCTTGACTCTACTTGGAGCGCTCCAAGTAGAGCTAGGATAACATCGTGAAATGTCCTGTCAATAGTCCGGAGGAGTCTCGTGGCCAGTTACCCGACGTCGCGGCCGACTATCTACGACGTCGCCGCTGAGGCGGGTGTTTCGAAGTCTCTGGTTTCGTTGGTGCTGAACGACTCCGACATGGTCAGCGCGCCCAAACGGGACGCGGTTCTGGCGGCGATCGAACGGCTCGGCTACCGACCCAGCCGGGCGGCGACAGCCCTCGCCGCGGCACGTACACGAACGATGGGCGTGCTGATTGACGACTATCGCAACCCCTGGTTCGTCGACCTCCTGAGCGGGATTCGCGAGGTGGTGGAACCGGCCGGGTACCTGCTGACAGTGGCCGAGCGCCGGACGTCCAGTGCTGACGAGGCGCTCGAAGGCTTTCTGGGGAGCCGCGTAGACGCACTGGTCGTGGCCGGCGAATTGGCGTCAAACCACGCCGACCTCGGAATCCCTACGGTGGTCGTGGGCGGTCGCGACCATGACGTGTCCGGCGCGGACCACATCGCCAGCGACGAGGCGGCTGGGGTCAGACTCGTCCTGGGCCATCTCTCCGAACTCGGGCACCTCCGCATCGGGCACGTGACTGGACGGGGCGGATCGGCTCGCCGGCGCCTCGCAGCCTATGTCGACGGGATGGCGGACCTGGGTGATTCGCCACGCATCGCCGGAGGAGACCAGGAGACCAACGAGGAGGGTGGCTATGCCGGCACGATCCAGCTCCTGGACGCCTATCCGGAAGTGACCGCTGTCTTCGCAGCAAACGACACCATGGCGCTCGGCGCTCGCGCGGCCCTCAAGGAAGCCGGCCGAAGGGTCCCTGATCATGCATCGCTGGTGGGGTATGACGATTCGTTGCTGGCTCGAGCTCGGTTTCTCGACCTCACGACCGTCGATAGCCGCAATGATGAGGTGGGCCTTGCCACTGGGAGGGCACTGTTGCGTCGCTTGGCGGAGCCGAGCATCGCGCCTCTGTCTGTGGTGATTGCACCCCGTTTGGTGGTGCGCTCCTCGACAGCACGAATCAGTGCTCAGCTGGCGTAGACCGTGATGTCGAAGAGGTAGCGGTCGTAGCGGTAGCAGT
>JAOATP010000142.1 GCA_030158185.1 Propionicimonas sp.
GTCGTCGAGGTCTCCAGGGGTGCCATCGCCCGCTCCGGCGCGATCCTCCATGACGCCCTGCTCGCCGACGGGAGACCGGCCCTTGTCGTTGCAGACGAGCGCACCTGGACCGCTGCCGGTGAGGCTGTGCGGGCGTCCCTCATCGCGAGCGGGGTGCCGGTGGTCGAACCGCTGGTCTTCCCCGGGCACCCCGTCCTATATGCGGCCCTCGAGAACAGCGCGACCATCCGCGAACGCCTCCGCGAGACCGGGGCCCTCGGCGTCGCGGTGGGTTCGGGCACGATCAACGACCTGGTGAAGCTCGCCGCGGGCGAGCTGGGCCTGCCGTATGCCGTGGTGGGCACGGCCGCGTCGATGGACGGCTACTCTGGCTTCGGCGCACCCATGAGCTCCGCCGGTGTCAAGGTGACCATGCCGTGCCCAGCTCCTGCCGTCGTGATCATCGACCTCGACGTGGCTGCCGCGGCTCCACCAACCATGGTCGCCTCCGGCTACGGCGACCTGTCGGCCAAGATCCCGGCCGGGGCCGACTGGATCCTCGCCGACGCCGTGGGCATCGATCCCATCGATCCGCTGGCCTGGAACCTCGTGCAGAGCGGTGTGGCCGAGGCGCTCTCGCAGCCGGAGGCGCTCGCCGCCGGTGACCCGGACGCCTATGAGGGCCTTGTCTCCGGGCTCGTCCTCTCCGGTCTTGCGATGCAGGTCTACCGCGGCACCCGTCCCGCCTCGGGCGCAGAGCACTACTTCGCCCACCTGTGGGAGCTCGACCACCTCGGTGTGGACGGGGATCCGCCCTTGTCGCACGGGCACAAGGTGGCCATCGGCACCCTGGCCATGAGCGCCTTCTACGAGCGGTTCCTCGCCCGCGACCTCGCGTCCCTCGACATCGAGGCCGCCGTCGCGGCCTGGGCCCCATGGGACGAAGTGGAGGCCGACATCCGCCGACGCTTCACCGGTGCCCTCGCCGACCACGCCGTCACGGAAACCCGGGTGAAGTACGTCGACAGTGACGGCCTGAGGAGGCGGCTGCACACGTTCGTCGCCGGCTGGGCAGGGCTACGTCCCCGTGTTGTCGCGCAGGTTCTGCCGGCCCGCACGCTGCAGGAGATGCTCAGGGCCGCAGGCGCACCGGCCGTCCCCGCCGACATCGGGCTGAGCGCAGAAGACGTGCGCGCCACCTTCCCAAGGGCCATGTACTACCGGTCGCGCTACACCGTCCTCGACCTGGCGCGTGAGGCCGGCTGGTTCCCCGACCTGGTCGACGAGGTCTTCGCACCGGGAGGGTTGTGGACGTGACAGAGCTCGCGAGGCCCGACCGGCTCTACGCCGGCTACATCTTCGACATGGACGGCACCATCTACCTCGGGGAGCACCTGCTGCCCGGCGTCGCCGAGGTCATCGGCCTGCTCCGCGAACGTGGGGCCACCATCCGGTACCTGTCGAACAACCCGACAAGGGACCCCGCCCAGTACAAGGCGAAGCTCGACCAGCTCGGCCTGCCGACGCCGCTGGAGGACATCGTCAACACCGTGGTGTCGACGGTGAACTGGCTGACCGACAACGCACCGGACGCCGTCCTGTTCCCGATCGCGGAGGAACCGCTGATCCGGGCGCTGACCGAGGCCGGGTTCCGCCTCAGCGAGGACCCCAGCGAGATCGACATCGTGATCGCCTCGTACGACCGCGGCTTCGACTACCGCAAGCTGCAGATCGCTTTCGACACCCTGTGGCACCACAAGCGCGGCATCCTCGTGCAGACCAACCCCGACCGTTACTGCCCGTTCCCGGGAGGACGCGGGGAGCCCGACTGTGCTGCCATCGTCGCAGCCATCGAGGCGTGCACCGGTGTGAAGTGCTCGGTGAACTTCGGAAAGCCCGACCCGATCATGGCCAGGGAAGCCCTTCACGGGCTGGACATCGCCCCGGCCGACGTGATCATGGTGGGCGACAGGCTGCACACGGACGTGTCCATGGGGCGCCTGGCCGGAATGAGCACAGCCCTCGTCCTCACCGGGGACAGCACGCTGGCAGAGAGTGACGCCCTCGACGAGGCCGAACAGCCCGACTACGTGCTGCACACGCTCGACCAGCTCATCCCCGAATCGATCTGGCCACTAGTCCGACCCAGGGGGCCCGTGGGGAACCCCGCCCTCCACGGGGTCCCTACCCCTCATGCGACGACCGGTGGACGATCTACAGGGATTCCCGGAGGCTGACAGGTGCGGGGCTAGTGTGAAACCAGAGCGAGTTCGGCCGGTGAGGCTCTCTTCGCTCCTGCCTGTGTCACGCCCCGACTCCGCGTGCTGCGACGGCTCCGTCCGGAGGGGGTGTGGATCGATGCGTGTTCCGGATGCCGACTGGCCGGGGGTGCGCCTCGAGCAATTGTGTCGCGCGGCACTCTCTGTCGCCGAACCCGCAGGGCTCACCTCGATCTGCGCATCCCGCGTCGTCAATCACCGTCCGCGGGGGTTGGTGTGGTCCTCAGGCAAGCGCGCCCGACGGCTGGACGACCTCCAGCTCGTCCTGGGTGAGGGCCCGGGAATCGATGCAGTCATCGAGGGCGGCCCGGTGCTCGTGCCGGACCTGCTGCAGAACTGGCGGCACGGCTGGGTGACCTTCGACCGGGCCGCCGTGGAGCTCGGGGTGAGGTCCGTCTGCGCCTTTCCCCTCCAGATCGGGGCAGTCCGCCTGGGCGTGCTCACGCTTCACGGCACCGAACCCGCGAGCCTCGACGCCGCGCAACTCAGTCAGGAGCTGGCGGTGTGCGACGACCTGAGCGTCGCGCTTCTGGTTGCCGACGCCGGCTCGGGCGAATGGGGCAGTGTCCTGGAAGCCGCACTCGATCCGCCCCTGGCGGTCACCTCGCAGGCGGCGGGGATGGTCATGGTGCAGCTCGAGAGCACGATCGCCGAAGCGATGGCGCGCCTGTGCGCGCACGCGTTCGGCGCAGGCCTGACCCTCGAAGAGGTGTCACGGTCCGTGGTGGGGCGCACCCTGCGTTTCCAGCCCGACCAGTTTTATCCCGACCTGGATGACCCACGTCCGCCGAGCCGGAACTGAAGGCATTCTTGAGTATGGAAGGAGGCGCGAAGCAATGACATCGACGAATGACGAGGTCCTGTTCGCGACCTTGATCGAACTGGCAGACACCACAACCTCCGGCTTCGACCTGGTGAGTATGGCCGACCGGCTGGTGGGTGCCTGCGTCGAGGTGATCGGAGTGTCGTCGGCCAGCATCATGCTCGCCGACCAGCGGCAGGCGCTGAGGGTCTTCGCATCGACCAACGAGGAAACCCGGATGCTCGAGCTGCTGGAGCTGCAGAACAACGACGGCCCCTGTCTCGAGGCCTTCCGTACCGGCACCCCGGTTGAAGGGGTCGACCTGTCGCGGCACACCCAGCGCTGGCCCCGGTTCGCCGGCGCAGCAATCGCCGCCGGAATCAACACCGCCTACGCCGTGCCGATGCGGTTGCGTGACCAGACCATCGGCGCCTTGAACCTGTTCCAGTCCGGGATCGAGCCGTTCAGCGCCCGTGCG
>JAOATP010000143.1:0-5998 GCA_030158185.1 Propionicimonas sp.
ACGTACGGGTTGGCGAGCTCGTCGTTGTACTCGTCGATGAGTTCCGTGCGGCGTGCGGCCGGGTCGTCTGCGTCCGCGAGTTCCCGCTTGTACAGGATGTTCACGGCACCCTCCGCGCCCATCACGGCGATCTGTGCCGTCGGCCACGCGAGGTTGACGTCCGCGCCCAGCGGCTTCGAGCCCATCACGCAGTACGCGCCGCCGTACGCCTTGCGGGTGATCACCGTCACCAGCGGGACGGTGGCCTCGGCGTAGGCGTAGATCAGCTTCGCGCCGCGCCGGATGATGCCGTCCCACTCCTGGTCGGTGCCGGGCAGGAAGCCGGGCACGTCCTCGAAGGTGAGGATGGGGATGTTGAACGCGTCACAGGTGCGGACGAAGCGGGCCGCCTTCTCGGACGCCTTGATGTCGAGGCAGCCGGCGAACACCATCGGCTGGTTGGCGATGACACCGATCGAGCGGCCCTCGACCCGGCCGAAACCGCAGATGATGTTCTGGGCGTACAGGCTGTGCACCTCGAGGAACTCGTCATCGTCGAGGATGCGCTTGATCACCTCGTGCATGTCGTAGGGCTGGTTCGGCGAGTCGGGAATGAGGGTGTCCAGCACCAGGTCGTGCTCGGTGATGGTGAGGTCGGCCTCCTCCTCGTCGAAGACGGGCGGGTCCTCCAGGTTGTTCTGCGGCAGGTAGGTGATCAGCTGCCGCACGTACTCGATGGCGTCGGTCTCGTCCGCAGCCAGGTAGTGGGAGTTGCCCGACTTGGTGGAGTGGGTGCGTCCGCCGCCGAGCTCCTCCATCGTGACGTCCTCACCGGTGACGGCCTTGATGACCGCGGGGCCGGTGATGAACATCTGCGAGGTCTGGTCGACCATGATGACGAAGTCGGTGAGCGCGGGGGAGTACACGTGCCCGCCGGCGGCTGCGCCCATGATCAGCGAGATCTGCGGGATGACGCCCGAAGCGAGGACATTGCGCCGGAAGATCTGGGAGTACAGGTCGAGGGAGGCCACACCCTCCTGGATGCGCGCACCGCCGCCCTCGTTGATGCCGATGATCGGGCACCCGGTCTTGATGGCGAAGTCGATGATCTTGACGATCTTCTCCCCGTAGACCTCACCGAGCGCACCGCCGAAGATGGTCACGTCCTGGCTGAAGACACACACCGGACGGCCGTGGATGGAGCCGACGCCGGTGATCACGCCGTCGGTGTAGGGACGCTTCTCTTCCATGCCGAAGGCCTGCGAGCGGTGCCGGGAGAACTCGTCCAGCTCCGTGAAGCTGCCCTCGTCCAGCAGGCTGAGGATGCGCTCGCGGGCGGTCATCTTGCCCTGCGCATGCACCTTCTCCACCGAGGCAATGGGTGAGGGGTTCTTCGCCTGTTCCATCCGGGCGGCGAGCTGGGCGATCTTGCCACGTGTTGTGTGGATGTCGAGGTCCATGTGCAGACCATATAGGTGGTGTTCGGCTCAGGTCATAGAGTTCTGGCGTGAATCCCGAGGTCGACGAGGTCTGGCTGCGCGCGCGTCTCGTCCGTCCCGGCTCGGTGTGGACGCAGGTCAGCACCGTCGCGACCACCGGCTCGACCAATGCCGACCTGGCTTCGGCTGCACGGGACGGTGCCGCATCGGGACGGGTGCTGGTCTCCGACCACCAGAGCACCGGACGCGGGCGGTTCACCCGCGTGTGGGAGGCCCCGCCCGGAACCTCCCTCGCCATCTCCGCGCTGCTGCGGCCGCCGCCCGACGTACCGACGTCCCGCTGGCTGTGGTTGCCGCTGCTCACAGGGCTCGCCGTCGCCGACGGGATCCGGGCAGCCACCGGCGTCCGCGCGGACCTGAAGTGGCCCAACGACGTGCTGATCGAAGGCCGGAAGGTGTGCGGCATCCTCGCCGAGCGCGTGGACGGGAACGCAGGTGCCGCTGCGATCATCGGGATGGGCGTGAACACAACCCTCGCGACCGACCAGCTGCCCGTTCCGACCGCGACGTCGCTGGCGCTCGCCGGTGCGCAGGTCGAACCGGGAGAGGTCGCCGCAGCCATCCTCGAGGCGTTGGGGGAGTGGTACTCGCGCTGGCTGGGCGGTTCCGACCTGCGGGTCGACTACGCCGCCCGGTGCTCGTCGGTGGGACGCACCGTCCGGGTGCAGCTGTCGGCGACCGATTCCGTGGTGGGGGAGGCGACCGGCGTGGACGCGAACGGCTGCCTGCTCGTGCAGGTGGACGGTGCGCAGCGCGCGTTCGCAGCAGGGGACGTCGCACACCTGCGCTGAGCGTGTGTGGGAACATGACGGCATGGGATTGCCACCGGAATTGCTGGGTGCCGGCGAAGTCGAGGTGCTGAGTCTGCGCACCCACGTCAAGGAGCTGTTCATGCCGGCCGTCGTGCTGGTGCTGGTCGCCATTGCGATCGGGATGTCGTTCGCGATGCCGACCAACGTGCAGCCGTGGGCGAACTGGGTGATCCTCGCCGTCGGGGTGCTGGCGCTCATCCTCTGGGTGCTTGTGCCGTTCCTGCGCTGGGCGACCACCACCTACACCTTCACGAACCGGCGGATCATCACCCGTCGCGGCATCATCAACAAGAGCGGGCACGACCTGCCGCTCACCCGCATCGTCAACGTGGCCTACAGCCGCGACCTCAGCGACCGCATCTTCGGCTGCGGGACGTTGGCGCTCACCACCGCGGCGGACGAGCCGGTGACCCTCAATGACATTCCCGACGTCGAGCGCGTGCACGTGATGATGACCGAACTGCTGTTCGGAGGGGAGACGCCTCCCGCCGTCCCCAAGGTGAAGGACGAGTGAGCTCCGAACCGACCGAGGCCGACGCACGGCTGGGGTTGCACACCCAGCTGATCCGGTTCGTCATCACCGGGGTGCTGTCTGCCGTCGTGGACTTCGGCCTGCTGGTCGTGCTGATGAACCTCGTCGGCCTCGACCACACCAGCGCGAAGGCGATCTCGTTCATCGCAGGCACCACCACCGCGTACCTGATCAACCGGCGCTGGACGTTCCAGTCCGACGGGTCAAAGCGCAAGTTCGCTGCTGTCGTCCTGCTCTACGGGCTCACCTTCGTCCTGCAGGTGGGGCTGTTCGCCGTGCTCTTCCCCTGGCTGCTCGGCCTCTCGGGAAGCCAGACGGTTGCCCAGGTTGTCGGATTCGTGATCGCCCAGGGCGTCGCAACAACGGTCAACTTCATCGTCCAGCGTGGCCTGATCTTCCGCTGACCGCCGGCGGCTCGGGTCAGAGGACCGTCATCTGCTGCGGCTCGACGAGCACGCCGCTGGCCGTCGGCAGGTCGGACGGCATCACCCGGTACACGCGCTGACCGGAGGTCTCGGCGATGAAGTTGGTCGGGACCCCGTCCACGTAGTGCACGCCCGCGCCGTCGTCGGCTCCGTAGCCGCCGGAGAGGTTCCCCTCGGCGACAGCGTCGGTGTACGCCGGGGCACGCTCGGCCTCGCCGTCGAAGTGCGGGCAGAAACTGCCGGGCAGCAGGCCCAGGCCACCGCGCCAGGGCCGGAAGTCGCCGAACGAGTCGGTGATGCAGCCTTCGTACCAGCACGAGCCGCCCGCGGACACACCGGCCAGCACGACGTCACCGGAGGCGTGGCGGGCCCTGATGGCCCGGTCGACGCCGTGCGCCTGCCACAACGCCATCAGGTTGACGGTGTGGCCGCCGCCGACGACCAGCAGGTCGGCATCGGCGAGCCGGGCAACCGAGCCCGCGGAGCCGCCCTCCCACAGGGTCAGCACCATCGTGCGGACGCCGAGGGTGCCGTAGGCGAGCAGGAACTTGTTGATGTACTGCGGGTCGTCTGCGGACGCCGTGGGCGCGAAGCACACCAGCGGGGAGGACTTGCCGGTGAGTTCGACCAGGTAGCGGTCGAGGTTCGTGGGGGCGCCGAAGGGCGACATCGAGAAGCCGCCGCCACCCATCGCGACGATATGCGCAGTCATGGGGTCATCTTGGCAGACCCACCCGATCCGCGGGGCAGGGTTCGTTCCCATAAACTCCCTCGGGTGAGGACTCCCGCAGCGACCGTCGGCGTCATCGGTGGCGGCCAGCTCGCCCGCATGATGCACGCGGCCTCCATCGGCCTCGGACTGCGGCTGCGGCTGTTGGCAGAGGGTCCGGACGTGTCCGCTGCGCAGGTGGTCCGCGAGGTCGCCGTCGGCGACTACACCGATCCCGCGACGGTCGCCGGCTTCGCCGCCGGCTGCGACGTCATCACCTTCGACCACGAGCACGTCCCCACGCAGATCCTGCACGACCTCGAGGACGCGGGGATCGCCGTCCGTCCCGGGCCGGAAGCGCTGGTGCACGCCCAGGACAAGGCCGTGATGCGATCCCGGCTTGGGGCGATGGGCGTCCCTTGCCCGGCCAACGAGGTGGTGGCGGACGAGGCGGCTCTGGTGGCCTTCGGGCAGCGCAACGGGTGGCCGATGATCGCGAAGACGTCCCGCGGGGGCTACGACGGGAAGGGCGTCTGGAAACTCGACGGGCCCGACGATGCCGGCGTGCCGTTCGCAGGGCTGCGTCCCGACGCCGTCGTGATCGCAGAGGAGTTCATCGACTTCGCCCGCGAGCTCAGCGTGCTGGTGGCGCGCCGTCCCGGCGGGCAGGCTGTGGTCTACCCGGTGAGCGAAACCGTCCAGACCGACGGCATCTGCACGGCCACGACCACGCCGGCACCCGGCCTGCGCCCCGACCAGGTGCGTGACCTGCAGGCGATGGGTCTGCGTATCGCCAAGGAGCTGGACGTTGTCGGGATCCTCGCCGTCGAGCTGATGCAGGCCGCCGACGGGTCGGTCGTGGTGAACGAGCTCGCGATGCGTCCGCACAACACCGGGCACTGGAGCATCGACGGCGCGGTGACGAGCCAGTTCGAGAACCACCTCCGCGCCGTCGCCGACCTGCCGCTCGGTTCGACGGCGCTCACCGCCCCGGTTGCCGTGATGGTGAACGTGCTCGGAGGGACCCGCGCGGACCTGCTGGCGGGCCTGGACGGCGTCTTCGCAGCCGACCGCGGGATCAGGGTGCAGCTGTACGGCAAGGACGTGGTGCCCGGTCGCAAGGTCGGCCACGTCACTGCTGTCGGCGACGACCTCGAACAGACCACCGAACGAGCCTGGCGGGCAGCCAGGCAGCTGATGGGAGACACCGATGAGTGAGCAGCCCCTGGTCGGGATCGTGATGGGTTCGGATTCGGACTGGCCGGTGATGGCGGCGGCGGCCGAGGCGTGCGCCGAGTTCGGAGTCGTCTACGAGGCAGACGTGGTCTCCGCGCACCGCATGCCGGAGGACATGGTGGCCTACGGCCGCAACGCCCACACCCGCGGGCTGAAGGTGATCATCGCCGGCGCCGGGGGAGCTGCCCACCTGCCGGGGATGCTCGCGGCGCTCACGCCGCTCCCGGTGGTCGGCGTCCCCGTCCCCCTGAAGTACCTGGACGGGATGGACTCCCTGCTCTCGATCGTGCAGATGCCGGCGGGAGTGCCGGTGGCCACCGTCGCGATCGGTAATGCCCGCAACGCCGGGCTCCTTGCCGTGCGCATCCTCGCCGCGTCCGACCCCGCACTGTCGGCGAAGATGGTCGCCTTCCAGGCATCGCTGCGGGACAGCGCGCTGGCGAAGGGCGCAGCCGTCCGCGGCGGGAGCTGACCCTCGTTCGTGCCCATGACGTGCGGCGGGACGAGCCCTAGGCTGGTCGCATGAGCACAGCCGATCAGCGTGAGCCGACCAACGACGAGTTGTGGGCCCAGCCACCGACGATCGATGTCCCTGCTGCCGGCCACGGCCTCGCCCCGCTGCCGCAGGCTTCCGTGCCGGCTCCGCTGCCACAGGCGCCCCACCCCGCGCAGGACCGGACGGTCTTCGTGCTGGCACTGGTCTCGGTCGCCCTCGGCATCCCGCTGACGGCGATCAGCAGCGGCACGGCGGGGCTTCCCGGTCTGCTGGTGGTGTGGACGGGAATCGTGCTCGTCAACTTCTTCTA
>JAOATP010000143.1:6098-11203 GCA_030158185.1 Propionicimonas sp.
GGCGGCCACCCATCCGGGTGACAAGGAATTACGCGGAGCTGAGGTAGCCTTGAGGCAAGCAAACCCCAGCGATTACGGACAATAACCACACGTCATCCCGCAGGTGACAAGGGATTCGATTCCCCCGTGGCTGGGCGACGCCGCCCGTTCACCGACGTCCTTCGCGAGGGTGCCGCACCGGACGAGCTCCCAGCTTCACATCCTCCCTTTCGGGAGAGTAGGGGTATCGAGGTGACCGCCATCACTTCTGACGAGTCCGAGCGGGAAGCGCGGCGCCACCGGACCGGCGCGGGAAGATTCGCACGCGTGATCGGCCTGATCGTCTTCGGTCTGGCCATTGTCGCCGCCGCCCTCCTGCTGGCTGCTGCGAGCCTCATCGGACCGCAGGTGACCTTCGCGCCGAAGGAAGGCGTCCTCCTCGGACTCTGGAACGTCCTGTATGCCACGGAGGCTCCCTCCACCCGGGTCGCCGTCGCCGCCGTGGCGCTGGCCGCCCTGCTGGCGGCGGGGGTTGCGCTGCTCGAACTGCGGATCTCCAATCGCTCCCGGCGTTCGGTCGACCCCGGCGCGGCCCCGTTGGCGCCGAAGCTCGTGATGGCGAGAACCGCCGGCGTCTTCGCCGGCCCGGTCACCGTCACCGTCCTGATCCCGGCCCACAACGAGGAGGCGACCCTTCACCAGACCATCACGTCGCTCCAGGGGCAGAAGCCCCCACCCGCGCGCATCATCGTCGTCGCGGACAACTGCACCGACTCCACCGTCGCGGTCGCGCGCAGTGCCGGGGTCGACGTGATCGAGTCGGAGGGCAACACGCACAAGAAGGCTGGGGCCCTCAACCAGGCACTGCGGCGCCTGCTCCCCGGCCAGGGTGACAACGACACCGTGATGATCGTCGACGCGGACACCATCCTTGACGACGGGTTCATCGAGGCTGCCGTTGCGCGCTTCACCGCCGACCGTGCCCTGATGGCGATCGGAGGCCTGTTCTACGGCGAGGACGGCGCAGGGATGCTCCGCGAGTTCCAGCGCAACGAGTACCGCCGGTACAGCCGCGACATCCGGCGCAGGGAGGGTCGGGTCTTCGTGCTCACCGGGACGTCGTCGATCTTCCGGCCCGCAGCACTGCGCACCGTCGCGGAGAGCCGGGGCTCGGTGCTTCCCGGGATCCCCGGGGACGTGTACGACACCGCGGCACTGACCGAGGACAACGAGCTCACCATCGCCCTGAAGTCCCTCGGTGCCTTGATGATCTCGCCCAGCCAGTGCACCGTCGTCACCGAGCTGATGCCCACCTGGCGCACCCTGTGGAACCAGCGGCTGCGATGGCAGCGTGGTGCGCTGGAGAACCTGGGGGCCTACGGTCTGACACCCAGCACCTTCCGTTACTGGGCCCAACAGCTCGGAATCGGTTACGGGGTCATCGCGCTGACCGGCTACGTCGCGATCATCGTGCTCACCGTTCTGGCCGTGAGCTCCTGGGTGTGGTTCCCGTTCTGGATGTGGCTGGGCCTGCTGTTCGCCGTCGAACGGGTCGTCACGGTGTGGGCCGGCGGCTGGCCGGCGCGCCTGCTCGCTGCCGCGGTGTTCCCCGAGCTCATCTACGCAGCGTTCCTCAACGTCGTCTACCTGAAGGGCGTCACGGACATCCTGTTCGGCAAGCGGGCCGGCTGGACGCACCTGACGCGCGTGCCGACGGCGTCCGTCGATGAGGCCGTCACCGCAGGGAGCCACCGATGATGCCTTTCGCTGCGATCGTGCCCGCCGTGGGACTGCTGCCGGAATGGATCCTCCACACCGACGCCTTCGGGATCCTTGCGACCTTCGTCGCGCTCAACAGCCTGATGTACGCGACGCTCGCTGTGCTCAAGGTGCTCCCCAGGGGCTACGCGCTTTCCCGGTTCAACGGGCGCAACCGCCGCGTCGACAACCGGAGCATCCACCCCGAGCCGCCCACTCCGGGGGTGGCGATGGACGCCACGGCGCCCGTCGCCCAGGTGGTCGACGGGATCGCCCGCCCTACAGCGCCAGGCCGTCGTAGCTGACCGAGATGACCCGGTCTTCTTCGTGGAATTTCAGCGGGTACTCGTTCGTCGGCATGGCCCGCAGGTAGAACCTCAGCGCGGCGTCCCCGGCCGGTTCGATGATCAGGCGTCGCTGCAACCTGGAGACGCCGACGCGACTGCGCATCTCGTCATACACGTAGCGCAGCAACTCCGTACCGTGGTGCGGCTCGAGGCTCCGCCGGAACAGCCGGTGCTGGTAGCGGTACTCGGGATGAATCGCGATGTAGGCCAGGTAGTCGTACTGGTCCTCGGGGTAGCTCATGACAATCGCACCGCCGACGATCCCTTCGGGGGGATCACCTTCTGTGGGCCGGGTGATCCTCCGCACGAAAGCCGTCGTCTCGCGGAAGTCGCTCCACAGCTTGTGCGAGGACTTGCCGATCGGGAATGCCATCCGCAGGACATCCCTCAGGGCATGCCGATCCGGCCTGGAGAGCTCGGCATACCTGCAGTGCTCATTCGCGTAGGACACGGCGTCGTTGCCTGCGGACGCCACGCCTCTCCCTGTCATGCCCACATCCTTCAAGGCCCGTGGGCACCTGAGTCAAGTCGACCACCCGCCGCTGGGTCGACCACGGGTGGACGGTGAGCTGCGGAGACCACGTCCGGTTAGGCTTGCGGGAATACGGGAGGCTGCGTGACCGAGTCACAACAGAAGGTGGATTCCTTCCTCGACGCGCTCAAGCACCCACATGACAGGGGCGTGCGATTGCTTCGCGCAACGCTGCTCGCACGGGTGCCCGGCCTCACAGAACACGTGAAGTGGAACGCTCCGAGCTTCATCCATGAGGGTGTGGACCGGATCACCTTCCGGCTTCGGCCCGGCGATCTCCTCCAGCTGATCTTCCACCGGGGTCCGTCCGTCCGCAGCGACGTCGACAGCTTCGCGTTCGCCGATCCCACGGGCCTCATGGAATGGCAGACACCCGACCGGGCCGTTGTCGCCTTCGCCGACTCCGCCGACGTCGAGGCCAAGCTCGAGGCCGTTGTTGGCATCGCTCGTCGCTGGGTGCTGGCGTGATCACCACCGTCGCCCGCAACAGCTAGCTCGGGACGGTCGCATCGCGCCCCGACCTAGGCTGGCAGCAACCCGAGGAGGCACGATGAGCAACACCGAAGCCAGGTCAGAGGTCCTCGACTGCGGGATCACTTCCGGGCACGATCCCGAACACGTCCTGCTGATCGAGCCCAAGGATGTCCAGCTCGGCGGGGAGGACGCGCTGAAGGTGCGGCGGACGCTGCCGTCGCTGCGGCGGTCCTTCGTCGGCGCCTGGTGCTTCGTGGACCACTACGGGCCCGAGCAGGGCATCTGCATGGACGTCCCGCCGCACCCGCACACCGGCCTGCAGACCGTGAGCTGGCTCTTCGAGGGCGAGATCGAGCACCGCGACTCCGGCGGGGTGCACGCGATGGTCCGCCCCGGAGAGGTGAACCTGATGACCTCCGGCCACGGGATCGCCCACTCCGAGGTGTCCACCCCGGTTCGTGACCTGCTGCACGGCGTGCAGCTCTGGGTGGTGCTGCCCGACGCGAGCAAGGACCTGGTGCGCGAGTTCCAGCACCACACCCCCGACCAGCTGGACGTGGACGGTGCCCGCGCCCGCGTCCTGATCGGCAGCCTCGACGACGCCACCTCGCCGGTGCACACCGAGACCCCGCTGCTGGGGGCGGAGATCGTCCTCGATCCCGGCGCCACCTGGGAGCTGGCGGTCAACCCTGCGTTCGAACACGGCGTGCTCGTCGACACCGGGGATGTCGACTTCGACGGCGTCCGGCTCGACCGCAGCGTCCTCGGCGTACGTGACGCCGGGCTGGACCACCTGCGGCTCACCAACCCGACCGACGCCCCCGCCCGGGTCATGCTGCTCGGCGGCGAGCCGTTCGACGAGGGGGTCGTGATGTGGTGGAACTTCATCGGCCGTAGCCACGAGGACATCGTCGCCCTGCGCAAGGAGTGGAACGACGCTCCCGATGACCGCTTCGGACGGGTGGCCGGCTACCGCGGCGCGACGCAGCGGCTCGCAGCACCCCCGCTGCCCACCGACCTGCGGCTGAAGCGCCGCTTCCGTCGCGGACGCCAGTAGCCCCTGTTGCCGGCGCTCCCCCCGGCGTGACAATGAGGGATGAGCATCGAAACGTGGTGGCCGAACCTGCAACCGGCGTCCCGGGAGTGGCTGATCGACAACAACGGGGACGCGGTGCCCGTCGAGGTGGTGGACGACATCGTTGCCGCCGGCGGCACGGTCGCGAAGGACGCCTCCTGGGTGGGAGAGGTGGGACCGGAAGGCGTCTACCTGTCTGACGCTGCGATCGACTGGGTCGAGGAGGTCGCCAACGGAGAGACCCCGGAGCCGGAGTAGTCAGCCCGTCCCGCCCTGATCGAGCAGGAATCGAGAAGCACTTCTGCGCCGCCGTCCGTAGCCTGTGGTGCACACCCGATCGAGCACGAGGGAGCCGAGATGGCCGGAACCGAGAACTTCACCGCTGACGAGCGCGCTGCGATGAAGGAGCGCGCCGCAGAGGTGCGTGCGTCGAGGAAGAAGGCCGGGAAGGACCCCGAACCCGAGGTGCTGGCACGGATCGGGGAGCTGCCTGAGCCCGACCGTGCGATGGCCGAGCGCCTGCACGCACTGATCCGGGACGCCGCCCCCGAGCTCACCCCGCGGATGTGGTACGGCCAACCGGCCTACGCAAGGGACGGCAAGGTGGTCGTGTTCTTCCAGGCCGCCACCAAGTTCAAGACCAGGTACTCCACCCTCGGGTTCAGTGAGGAAGCCCGCCTCGATGATGGCGCGATGTGGCCCACCTCGTGGGCGCTGACGAGCCTTTCGGGCGCAGAACTCGACGCCATCACCGTGCTCGTGAAGCGCGCCGCCGGCTGAGTGTGCAGCCGCTCGTCTTCCTCGGACTGTTCGCCCCGCTGCTGATCGGGCAGTCCGGCGCGTCCACGGCGGAGACGCTGAAGTGGTTCGTGCCGGGCAGCTCCTTGTCGTACCCCCTGGGTGGGCATCCGCCGCAGCAACTGACCCACCCCTTGTCCGC
>JAOATP010000143.1:11213-14840 GCA_030158185.1 Propionicimonas sp.
CCTGAGGTTCTGACAACTCGGGGAAGCGGGGTGGTTTGACAGCGCGCACCGCCGTGAGGATCGTTCGGGCGGTGCGCGTCCGTGAGAGTCCCCACCTGAGAGCTTCCTACCTGCTGACAGGACTCACGGCCGTGGTGATGGCCGTTGCCTCCGCTGTGGGTGCCGTCGCCCCGTCGTGGCTCTATCGCGACAACCCGCTGGTCGCTGCGACCTTCCGCGGCCAGGACGTGGTCACGCTGGTCGTCGCGGTTCCCTTGCTTGTTGTCGGGCTCGTCCTGGAGTCGCGCGGCTCCGCGCGTGGCAGGGTGCTCTGGATCGCGATGCTCTTCTTCGCCTTCTACAGCTACCTCTTCTACACCTTCGGCGCCGCCTTCAACGCCTTCTTCCTGCTGTACGTGGCCGTCATGGGGCTCGCCCTGTACGCCCTGCTGTCCGCCGTCCCGCGCCTGCACTTCAGCACTGCGGCGACGGGCGCGGCAGGGCGGGCGGCCCGAGGAGTCGGGATCGTCTACCTGCTGGTTGTCGCCGCAGGGCTCGGCCTGCTGTGGACGGGGCTGTCGGCGGGCTACCTGTTCTCGGGCGCTGTGCCAGCCCCGATCGTCGCCTCCGGGCACCCGACAGGGGTGGTGTTCGCCATCGACCTGGTGTTCATCGTCCCGCCCATGCTGATCGGGGCTGCCGGACTGATCCGCCGCCGGGCCTTCGGCAGCTTCGTCGCCGTTGCGATGTGCCTCAGCGGGACCGTCTACACCTTGTCGCTCGCTGCAGCAGGTGTCGAAGGGGTCGCCGAAGGTGTCGGCGACGGCGCGGAACTCCCGCTCTGGATCATGCTCACCCTTTTCGGCGCCCTTGCCTCGTTCCTGCTCCTCCGGAGCCGTCCGCCTGGCGCAGCCGAGTCCGCTCCGGCTCGGTAGACTGGCGCCAGCCGCTCTCGACCAGCCGTTCCTGGCACCCGCGACTACCGCGAACCGGGAGGACGCTTTGGTGGAAACACTGCAGAGGAGCCGGGACGGCAGCGTCCATGTCACCGATGAACGCTTCAACGCGATCTCCCACCTCGGCGCGGCCTGCTTCGCCCTCGCCGGTGCGGGCATCCTCATCGCCCAGGCCAGCGCGCAGGGCGATCCGTGGAAGATCGTCGCCCTCGCCATCTACGGGTTGTCCCTGGTCGCGCTGTTCGCGTCCAGCGCGCTGCACCACGCGATCGACGGCTCCCCTCGGGTGAACGCCGTGCTGCGGACCCTCGACTACGACTCGGTGTTCCTGTTGATCGCCGGCTCACTGACCCCGCTTGTGCTCGTGCTGTTCCGGAACGTCTACGGGTGGGCCGTCCTCGGTGCGGTCTGGGTCATCGCCGCGGCCGGGATCGTCCTGCGTTCGGTCTGGCGCGACGTGCCGAAGTACGTCACCAACACCCTGTACATCGCCATCGGCTGGATGACGGTCCTGCTGCTGGGTGCTGCGGCTGACCTGCCCTGGGGCGCGCTGGTGCTGATGGCCGCAGGCGGCATCGTCTACAGCGCAGGCTTCGTCATCTTCGTCATCGAGAAGCCCAACCCGTGGCCGGGCGTGTTCGGGTTCCACGAACTGTGGCACCTGCTGGTGATCGTCGGCGCCCTGCTGCACTACCTGCTCATCTATTTCTACGTGCTGCCGGCCTGACGCCGCCGGACTCGCTGGCGGGCGACAGTAGCCTTTCGTCAGCAACGCAGGGGGAGGCCGGGATGCAGCAGGAGACGTCGCAGCGCCGCGCGACCAAGGCGGGCGAGCCCGTCGGGCCGCGCCTTGAGCGCGAAGGTCACGTCCTGCGTGTCCGCACCGTCGCCGGGGCACGGCAGGTGCTGCGTGCCCGTGACCTCACCACCCAGGCCGGCTTCACAGCGGAGGCGATCCCGAAGGGTTACCTGAAGCACCACCCGATCCTGATCTCCGACGGGCCGCTGCACGACGAGCAGCGCAGCAAGGTCGGACGGTTCTTCGCGCCCGCCGTCGTCGCGGAGCGGTACACCGCCCACATGGAGTCGTGTGCTGCTGCCCTGCTCGACGAGGCTGCTGCCGCGGGGACGTTCGCCCTCGACGAGCTGGCACTGCACTACAGCGTCGAGGTGACCGCCGACGTGGTGGGGCTGACCAACTCCCCGGTGCGACGCATGGCGGCGCGGCTCGTGACCTTCTTCAACCAGCCGCCCTTCGACCTCACCAAGCCCGACCTCGGCCGCACCCCGCGGCAGTGGGCGAAGGCGGCGTTCGCCGGTCTGGTGCCGGTGGTGCGCTTCTACGTCGCCGACGTCCGGCCGGCCATCCGGGCCCGACGCAAGGTGCCGGGGCAGGACGTGATCAGCCACCTGATCGCCGAGGGCTACACCAATGCCGACATCCTGATCGAGTGCGTCACCTATGGCACCGCCGGCATGGTGACCACGCGGGAGTTCATCACGATGGCCGCCTGGCACCTGCTCGGCAACCAGCCGCTGCGGGAGCGCTACCTGGTGGCGGGACAGGCCGAGCGGTTCGCGATCCTCAACGAGATCATCCGGCTGGAGCCGGTCGTCGGCCACCTCTACCGTCGGGTCCGGGGGGCCTTCGACGTCACGGAGGGCGAACAGACGGTCACCCTCGAGCCGGGCGACCTGATCGACGTCTGCATCCGTCCGGCGAACGCCGACGCCGAGGCTGTCGGCGACGACCCGCTGAGCCTTTGCCCGGGGCGCCCGCTCCCCGCCGGGGTGAACGCAGCGGTGCTGACCTTCGGCGACGGCGCCCACAAGTGCCCGGGCCAGCCGCTCGCGATCCTCGAGTCCGACGTGCTGCTCACCCGGCTGCTCGCCCGGACGCCGACGGTCGTCTCCGAGCCCGACGTGGCGTGGGACGACCTGATCGAGGGCTACCAGGTGCGCGGCCTCACGTTGCGGCTCGGCTGATGACGATCGAGGTGCGCCCCGCGTCCGTCTTCGACGACGTCGCGACGATGGTCGGCCCCAAGCGGGTCGACGCGAGCGTGTGCTGGTGCCTGAGCTACCGCATCCCCTCGAAGGAGAACCAGTCGCTCTCGGGAACCGACAGGGGAGAGCGGGTGCGCGGGCTGTGCCGCCAGGAGCCGCCGCCGGGGGTGCTGGCCTACGACGGTGACCAGGTGGTCGGCTGGGCCGGCGTGCATCCCCGCGCCGACACCACGTTCGCGACCAGCCGGACGATCCCGCACGTCGACGACCTGGACGTGTGGTCGGTGTGGTGCCTGCGCGTCCGGCCGGGACACCGTGGCAAGGGCATCTCGCACCGGCTGCTGGAAGGCGCCGTCGCGTTCGCCCGCGACCATGGCGCTCCCGCGATCGAGGGCTATCCGGTGGACAACAAGGGCGCCAAGGTCGACCTGACCATGGCCTACGTCGGCACGCGGGGACTCTTCGAGAAGGCCGGCTTCGCCAAGGTCGCCGACACCGACTCCGTGCTCAACGGCTTCCCACGGGTGCTGATGCGGCTGGCGCTGTAGCCGAGGCGAGAAGGCGCGAGCCCTGCCAGGTCAGCCCACCGTGAGGCGCTCCGGCGGCGCGGCAGCCGGGCACGTTGGGCACGTCCGGTAATACTGGAGGGCGCCCGCTTCCCCCAATGCCTGCAGGAGTTCGATGA
>JAOATP010000144.1 GCA_030158185.1 Propionicimonas sp.
CCGGCGACGGCCGGCCGGAATGCGATCACGGCCAGCCAGCCCACGTAGAGCAGGCAGCACCTGGTGATAATGCTTGCTGTTGTCGGAGCTCATCCCGCCTCCCGGCTGCGCCCACGATTGGGGCGGTTCGAAGCCGGTTGGCACTTGCCCGCTCAGTGCTGGAATTGCCCCGCGATCCGGGTTCGGCGCCGGGCGTGTCGGGCCGGCAGTTCGACGATCCGCCGGATGAGCGGATCCGACTGCGCCTGCCTGTCGGGCACGAAGGTTTGCCCGACGTTCACCGCGCGCGCCGTCAGGGTCAGTAGGGTGAGCGTGTGCGGGGAGCGACGGCCCCTACCCGGACCTGCCAGCGGCGGCAGACGAGGAACCCACACACGAAGGAGCCTTTGATGGGACTTATTCAGGCGGCGATCGGAGCACTCGGCGGAACGCTGGCCGATCAGTGGAAGGACTTCTACACCGTCCCGGGCGGTCTGGCCCCGACGGCAGCGCTGTTCGCGGCGGTCCCGCAGGGGCAGAACGCCGGGCGCGGCTCGAACACGCACGGCTCTGAAGGTGTGATCAGCAACGGCAGCCGCATCCTCGTCCCCGAGGGCTACGGCCTGGTCCTGATGCAGGACGGCGCCATCACCGGCTTCGCCGCGCAGGCGGGCGCCTACGAGTGGAACTCCGAGGCCCAGGACTCCCAGTCGATCTTCGCCGGCAACGACATCGTGAGCTCGACCGTGGCCACGTCCTGGGAGAGGTTCAAGTTCGGCGGCCGTCCCGGCACCCAGCAGCGGGCCTACTTCGTCACGCTCAAGGAACTGCCCAACAACCGCTTCGGCACCCAGTCCGAGATCTACTGGGACGACGCCTACATGAACGCCCAGGTGGGCGCGATCACCCGCGGCAGCTACACGCTGAAGATCGTCGACCCGATCCTCTTCATCAAGTCGTTCGTCCCCGCGACCTACCTCGAACCTGGACGTGTCTTCGACTTCACCGACATCGAGAACGACGCGGCGGCCCAACTGTTCAACGAGGTCGTCGGCTCACTCGCGCCCGCCTTCTCGATGTACACCAACGATCCCGCGAAGGGCCGGATCACCAGGATCCAGCAGGACTCCGACGGCTTCGCGAGGAGCCTCTCCGCGGCGGTCGAGGAGAACTACCAGTGGCGCGCCGAGCGCGGCCTCACGATCGTGGCGACGGCGATCATCTCGATCGAGTACGACGAGATGACCCGCGAGCTGCTTCGCAACGTGCAGCGCGCCGACGCTCTCTCCGGCGGACGCGGCAACTCCAACCTTCAGGCCTCGGTGGCGGCCGGCTTCGAGGCCGCCGGCGAGAACCAGGGCCCCGGCGGGTTGGTGGGCATGGGCATGGCGGCCGGCACGACCGGTATCGGGGCCCTGCAGCAGCCAGTGCAGCCCGCCCCGCAGGCGCCGGCGCCCGCCCCGCAGGCTACGGCGGAGGATCCGGTGGCGAGGCTGGCGAAGTTCAAGGAGATGCTCGACGCCGGGCTGATCACCCAGGCCGACTACGACGCCGCGAAGGCGAAGGCGCTGGGGCTCTAGGCACGCGGGAATGAGCGACTCCGAGGCGACACCCGCGGAGGTGGCGGCCGCCGCCCAGCCCCCGGACACGCCCGGGCCGCAGACCGTCGACACCTCGAACGAGGCCCTGCGCGACGGCGTCAACCGGTGCCCGAAGTGCGGCTCGACCGACATCCAGCTGCGGGTCTCGGCCGGCATGCTGGTCTGCCTGTTCTGCCGCTACGAGTGGTCCGAGGCGATGATCGAGCCGAAGGTGTCCGGTGAGGCATCGCTGCAGGACCTCACCGACACGGTCGTCGCCTCCGGAGCCACCGACATCTCCCCGGAGGTCTCCGGAGTCATCACCCTGAAGTGCGCCGGTTGCGGCTCCGAGGTCGTGGTGAACACGGCTGCGGCGATGTCGTCGCGCTGCCACTGGTGTCGGCACGTCCTCACCATCAACGAGCAGGTGCCCAACGGCGCGGTGCCCGATGCCGTCCTGCCCTTCGGCATCACCCGTGACCAGGCCGTGCAGCACATCCGCGACTTCGCCGGCGCCCGCAGGCCTTTCGCCCACCGGAGGTTTCGCAGCGACTTCGCCCCGGAGAAGGTGGTCGGGGTCTACCTGCCCTACATGGTTGTCGACGGCAACGCCAGCGCCGATGTGCAGGGCTTCGGAGAGGTCGAGACCAGGCGCTACACCCGGCGCAACGGCGACCACGACGAGACCTACTACGACGCCGACGTGTACCAGGTGGGCCGGCACGTCGACTTCACCGTCGACGACCTCACCATCGAGTCCTCGGCCGAGCGCGCGAACATGAACGCCTTCGTCAACACGAACAACGTGATCAACACGATCCTGCCGTTCGACACCAAGAGCGCGGTGCAGTGGAATGCCAACTACCTCGTTGGCTTCACCTCCGAGCGCCGCGACCAGGACGTGGCGCAGGTGCAGCCCGTCCTGGAGGACCAGCTGCTGTCCGTCGCCCGCTCCCAGGTCGAGGGGTCGGTGGCTAGGTACAACCGGGGCGTGCGCTGGGAGGCCGAGCACCTCTCCGTCCACGGCACGCGCTGGGTCTCGATGTACCTGCCGGTCTGGCTCTACTCCTTCTACTTCGAGGAGAACGGCCGGGCGATGGTGCACTACATCGCGGTGAACGGCAGAACCGGCGAGACCATGGGCAGCGTCCCGGTCTCCCAGGGACGACTGATCCTGGCGGCGCTGACCGTTGGCACGGTGCTGGAGGGCGTCGCGCTGTGGCTCCTCGTGGTGATGTCATGACGGCGCTGCTGATCGGGCTGCTCATTCCCCTCGCGTCGAGCGGCGACACCCCGTGGATCCTGCTGCTCGGCCCCGCCGGTGCGGTCGCCGTCTACTGGGGGCTGTTCCAGTACTACCGCAACACGGACAAGTCGCACTCGTTTGAACGCGAGACGCTGATCGAGTCGAAGCCGATCACCGGCACGGACCAGAAGGTCGACGAGGTGCGGGGCACCAGGCGCGCCTCGATCGACGACGACAACGTGCGCGACCACCGCCAACGCGTGCGGCGGTGGTGAGCGGTACTTCTGCGCCGTGCGGCCAGCTGCGCCGGAACGTCACGATGGCACTGACGCGACAGTGAGGGTTCGACTGCGGGTTCGGCGGCGCGGCATGATGAGTCCAAGTCCCTGAGTAGCAAGGGGGCGGCCTCGCGATGACTAGGCCGTTTGAGGCAAGGCAGGCTGTGTGCCGCATCCGCCATGCCCTTAGCGTGCGTCCAGCCATCGCCGGCTCATCAACAGAAGCCTGCTGCGCGGCCGACAGCTACCCTGGCCGTTCCGCTTGATGGCTCGTAATCGCACGATAGTTGACCATTCAGGAATTCCGTGACATTCGCGGTCACACCGGAGTAAGAATTGTGGTCCTGATAAGGGAACTCTGGTGGGGCGGGTGGGGCTCGAACCCACGACCCAGGGATTATGAGTCCCTTGCT
>JAOATP010000145.1:0-33349 GCA_030158185.1 Propionicimonas sp.
GCGCCTCAGAGTGCCAACCAACGATGCCGTTAGACCCATAGACGGGGAACTCGCCATCATCTCGCTGCCCGGCGGGGAGGCTCTTTCCATACTTGAGCTCACACACCTCACCCAAGTCAACAATCGGCCAGCTCGTCACGCCAGCATCGCCTTCAGCTCGACCAGGCCGTGCCGGATCTCGTCCTCCAGTTGCTGCAGGTCAGCAATGATCTCGGCGGGCGCCCGGTGCCCCACGTCCTCGTGCACGACCTCCTTGTAGCGGTTGAGAGAGAGGTCGTATCCCGGCGCCTCGATCTCGGCCTTGGGCACGCAGAAGCTCTGCTCGGTGCGAGCCCGGGTGAGTTCGGAGGCTTCGCTAGGCCCTTCGTGACGCTCCGCTCGTTCCTCACGGAGCTCCTCAGGGACCGAATGGTGGCCGGGCTTCGTCAGGCTCAGCCAGCGTTCCAGGAGGTCTGGCAGGTCGTTCGATTCAATGGGGTTGCGCTTGTCGTCGAGGGAGAAACCGTCGGCCTGCACGTCGTAGAACCAGACGTGGTCGGTGCCTCCGGAGTTGGTCTTGGTGAACAGCAGGATCGCTGTCGACACCCCGGCGTAGGGGCGGAAGACACCCGAGGGCAGCTTGATCACGGCGTCGAGCTTCTGGTCCTCGACCAGAACCTTCCTCAGTGCCTTGTGCGCGTTCGAGGAGCCGAACAGCACCCCGTCCGGCACGATGACGGCCGCCCGTCCGCCGGGCTTGAGCATGCGCACGAACTGGGCGAGGAACAACAACTCCGTCTTCTTGGTCTTCACCACCTTCTGCAGCTGCTTGGAGGTGGCCTCGAAGTCGAGCGAGCCGGCGAACGGCGGGTTGGCCAGCACCAGCGTGTAGCGGTCCTCATCGGTGTCGCCGGCCTCGGAGAGCGAGTCCCGGTAGCTGATGTCGGGGGCCTCCACGCCGTGCAGCATCATGTTCATGCTGCCGATCCGCAGCATGGTGGAGTCGAAGTCGTAGCCGTGGAACATCGAGTTGTGGAAGTGGCTGCGCTGGGCGGCGTCCGTCATCACCGAAGGGTGATGCTCGCGCAGGTACTCACTGGCCGCGACAAGGAAGCCTGCGGTGCCGCACGCCGGGTCGCAGATCTCGTCGGTGGGGCCGGGCGCCATCAGGTCGACCATCAGCTTGATGATGTGCCGCGGGGTGCGGAACTGGCCGTTCTGGCCGGCACTGGCGATCTTGCCGAGCATGTACTCGTACAGGTCGCCGTTGGTGTCCCGGTCGGCCATCGGGATGTCGTTGACCATGTCGACCACCCGCGACAGCAGCTGCGCGTTCGGGATGGTGAACCGGGCGTCCTTCATGTGGTGGGCGTAGGTGGAACCCACGCCGCCCAGGTCACGCAGGAACGGGAACACGTGGTCGCGGACCAGTTCGAGCATCACGTCCGGGTCCTGCTCGCGGAACTGGGACCAGCGCAGGAGCTGCTCACCGTCGTGGAAGATCGGGGACTCGATCGGGCGTCCGAGCCGGTTGGCCTTCTTCTCGGCCAGCGTCTGGAGCTCGTCGAGCCGCCGGATGAACAGCAGGTAGGTGATCTGCTCGATGACCTCCAGCGGGTTGCTGATGCCGCCCGACCAGAACGCGTCCCAGACCCGATCGACCTTGCCCTTGAGCGCTCCTGTGATCACCGCCGAAGCCTAACCTTCCGCGGTCCGGCCGTGACCCGACGACGCCGGTATCAGCTCGAGGACGGCGAGGCTCTCACCTCCATGAGCATCGGATGGGTCCTGCACCGCGACTGGGTCGTCGTCGACCAGGCGTTCGCGGACGAGCTGAGCGGGGTGCTGGCGTTCCAGAGGCCGCCCGCCGGCAGCACCCTCGTGCTCGTCGCGCGCTCCGTTCGCCATGCTCCCGAGTTCGTTCTCCGGGTGGTCGGCCATCGGGTGGTCGTGATCACCGAGTCCTATGACGGCAATGACGGCGCGATCGACACCAGCGGGACGATCGGCATGGCCGGCGCGCCCGGCCGTCCGGCGTCAGCACTGTCCCTGTATGCCCTTGCCGCAACCAACGTGCGGCTCATCGCCCGCGGCGGTCCCGGCGCTCCCGCGTCCGCCGGTCGCGCGCAGGGTCGCGGCGGGAATGGTGCGGCGGTCACCTTCCGGGCCCTTGCTCCCACTGGCATCCAGGCCCCGCCCGAACTGTGCGGGAAAGGCGGCCCCGGAGCGATCCCCGGCGCAGCAGTCACCCCGTCCGTGGCGTGGTACACCGGGAGCGCGCAGTGGCGCTCCGACGTCGAGGTCGTCCTCGGCACCCCGCTCGTCGCCCGCGCAGCCTGAGGAGTCCTGGGCTTCGCGCACCCTCCTGGTGCTGTCAGCAGCTCGTGCAGTGTGGGTATCTTCGAGCCAGCCCAGGCGAACGGAGACCCACCGTGGAGCACCCGAAGATGTTCGACGACGACGACCCGGTGCTGGCTCGCGTCCGGCGGATCGCCCTTGCCTTCCCCGAGGCTGCCGAGAAGGTCTCGCACGGGCGTCCGGCGTTCTTCACGCGCAAGGTGTTCGCCTACTACGGCGGCTCGCAGAAGGTGCACGGCGAGTGGGTGCAGCACCCCACGTCGGTGATGGTGCTGGCCGACCTCGACGGGCAGTCGGCGATGCGCGCGCTGCCCAACGCCTGGGTGCCCGCCTACCTCGGCCCGTACGGGTGGACGGGGCTCGACCTCGGCCCGCGGACCGACTGGGACGACGTCGCCGGCTTCATCGAGGAGTCGTACCGGTTCACCGCCGCTGCCCGGCTGATCACCCAGCTGGACGGGTCCTGAAGGGAGTGACAGGCGGCGCGATTCCCGCCTGTCGGCGCGGGTCCATCAGGCGTAGCTCCGCGCGACCGACAGCGCCTGGGCGCCGTAGCCGCCGCCGAACAGCAGGGCGTGGAACATGAGCGGCGAAAGTGCGTGCAGCGACAGTCGGTCGCGCCAGCCGTCGGCAAGGGGCGAGACCTCGTCGTAGGCGGCGTAGACCTCGGACAGGTGGGCGAGTCCGAACAGGGCGAGCATGCCGAGGTCGGATTCCGCGTGGTCGCCGCGGGCGAGCGGGTCGATGAGCGCGGCACCGGTGGCTTCCCCGGTCCACAGCACATTGCCCGCCCAGAGGTCGCCGTGGACGCGAGCCACCGCTCCTTCGACGAGAGCAGGCTGGGGCACGTCGAACTCACCGGCGCGCAGGCGGTCGCAGAGTCGGTCGTAGGTGCGGGCCTCCGCCGCGTCGATCAGGCCGCCGTCGCGCAGGCGCCGGGTGAACACGGCGATGCGCCAGTCGGCGTAGAAACGTCCCCAGGTCGCCGGCGCGTCGGCGGCGTCGAGGATGAACGGCTGGCGGGAACGCCCGATGGTGTCACCGCCGGGCCAGTCCTCGGGCGGGCAGCCGAACCAGCCGGCGCCGGCGGCGTGCGTCCGGGTCAGTGAGGCACCGAAGCGCCGCGCGGATTCCCGCGTCGCGGCAACCTCCGCGACGTACTCGAGCTCGAGCCGGGTCGGGGCGAGCCCGAGCACCCGCACGATGCGGGTGCCGCCGGCCTCCTCCGCCTCGGCGAGCCAGCGCAACCCGGCAACCTCCTGGTCGAGGCGCTCCCCGCTGGGGGCGGTCTTCACGAAGATCCCGGGCACGCGGCCACCGTAGCCGCCGGCGCTGCGCCGACCGAGTGACCTCGAACTCCAAGCCAACTGCAACCTCGGTTCTGGAATTGGAGTTGGCCGGTGGTCAGCGGCCGAGTGCCTCCCGCGCATCAGGTGCCGGCCGCCAGACGTAGGCCCTGCCCCGCTTCTGCCGAAGCAGGACGCCGCTCTCGGCCAGACCGATCAGATCGTGGCGCGCCGTCTCCGTGGTCACATGGTGGCTGTTGGCGTGCGACACCACCGAGAACTCCGCGCTGGGGTTGGAGAGCGCAAGCTCGATGACGGCCAGTTGTCGATGGTTGAAGTCCACGTGCTTGCCACTCAGAATCGACTTCACGGCCTGCCGCTCGCGGACCTTCTCCCGCAGATAGTCCTCAAGGTCGTTGAACGCGCGATCCAGGACCTGCAGGTGGTAGATGAAGAAGTAGGTGAGGTCAGATTCATACTCAGTATTCAGATAGGAATGGGCATATTTCGTCTGAGCATTCTTGAGGATTGTCGAAATTGTGACGAACTCCGTTAACCAGAGGCCCTGGTGCAGCATGCTCCAGTAGAAGAGGGTTCTCGCGAGGCGGCCGTTGCCGTCAACGAAGTAATGGTCGTGCCCCACCATGAAGTGGACAGCGATGGCCCGCAGGACGGGGAAGAGCCACGGTCCTTCATCTGCGCTCGCGTTTGCAAAGTCGCACAGTTCCTGGAGTCGCTCCTCCAGCTGTTCGGCCGGCGGCGGCGAGTGGAGCACCTCCCCCTCGAACGTACCGACATGCACGCGCTCGTCCTGCGGCCGCTGGATCCTTCCGCCGTCGTCGGGCTCGTCGAGCGTGCCAAGGGTGACGAGACTGTGAAGCTCGCGAACAATGGCTGGCGTCAATGACGCTTCTCGAATCTCGAGAATGAACATCATCGCCTGATAGTTGTTCCAGATCATCCGTTCGCTCTTGTCCTGCGGGTCACGGCCGCTGCGCAGCATTTCCTTGGCGACCTTGCGCGTGGTTGCCGCACCCTCGAGCTGACTGGAAGTGATGGACTCCTCCATCAACGACCGAACCACATAGGTGTCCCTTGTAGCGGGATTTGTGACCGGTTCGGCCATCCCGATGTTGCCGCCAGCCTTGCTGGATACCTGGCTGGCGAGCCTGAGCACCTCGTCGGGTAGTGCGTAGCTGAAGAAGCTGCCCTGAAGGTCCCGGAGCGGCAGTGCACGCCACTGACTCCTCCGCTGGATGCTCGTTGCGGCCCACCACTGGAGAGGCGTCAACCCCTCCGGTGGCGTGTGGAAGCGGAACTTCTCCCACGGCAGGTACGCATCGCTCCCCACCTTGACGCTTGCCACGGCTGCTGCGAACTGGGTGATCGAACCATCGAAGACCTCGAGGTAGTCGAACGCGACCGGTGGCTTGGCGGGAATCTTCATGTCCTCATCCTAACTCCAAATGCAATCGCAACTTGGAGTTGGAGTTGGACGGTCCGATGAGCCATCTCCAAGCAACTACAAGAGGTGGGTTGGACTTGGAGTTGAGTTGGACCGGACATCGCCACCCGCCCTCACGAAGCTCCTCAAGGATCGGTAGGTGACACGTCCACCGCGCGCGATACTGGCTACATGACGGTGCAGCCGGACGTGATGAAGCTCCGGGCCGACGCCAGGGAGCGGGCGGCGGCGCGCACCCCGATCCCCTTCGACGGCGACATCGTCGGCGACAAGCTCGCCGGCATCGCCGTGCGGCGCTACGAACCCACCGGCGCGTCCCCCGGTGCCCTCATCTACCTGCACGGCGGCTACGGCGTCTTCGGCGACCTCGACCTGCAGGACAACTACTGCCGCCTCCTCGCAGCCGGTCTCGCCGTGGAGGTGGTCTCCGTCGACTACCGGCTGGCGCCGGAGGCCTCCCTCGCCGAGTCCGTCGCCGACGCGTTGACCGTGCTCGACCTGCTGCACGCGCGCGGCGTCCCCCGGTTGTGGCTGGCCGGCGACTCGGCCGGCGGCGCTGTCGCCTGTCTCGCGGCGGAAGCAACCGACCTCCCGCTGGAAGGCCTGCTGCTCACCAACCCCGTCCTCGACCTCTCGCTGAACTCGTTCGACGACGACGCCCCCGAAGGCCCGGACCGGGAGCTGTCCGAGTTCGCCCTCCTCGCGTGGTGCCGCGTCGACGACCTCGCCCATGCCCCGGAGTTGCGCTATCGCACGGAAGGCCTGCCGCCCTGCCTCGTCGTCGTCGGCGACCGGGACGCGCTCGTCCCGGAGGCCCGCGCCTTCGTCGCAGCCTGTGGGACGACGGGCGTCCGCAGCCGGCTGGTGGTGTTGCCCGGTGCCGGGCACGGTTTCGTCTCCGCCGGGCGCGCGCCCGACGTGGTGGCGGCAGCCGTCAGCTGGTTCGAGCTGGCGAGCCCCGGCGCCTTCATCGGGCTTCCTGATTCATCGGGATTGACGATGGATGAGCAGGGTCCGAGCATGGGAGCGTGACCGCAGCCGACGCCTTCTGTGACGCCTTCCCCGCCACGTACCTCGCCTTCCACCGCAGGGACGGGCGCCGCAACGAACTCACGAACGCCTCCCGTGCCGTGCTCCAGCACCTCGCCCAGACCGGACCGGTCTCGATCGGCGAGGCGGCCCTGCACCTGGATCGTGCCCAGTCCGTGGTCAGCGAGATCGTCGCCCAGCTCGAGGGGCACGGGTTGCTCGAGCGCGAAGCCGATCCCGACAACCGCCGTCGCACCCTCGTCTGGCTGACCCGCGCCGGCCTGGAGCGGCTGCGCACGGACGCCGATGTGCTTGACCGCGAGCTCGTCGCAGCGGCGATGGCCGAACTGGACGAGGACACAAGACGTGGACTCCTGGACGGGCTCGAAGCCCTCCTCGCCGCGTCCACCCAGCGAAGGACCCCACCCAAGGAAAGGATTGACCGATGACCACCGACCTCAACTGCGAGAGCTGCGGCATGCCCATCGAGTCGGGCCACTACTGCCAGTTCTGCACCGACGAGCGTGGCTTCCTGCAGGACTTCGACACCCGCTTCGCCGCCATGGTCGACTGGCAGCAGCGCCGCACGCCGGACGCGTCCCGCGAGACCATCGAGGCAGAGACCCGCAGCTACATGTCCGGCATGCCGGCCTGGCGCAACCACCCAAGGCTCGCCAACGCCTGACCCCACCCACCCACCCTCTCCCGACTTGTCGGGGGTGGTGGGGGCGGGGGTCAGCCCGCAGACGTGGTGACGGCGGCGGCGCGCGCCGTCCTAGCCTTGATGGCGTGACCGTCCCCGAAGTGCAGAGCCCGACAGAACCACCGAACCTGGACGAACACGAGCACGAGGACGCCCTCGAACCCCGGCACCTGATCCGGCGCTCGGACGTCATCCTTCGGGCCGGCATCATGATGCTGGGCGCAGGGACGTCCGGCCTGCGGGTGCGCGAGGTGATGCAGGCGGTCGCGCGCACGGTCGGGATCCGCAAGATCCTCGCCCAGGTGACGTTCACCGACATCGTCCTCACCGTGAAGCGTCGCGGTACGTTCCGCACCCAGGTGGCCGAGATCCCGGCCCCCGGAGTGAACGCGCACCGCATCGCGCTGCTCATGGACCTGGCCCACTCCCTGCCGGAACGCGCCACCGTCGCAGAGGTGGACGCCATGCTCGACGACGTCGCGCAGCAGCGTCCGCTCTACCCCACCTGGCTGTTGACCCTGCTGGTCGCACTCGCGTGCGGCTCGATCACCGTCCTCACCAACGGCGGCTGGCGCGAGGTGCTCGCCGTTCTGCCCGCGGCGGCGCTGGCGTACTGGCTGCACC
The DNA here is from genome assembly GCA_030158185.1 of Propionicimonas sp. GTDB lineage: Bacteria > Actinomycetota > Actinomycetes > Propionibacteriales > Propionibacteriaceae > Propionicimonas. The sequence goes on from JAOATP010000145.1 coordinate 7,445, forward strand.
GGACGCTCACCGGTCTGCAGTTGAACCACCTCGCCGTCGTCATGACGTCGGCGGCAACGGCCACCGGGCTGTACCTCGTCTTCACCCGGCTGCTCGACCTTGCCCTCGGTGCGCCCAGCCCGAGGATGGCCGCCGGCCTGATCTGCGCCGCCATCTTCCTGATCCCGGGCTTCCCGCTGATCACGGCGGGCCTCGACCTGACCCGCATCGACCTCCTTGCCGGCGTGCCGCGCATGGCCTACGCGGCCATGGTGCTGCTCGCCATCACCATCGGGGTGTGGGTGATGGTGACCCTCAGCGGCGTCTCGCCCGACCCGGTTCCCGCCCTCGAGGGCCCGGTCGCCGTCATCTGGCTGGCGTTGCTCGCGTCCAGCTTCTTCGCCGTCTTCGGGTGGGCGACGATGTTCAACTCCCCGCTGAAGATGGCCGTCGCCAGCGGTGTCGCCGCGCTGATCGGCAACGTTCCGCGGCTCCTGCTGCTGCAGGCCGGGGTGAAGCCGCCGGTGGCCACCTTCGTCGGCTGCTTCCTGATGGGACTGCTGTGCGCCCTCGCCGCCCAGCTGTTCGCGCTGGAGAAGATCATCATGACCGTGCCGACGATCCTGGTCTCGATCCCCGGGTCCGCTGCCCTGCGGACCCTGATCTACTTCGACCAGGCGGACGTGCTGCAGGCCATGCAGAACGGGGTCCAGACGGTGCTCGCCGTCATCGCCATGGTCGCCGGCCTGTCCGGTGCCCGCATGCTCACCGACCCGGAGTGGGCCTTCACCCGCTCCGACCCGCCGGGCACGGCCTGGCACCTCGTGGGACGCATGTTCGTACGTGGAAGGCACTGACCCTCCAGACCAAGGTTCCGTGCCCTGCCGAGGTGCAGCAGTTCAACGCGCCCGCAGCGCCCGAATGAGCGTTGCTCTGGACGCCCGGCAACCCGGACGCGCCCGCAGCGCCCGAATGAGCCATGAAATAGGCCGTATTCGGGCTCTGCGAGCGCATTGGCTGCCGGGTGCTCGCTGGTAGTCGCTTATTCGGGCTCTGCCGGCGCGTCTGGCAAGTGCAGCTGAGAGCGGTGGACGGTGCGCGTCACCAGCCGCGGGCGCGCCACTCCTCCAGGTGCGGGCGCTCTTCGCCGAGGGTGGTCGGCAGGCCGTGACCCGGCCACACGACGGTGTCGTCGGGGTAGGCGTCGAAGATGCGGTCGACCACGTCAGCCAGCAGGCTCGCGAACCGCCCCGGGTCCCGCTGGGTGTTGCCGACGCCACCGGGGAACAACGAGTCGCCGGTGAACAGTTGCGGCGCCGTCCCCGGAGCCGTGTGGGCCAGTGCGACCGAGCCGGGCGTGTGCCCGCGCAGTCCGATCACGGCGAGTTCCAGCCCGCCCAGTGCCACCCGGTCGCCGTCGCGGAGACGACGGGTGATCGCCACGCCGGTGGCTGCAGTGATCGCCTCGGCATCGGCCTCGCCGGCGAGCGTCTCCGCAGCGGGGTGGTCGGCGGTGACGGCAGCCAGCGCACCGATGTGGTCGTGGTGGGAGTGCGTGGTCAGCACCCCGCGCAGCGTCCCCGGCGCGGACGCCAGCAGCCCCGCGATCGCTTCCGGCTCCGCGGCGGCGTCGATGAGCAGCTGGTCACCCGAGTGCGCGGTGAGCAGGTACACGTTGTTGTCCATGCCGGAGACGGCGATCCGGCGGATGGCCAGTTCGGGAAGTTCGATCAGTTCGATGTCCATGTCGTTCCCAGTGTGCCCGGCACCGGGTCAGGTTCCGTTGATGACGGGCTCGGCCGGTGAGAGTGTTGGGGGACGCCGCCATCGGTAAGGATCGGAGCGGATCACTTCCTGACCCGCAGCGACGCCGGTGTCAGCGCAGGTCGTCGGCCGGCGGCAACTGGCGCGGCTGCTCCTGGCGGGGCGGCTGGCCCTGGCCGCGGTTGGCGAAGATGCTCGTCACCAGTGGCACGCCAAGGAAGAACAGCGGCCACATCGGCCAGTAGTAGGCCGGGTGCCCGACGGACAACGACGTCATGATCCAGATCGCGTTGAACAGCAGCGCCAGCCCGACCCAGCCCATCGCACCCGTGCGCATGAAGCGACGGCCGCGGTCGTAGCGGGCTGACGAGCCGGTGGGTGCGATGGCCATCAGGTCGCCGACCAGCGGCAGCAACTCCCCGAGGGTGCGCGAACCCGAGGCTCGCGCCGCCCGTTCGTCGGCCTCGCCAACGGTCAGCCTGCCGTCGAGCCTGGCCTGTTCGACAAGCCGGGTGGCGTAATCGCGGTCGGCGTCGGCGGCCCGCAGTCCCTGGTTGGCCGGCGGCCTTGGGTCGACGGTGAAGCCCTGCCAGCCGGACCGAAGCGCCGGCACCGGGCGGTCCTGCCTCGGTTCTGGGAGGTTCTCCCACTGGGGTCCCGCCATGTCGGCCTCCGTCGCCTGATCGTGTTTTCGCCTCGACGCTACGCCGCGATCCATGACCAGAACAGGGGCGCGTGACCCGGAACGGACCCTGAACGGAGCTCGCCCCTGTCCTGCGTGGAGCATCCTTGTCAGCGAGGAGGCCACATGACCACACCCATCGACCAGGCCGAACGCGTCCGCCGTGAGCTCGTTTCCGCTGTGAAACGGCTCCGTGTGCTCGCCACGTCCGACCCCGCAAAGGGCGAAGAGCTCGCCGACACCGTTGTGCGGCTGACGTCCGCCCGCCTGCACAGCCTCGATCTCGCAGAGGCGGCGTCCGACGCTCCGGAGGGCGTCCTGCTGGCAGCCCGCCTCCTCGCCCGCAACGGCGCAGCCGGGCCGTACACCTCCCCCGCCGACGCTGCCCGCTTCTTCACGGCGTCCGCGCTGCTCGCAGCCGTCCAGTCGGGCCTCGGCCAGGCGGAGGCAGCAGCGCGCACCCTCGCCGGCGTTGACGGCTGGATCCAGCAACTCGGACGGTTCCCGCTGCGCGACCACCTCGAGCCCATGGCGGTCATCTGGTCGCTGGTTGCACGGTCGCGCTCCGTGCTGGCCACGGACGTGTCGGCGGCCAACGCCTGCGCGGACGCCGCAGCGCAGCGCCTGTACGCCGCCGGCCTCGACGCCGCACAGGACTACCTGGCGCTGAGCGTCCACCTGTTGCTGGCAGACACCCGCTGGGCCGCGGGGCTGCCCACCGAGGCCCTCGCGCACCACCGCCGTGCCCTCACCGCGTACCGCAACCTGTTCGGCCCGGCGGCAGGGCGGTTGCGTCCCGCGGTGGCCCAGGTGGCCGTCGCACCGCTGGCTGCCCTCCACGAGCCGTACGCCCAGCGCCTGGCACACCTCGGCGACACCCTCTTCGCGGTTGCCGTCCGCCGCGCTGAGGTGGCCCGGCTGGAGGAACTCGGCGCACCGGCACCGGTCCTCGCCGCAGCGCGGACGGGGCTGGCCGGCGCCCTCGCAGCGCAGGGACGCGGCGAGGAGTCCGCTGCAGAACGGGCCGAGGCCCTCGCTCTCGACCCCGCCGCGGAGGCGCTACCGGAGCCGCTCCCGTCCCCGCCCGGAGAGCCCTGCACCTGGACGCCGTCGGACTGGACCGGACTGGGAACCGTCCCCGACGGTGACGCGGCGCTGGCCGCGGCGGCCGGCCGTCTCGCCCAGGAACTGCAGGCCGCAGTCTTCGACGGTGTCGCTGCCCGAATGGAAGCCCAGCAGTCCGAGGAACGCATCCGCGCAGCGGCGGAGGCCGACGCTGCAGAACGCGCGGCCGAACGCGAGCAGGCAGAACGCGCGGCGCAGGCGGAGGAGGCCGCAGCCCTCGCCGCAGCCGGGGAGCGCGAACGGCTGCGGGCCGAGGAGGCAGCCAGCCGGCGCCAGGCGGAGGAGGCAGCTGCCCGCGCGGCTGCCGGCGAGCGTCGCCGCCGGCTCGCCGAGGAGCACCAGCGGCAGCTTGAGGTCGACCCGGCAGCCGCCGAAGCTGCGGCGGCAGAGCTGGCGGCTGCCCGTGCCCGCGTCCACGACGGCGGGAGCGACCTGCGCGGGCAGCACGACGCCCAGGAGCGACTGGCGGCACTGCTGCGTCCCCTCGCCCTGCTCGACCCGGAAGCCCATCGGACGGAACTGGTGACAGCCCTGGAAGCCCTCGTCGGGCTGCGCTGGCGGCTGGGTGATCCCGACGGCTCCCGCGAGGCTGCGCGGGAGGCCCGTACGCTCGCAGCCGACGCCGGCCACTGAGCGCACCTAGGATTGCTGGTGACGTCGAAGGGAGTGGTGAGGATGGGCAGCACCCCGCACCACGGCGCGCCCACCAGCGGGCCGGTCTTCCTCCGTGTCCTCGTCGCCGCGGTGGTGTCAGCCCTGCTCCTCGCCGGCTGCACCACCGGAGGCACCATGACGAGTCCCGGCAGCAGCCCGACCCAGCCGTCGGCCACCCCGAGCGCGTCCAGCGCCGACGTCCCACCCAAGCGGTGGGCAGCGATCATCAGCGACCTCACGACCCGGGGCGTGCCGACCGACTCCGTAGCCCTCGTCAGCGCCCGCTCGGTGACCTGGAACGACGGCTCCCTCGGCTGCCCCCGGCCCGGCCAGAGCTACACCCAGTCCCTTGTCCCCGGCATGCAGGTCGTCGTCACCGCCGGCGCGGTCACCTACGACTACCGCTTCGGGCGCTCGGACAACCCCGTCCTCTGCCAACGCTGACGGGAGCACCCGCGACGGAGGATGCTGGAGGTATGGCAACCAGCCTCACCTTCGTCGGGGGGGCCGGGACAGTCACCGGCTCCAAGTACGTCATCACCCACGACGAGCGCCGGTTCCTGGTGGACGCAGGTGTCTTCCAGGGCGAGCGTGAACTCCGCGACCTCAACTGGCAACCGTTCCCCGTGCCGCCGTCGAGCATCGAGACGATCCTGATCACCCACGCCCACACCGACCACGTCGGCTACCTGCCCGTCCTCGTGCGGGACGGCTTCAGCGGGGAAGTGCTGGCAACGCCGGCAACCTGTGAACTGGCGGCCATCGTCCTGCGCGACTCTGCGTACCTCGCCGAGCGTGACGCCGAACACGCGGCGAGCCACGGGTACTCGCGTCACGACCCGCCGCTGCCGCTGTTCACCGCCGCCGACGTCGAACGCACCCTCGACCGGTTCCGGGAGGTGGACTACGACGACGACGTCGACCTCGGCGGCGGCGTCACGGCCCGCTGGACCCGGGCCGGCCACATCCTCGGCTCCGCCAGCATCCGGGTGGCGACGCCCGACACGTCGATCCTGTTCTCCGGCGACCTCGGCCGCGCCGAGCACCCCGTCCTGCTTCCCCGGGAGATCCCGCCGGGTGCGGAGACCGTGCTGGTGGAGTCCACCTACGGCGACAGGGAGCACTTCGAGCCGTCCGGCAAGGAGCACGAGCAGCTGGCCGACCTGATCCGCCGCACGGCGCGCAGGGGCGGCAGCGTGCTGATCCCCGCCTTCGCCGTCGATCGCACGGAGGTGGTGCTGCAGACGCTGACGGGCTTCCTGCGCGACGGCCGCATTCCGGAACTGCCGGTCTACGTGAACTCCCCGATGGCCCTCGCGGCACTCTCGGTCTACCGCGATCCGCGCTACGCGGCGGAGCTGCGTCCCGACCTCGACGTCGCCAGCTTCGTCGACCTGCCCCGCCTGCACGAGGTGCGCACGACGGAGGAGTCCATCGCGCTGAACCGGCCGAGGATGCCGAGCATCATCATCAGCTCCTCGGGGATGGCGAGCGGGGGACGCGTGCTGCACCATCTCGAGCACATGCTGCCCGACAGCCGCAACGCCGTCGTCCTCGCCGGATACCAGGCCGCCGGCACCCGCGGCAGGGCCCTGCTCGACGGCGCGACGCACCTGAAGATGCACGGCCGGCAGGTGGGGGTGCGGGCGGAGATCCTCTCCGACGAGGAGTTCTCCGTGCACGCGGACGCTTCCGAACTGCTCGACTGGCTGGCAGCGCTGACGCCGGCCCCGCGGACGGTGTTCACCGTCCACGGGACGCCGGAGTCCGCCGGAAGGCTCGCGGCCGCCGCGACCACCCGGCTCGGGCTGCACGCACGTGCGGCAGAGCTGGGCGAGACTGTCGACGTGACGGGCGGCCCTTCGTGACGTTTCGGTCGCTCCGCTCCCGAACCTCCTCAGGGACCGTTACTTCCCCCTAGTGGCGCCGGCGCCAGAGGCGGACGGCGAGCGCGACGGCCACCAGCGCCGCGCCTCCGGCGACCAGCCATGTCGTGCGGTCCGGACGCTCGACGGCCACGGCTTCCGCTGCCGGGGCACCGGCCAGGTACACCTTCCCCCGACCGCCGTCGACGGTGATCTCGTCGCCGGTGCGGATCACCCGCGTCGCGGAGCCCGTGCCGAGGACGGCGGGGATGCCGTACTCGCGGGCAACGATCGAGCCGTGGCTCAGCACGCCGCCGATGTCGGTGACCACGGCTGCCGCCATCGCGAAGAGCGGGGTGTAGGCCGGGGTCGTGATCGCTGCGACCAGCACCTCCCCGGGCTGGAAGGCTGCGAAGTCCTCCGGCCCCGCCACCAGCCGCGCCCGTGCCGTGACCACCCCGCCGCTGCCGACATTGCCGGAGAGGACGTCGCCGGCCTGCCCCTCCTGGCCGGGGAACATCCACCCCATGCTCTCCAGCACCGCCGTCTTCGGCAGGTACTGCGGCGGGATGGCGAGGCGCTGCCCCCTTGCGGCCTCCTTGCGCCGCGCGACCCGCTCCCGCAGGTCGGTGGGCAGGTCGCGCTCGGCGTCGAGGTTCGCTGCGGCGTCGCTTGCCTCGTCGAGGGTGAGCCAGCAGACCTCCAGCGGTTCGGACAACGCCCCTGCCGCCACCAGCCGGCCACCGAACTCGCGCAGGAGCCGGCGTGCCGGCGGCGCATAGAGGCCCATCGCTGCGAGGGCGTCCTCGCGGAGGGGTCCGGTGTGCTGGGCCCTTGTGAGCAGCTGTCGCACGCGATCGGCCCGCCAGCCGCCCAGCCGGGTGAGCAGTGCCGCGGCGGCGTTCTCCCGCGCCGCGGCCGACAGCCGCTGTCGCGCGTGCGGGTCGGGCGCCCCGGCCGAGAGATCGAACCGCAGGGCCTGGAGAAGTGGCGCCGGATCGTCGGCGGGCACAGCGTTCACGAAGTCGAGGTTGTAGAGCGTGTGCCCGTGGGCGGCGAGGTGCGCGCCGAAACGCTGCTGCCAGTCACCCCACGTGTGGGCGTCCACCCCGTCAGGAGTCTCGTGGGCGAAGGGGTCCACATCGACGGGCTGCAGGACCTCGGCAAGTCCCGGGTGCTCCAGCACCCACCTCGACAAGTCGTAGAGGGCCCTCTCCGCCCGGATCGGCTCCGAGTCGTAGCCGAGCATGAACGTCTCCCCAGCCGGATCACCCGGGCGCTGCAGCAGCTTGTCGTAGACACCCAGCCAGGTGAGCTCCGCCATCGCAGCAAGGGGGATGATCGTCTGGACCGACGTGTAGTAGTAGGCCATCGCATCCACCAGCCGACCGACAGCATCGAGCAGCGTGCGGGCAGGCAGCCCCTCGTCCACGAGAGCCTCCTCCGCCGACACCTCTGCCGAGTACTCGGCAAGGCGTCGCCGCCAGCGGTCCTCGATCGCGGCGCCACCCTGGCTGGTGAGCATCGAGAACAGCTGCGGTGTCTGCCGCATCATGCTGCCGAGGGCGTGGTAGCCGTAGCGGTAGAAGGCGTAGCCGTTGATGGTCGGGAAGTCCACGTCGCCGAACTCCCCGCCGGGAGCGAGTTCCGTCATCAGGCGGTTCAGGCCGGTCGGCACGGCCGTGGCCATCAGGTCGGCGAACAGCGGTGTCAGCGGATCGGGCAGCTGCTCGGTGATGCTGGCGCGGAAGTACAGGCCCTTCGCTGGGAGCGGCCACTCGTCCGGCACCTCTCCGACCCGCTCGGGCAGGGCTGTGATCGGACGGGACTGGACGATGCTGAACGCGCCGTCCGCGAGCACCCACTCGATGTCCTGGGGTGCGCGGAAGTGCTCGGCGATCGCAGCGCCGACGCCGGCCAGCTCGAGCGCCCTGGCGTCGTCGAGGACGGCGGCGTGCCGCAGGTGGTCGGGGTTCGGCGTCGACCGCGTCCGCTCATCGACGGTGTGGGCGGCGTCCACGCGGATCGCCTTGTCTGCCACGTCGTGGCTCAGGATCGTGGACGTCCTGACATCCAGGACGATGGTGTCGGTGTCGACGCTGCCGGAGACGACCGCCTCGCCGAGTCCCCACGCTGCTGTGATCACCGTCTCCTCCGTGTGACCGTTGGCAGGGTTGGCCGTGAACATCACTCCGGCAGCGTCCGCAAGCACGAGGCGCTGCACGACGACGGCGAGCGACAACCCCCTCGGGTCGACCTTGCGGCTCGCCCGGTACCAGATCGCCCGGTCGGTCCACAGCGAGGCCCAGCAGTCGCGCACGGCAGCAAGCAGCGCCTCCTCGCCGACGACGTTGAGGTAGGTGTCCTGCTGGCCGGCGAAGCTCGCCTCCGCCAGGTCCTCCGCCGTCGCAGACGACCGGACGGCCACCGGCACGTCCTCGCCGAGCCGTGCGTACGCCTCGCGGATGCCCTCAGCGACGGCTGCGGGCACCGGCGCGGTGGCGAACAGCGCTGCGACGCCGGTCTCGGCCGGCTCGGCCGAACCGGAACCGATCACTCCTGCCACGACTCCTGCGATGGTGTCGTCGAGGCTGTTCGATGCCACGAAGTCGTCGTAGGCGGCCGTTGTGACCACGAACCCCTCGGGCACGGCGAAGCCGGCGCGGGTGAGCTCACCGAGGTTGGCCCCCTTGCCCCCGGCGACGGCCACATCGGCTGCGCTCAGGCCGTCCAGCCAGCGGATCTCGTCCATGGTGAAACCTCTCCCTGCCCAGGCCCTTCTGGCCCAGGTCCTTCTGACGCTGCGCCTTCCCGGGACCTGTACCCCATCATCACCCCGGATCACGCGGCTCGGTGAGTCGCTGGAAAGCCCCCGGCGCCATCAGCCGGGGGTTCGGGCCTGCCTCGGCCAGCCACTGCTCGACGTCGGCGTCCAGCCGGACGGGCACGGGCGGGAACAGGTCGGTGACCAGCACGGGAAGCAGCAACGAGTGCGGCTCCGCCGGCTGCGTCGGACCGACGACCAGCGCACGCCCCACAAGGCCGGCCCCGGTGAGGAAGAGCACCTCGTCGAGCTGGCCGAGCACTTCAGGGTCGAGGTCGACGGCGAGGGCGACGGCGACGTTGCCGTCGGGCTCGAGGACGTCGGCGAGGGCGTCGGGGTCGCCGGGTCCCAGCCGGACGAACCAGCGGTTGCCGGGGTGCTCGGTGTCACGGATCGCGCGGATCACCGCGATGGCGTCGAGGTGGTTGGCCGTGCGCCAGCGGTCGAGCGTCCGCCTGGCATTGCGGCGCACCCGGGAGTCGGCGGCCGTCCGGTCGAGATGCCAGTCGAGGGCGCTGCGCGCGTAGTCGATGACGGCAACCGGGCGGGCCGTGCGGATCGCATCGAGTGCGGGGCGCAGGCCCATCCCGCTGTGCAGCAGCAACGCCAGCACGGCGGACGGGGCGCGGTTCACCCCCATGTGGCAGTGGACCAGCACTTTGCTGCCCGGCACAGTGAGGGCTGCGTCCACCCAGTCGGCGAGTTCCTCGAACCAGACCCCGCCGATCGCCTGGCCAGCGTCGGCCACCCGGTGATGGAGGTAGTGCACCTGCGGCGCCCAGGTCTTCACGAGGGTCTCGTCGCTCCACTCTTCGCGGAGGTCGGCGATGTGGGTGATCCCGGCGGCGACGAGTTCCTCGAGCTGGCGGCGGGCGAGCCCGAAGTTGGGCGAGAGGTCGCCGCCGACGGCGAGGCGCTCACTGACGAAGGCAGCGTTCGCCACCGTCAGCTCCCGCGCAGGAGCCGGGGACCGGTCAGACGGGTGAGCGACCACGTCACCCATCATCCCCCAGAACCGGGACCCTGCGACTACCCCCACGTCCGCCGGCGGCCTGGCCGGTGCAGGGGATCCGCTCACGGGAATGCGGTTTCTGTCGCCCGTTAGGGGGACAGGAATACCGGCCTTGTCGCCCTTCCGGGGGACACAATCAGGGAATTGCAGGCGTGTCGCAAATGTCAAGTGGAAGAATTCTGCTATTGGGTGGATCCCATCCCGAAAGGGGTGCATAGTGGGTGTTGTACGGGAGGGTACTCGTCACCCAGGTGGCGGAGAACTACACAAAAGGATTGCACCGCCATGCACCCCTTCCCGACTGTGCGCGCCCGCGCACTCAGCGTCATCACCCTGGCTATCGCTGCCGGTCTGATGTGCCAGGCTCCGGCCTTCGCGGAAACGACCACCCCGTCCACCCCCTCGACCCCGCAACCCTGCAGCATCTCCAGGCTCTCCAGCACCAATGGTGTGGAGGACGGAGGCGCCAGGGTCGTCATCACCGGCAGCAACTTCGTCGGCGTCACGGCCGTTGCCTTCGGGACAAGCCCGGCAACCAGCTTCACTGCCAGCTCGGCCTCGAGCATCACCGCCGTTGCCCCAGCCCTGAAGGCCGGTACCTACAAGGTCGCCGTCACCAACGAGGCGGGCACAACGTTCGCCGCCAAGTACACCGTCCGCACCTTCGAGGCCGAGGTCCTTCGCCTCGTCAACGAGGCCAGGGGCATCTCCCGCAAGTGCGGGAGCTCCCGGTACAAGGCCACCGGCCCGGTGCGCTGGGACTCCACCCTCGCCAAGGTCGCAACGGCACACAGCCGCGACATGGCCGCCCACGACTTCTTCAGCCACGATTCCCGCAACGGAACCAGCGCTTTTCAGCGAATGAAGAAGGCCGGATACCGGTACAGCTCCGCCGGAGAGAATATTGCCGCCGGATTCCGCAGCCCCGCCTCCGTCGTGAAGGCCTGGCTGAAGAGCCCGGGGCATTGCAAGAACCTGATGAATCGCAGCTACGACGAACTCGGCGTCGGCTTCGCCACCGGTGGCACCTATGGAACGTATTGGACCCAGGACTTCGGTACTCCGCGCTGAAGCCTGGACAACGGTCGATCCGTCGGGCCCCGCCGGTGCATGTGGGGCTCACCGTTTCGACCTCAACGGTCCAGCTGGACTCCCCCCGAGGTGCTCCCCCGCACCTCCAGCTGAACCGGCAGCCGCCGGCTGCGCGGGCGTGAAAGGGTGACGTCCGCGCGGCCGGCGACCAGAGCGAGCAGTGCCTGCGCTGCAGCCCGTCCCTTCGCTTCCACGTCCTGCCGGACGGTGGTCAGCCTCGGCCGGCTCCGCAGGGCGAGTGGGTGGTCGTCGAAGCCGACGACGGCAAGGTCTCCGGGCACCCCCAGCCCGGCGTCGGCTGCTGCGGCCATCACCGAGGATGCCAGCACGTCGGTGAGGCACAGCACAGCCGTGGGGCGGTCAGGGACGGCCAGCATGGCGCGAGCGGCCTCCCGCGCATCCGCGTAGGTGTTGGGCTGGTTGACCCAGAGCGGCACGATGCCTGCAGCGTCCAGGCCCTCCAGCCAGCCGGCGTGGCGTTCAGCGATCACGCGGATACGGCCCGCCTCGGGCAGCAGTTGCCCGGTCGTCGGACCGGGCTCGTCGCCGAAGCCGCTGGTGAACAGTGCGATGCGCCGGTGGCCGAGGGCGACGACGTGCCGTGCGGCAGCACGGGCACCGCCGCGATCGTCGATCGTGATCGCAACCCCGCCGCGTGGAGCGGCCATGTCCACGTAGACCACCGGAAGCCCCCTGCGCTGCAACCAGTCCAGCGCAGGGAGTTCCGGGTCACACGAGAACGCAATGGCGCCGTCCATCGCGACGTCGCGGGCCGGGACGACCGAGCCTTCCGCGATCGCCGGCACGAGGGTGAGGGCGAGACCGCTCGGCGCGAGTTCGTCCGCGACAGCACCGAGGAACCGGGCGGAGACCTCGTCGGCGAGTGAGTAGCGCAACTCCTTGGCCCACAGCACGCCGATCGTGCCTGTCGTTCCGGTGGCAAGGGACCTGGCCGACGGATCCGGCCCCAGGTAGCCCAGTTCTGCTGCAACGGCGAGGATGCGTTCCCGCAGGGCGTCCGACAGCTGGTCGGGGCGGGAGAAGGCGTTCGAGACGGTCATGCGGCTGACTCCGACGCGCTCGGCGATGGACTGCAGGGTCACCCGTGCCATCGCCCTCACCCTCCGCTTGAAATCCACCTGCTCGGCAGTCTATCTTTACCGGTACAGACTATAGCGGTAAAGAAAGGTTCCGATGTCGCTTCCCACCAGCACAGTCCAGGCCGACCCGCAGTGGTGGCGTCGGGCGGTCGTGTACCAGATCTACCCACGAAGCTTCGCAGACAGCAACGGTGACGGCATCGGCGACATCAACGGCATTCGCGAAAGGCTGCCCCACCTCGCAGCCCTCGGAGTGGACGCGATCTGGATCAACCCCTGGTACCCGTCCCCGATGAAGGACGCGGGCTACGACGTCTCCGACTACCGCGACATCGAGCCGGTGTTCGGCACCATGGCAGACGCTGAGGCGCTGATCGCAGAGGCGCACGCCGCCGGCATCCGGGTGGTCCTCGACATCGTCCCCAACCACACCTCCGACCAGCACCGCTGGTTCACGGCGGCACTGGCCGCAGCACCCGGCTCGCCCGAGCGTGCACGCTTCATCTTCCGCGATGGACGCGGCGTTGACGGCTCCGAGCCGCCCAACGACTGGATGAGCGAGTTCGGCGGGCCGGCCTGGACGCGGGTGACCGAGGCCGACGGAACCCCGGGGCAGTGGTACCTGCGCCTCTTCGCGCCGGAGCAGCCGGACGTCAACTGGGACCACCCGGACATCCGTGAGGAGTTCGAGCAGACGCTCCGGTTCTGGTTCGACCGCGGCGTCGACGGCTTCCGCATCGACGTCGCCCACGGCCTGGTCAAGGACGAGGACCTCTCCGACATCAACGGCCTGCCCTTCCCGCTGCCCGACGACACCCCGGACGGGGTGGAGCACCCGCACTGGGACCAGCCCGGCGTGCACGACATCTTCCGGTCCTGGCGCCGCGTCGCCGACTCCTACGACGGGCCGCGCGTCTTCTGCGGCGAGATCTGGGTGGGACGCGACCACCGGCTCACCGCCTACCTCCGCGCCGACGAGCTGCACACCGCCTTCAACTTCAACTTCCTGATGGCTCCCTGGCTCGCAGCCCCGCTGCGCGCGACCATCTCGTCGACCCTGGCAGCCCACGTCGCCGTCGGGGCACCGGCCACCTGGGTGCTCGGCAACCACGACGTCTGCCGTCCGGTGTCCCGCTACGCCCGCCCCCAGGAACTACTGCAGCCCGGCTTCCCGAACCTGCAGCCCTACCTCGCACTGCCCGCCGACATCGAGGCCGGACGCCGGCGCGCCCGCGCCGCAGCCCTGCTCAGCCTCGCGCTGCCCGGCGGGGCCTACGTCTACCAGGGCGAGGAACTCGGCCTCGCCGAGGTCGAGGACATGCCGGCGGAGGCGCGTCAGGACCCGATCTTCGCCGGCACCGGAGGCGCCAACGTCGGGCGCGACGGCTGCCGGGTGCCACTGCCCTGGACGCCGACCGGCGACAGCTACGGCTTCGGCCCGGACGGCGGTGCGCCGACCTGGCTGCCACAGCCGGCGGAATTCGGTGAGCTCGCAGCGTCCGTGCAGGACGGGGACCCGGCTTCTGTCCTCACGCTGTACCGGACTGCGCTGAAGCTCCGCGCCGGCCATCCGGCGCTCGGCGACGGCGAGCTGGAGTGGCTGGAGGCGGGCGACGCCGTCCTCGCCTTCCGCCGCGATCCCGGCTTCGCCTGCTGGGTGAACCTGGGGTCCGAGCCGGTGGCGCTCCCTGACGGGGCGACACTGCTCCTTGCGAGCCAGGACCTCATCGACGGCCGGCTGCCGGCGGACACGGCGGCCTGGCTGGCCCTCTGAGTCGGCCGGTCCGGTCAGGAACCGGCCGGCGTGGGAAGACGAAGGGGCCGGGGAAGCGTGATCGCTTCCCCGGCCCCTCGTCAGCAGTGTCAGGCGTTCGAGGTCACCAGCACCGGCTCCTCGGCCGACCGAGGTGCCGCAACGAGGCGAAGGCCCCAGCCGAGCAGGATGGCGAGTGCGCCGACACCGATGGCGAACAGGGCCACGCCGAAGGCGATCACGGACGTGAAGAGGGACGACCGCAGGAACGAGCCGTTCATGGCGGTGGCGCGCAGCGGGTCTTCCTTGTCGAGCTGGGCGTAGGTCTTGCCGCCGGTGGCCTTGAGGGCGTGGCCGTTGATGACGTCCGCCTGGACGAAGGCCTCGAGCGGACCGGTGACCTTGGCTCCGGCGAACATGGGAGCGTCGGCGGAGACCGTGATGTTCTCTGCTGCGAGCTTGGTGCTGACCATCCCCCAGGTGACGGCTCCTGCGATGATCATCACCGCCCCGATGATGATGCTGACGAGGCCGAGCACGCGGACCTGCTTGCCGGTGCCGGCGGAGATGGTGGCCATATCTTTACTCCTTTGGGGGGAGGCGGCCGAGCGGCCGCCGCGACTTAGGTAAGGCTAACCTGTGCTACGCAAGATTGCCACCCCAAATGGAAGAAGTTTCAACTTGCGTCCCGCATCGCGTCCGCCCCGGCGCCCGGGCCCCCCGATGCGTAGGGTGACCGGCGGAGAGGAGCAGCAATCCATGACCGCCCTGATCGTGACCGAATCGCTGTTCGGCAACACCCTGGCGATCGCGGAGGCCATCGGCAGCGGCATCGCAGAGGTGCACGGCCCGGAAGCTGTGCGCGTCCTGCACGCCTCCCGGGCACCCTCCGAGCTGCCGACCGACCTGGACCTCCTCGTGATCGGGGCGCCCACCCACCTGCTCTCGCTGCCGAACGCCGGCAGCCGTCACGACGCCGAGGGCAAGGGTGCACCCCAGGTGCAGGCGACCGGCGTCCGCGAGTGGATCGAGTCGGTCACGATTCCCTCCGGGTTGCTGGTCGCGACCTTCGACACCTCGATCCCCGACCGCATCGGCCTCGGCACAGCCGCCGGAGCAGCGGCACGGGCACTGCGCCGCAGGGGCGCCGAGGCGTCCGTCGGCCCGTCCTTCTTCGTCACCGGGATGGAGGGTCCCCTCGCCGACGGCGAGCTGGGCCGGGCCACAGCCTGGGGACGCGAACTGGCCGGCGCGCTGGCCTCCACGGCCTGAGCCTCTTTCATCACTTGAGGGTTTCCGCGGTCGGGCCTCGCAGCCGGGCCACCCTTCCCTTATCCTTGGAAGACCCGGGCCCCCTCCCGGGACTGGAAGGGCGCGAATGCCGAAGCTGATTGTGAGTCGCTTCTGGGCCGTCCCTACCCTCATCCTGGCCCTGCTGCTGTCGTTCGTCGCAGCCACTCCTGCGCAGGCTGCCGACCGCACCAGCAAGACGGAGGCCCGACGCGTCGACCGGGTGAAGACCCCGAAGCTGAAATGGGTCGAGGCCGAGGAGGGTTCCGGCTACGCGGCAACGGTGAAGGTCCCCCGCGACTACGACAAGCCCACGGGCGCTACGGTCACCCTTGCCCTGTTCAAGGTGCCCGCAGCCGATCCCGCGAGGCGCATCGGCACGCTGTTCCTCAACCCCGGCGGCCCCGGAGGCTCCGGCGTCGACATCGCACTGGCAGCGACGAGCTTCCTCTCCCAGTCGGTGCTCGACCGGTTCGACATCATCGGCTTCGACCCACGGGGCACCAACGCCTCCAGCAGGGTGCGCTGCTTCTCCAGCAGTGGACGCCAGGGCGCTGCGCTCGCCGGCATGAGTTCCGCCTTCCCCAGCACGGGGACTGAGGAGAAGAGCTTCATCGCAGCAGGCAAGAAGCTCGCCAGCGGCTGCTCCGGCTACGGCGCAGCGATGGCCTCCTCGATGTCGACGGCCGAGGTCGCCCGCGACCTGGACGTCCTGCGGCGCGCGGTCGGCGACGCCAAGCTGAACTACCTCGGGTACTCCTACGGCAGCTACCTCGGCGCGGTGTACGCCAACATGTTCCCCGACCGCTTCCGCGCGATGGTCATCGACGGCGTGCTCGACCCGGCGGCCTACGCCGGCACCAAGGCCACGCGTTCGGTGCCGACGAGCCTGCGCATCAGGTCCGCGGAGGCCTCCTGGAAGGCACTCACCGACGGGCTTGCTGCGTGCCAGGCCGCCGGCCCCGGCTACTGCCCGCTCGCCAACGCCCGCGGCGACTTCGACCAGGTGGCCGCAGCACTGAAGGCCGCTCCCAGGGGCATCCCGATCTACAACGGCTCCGAGGTCCTCAACTACACCTACACCGACTTCATCTCCGACGTGCTCAGCGCGCTGTACTACCCCGACGGCATGGACTGGGTCGCGAGCGTTGTCGCAACCCTGAAGTCGATCGTCACCAGCAGCGACACCGGAACGATCACCGCCTCGACATCCAAGCTGGACACGCTGGTCAGGGGCTTCCACCGGGTCACCGGCCTCGGGCTGGACGACAGCTCCTACGACAACAGCCTCGAGGCCTACTCCGGTGTGATGTGCACCGACACGTGGCATTCCGGCGACCCCAACAGCTGGATCGCCGCGAACGCAAGGGCCGCAGCGAAGGCCCCCCACTTCGCCCGCATCTGGGGCTGGTCGGACGTGCAGTGCGCCACCAACTACTGGAAGGCGAAGGACGAGGACGCCTACCACGGCACGTTCAGCAAGCGGACGGCCTCCCCGGTGATGATCGTCGGCAACTACCACGACCCGGCAACCAACTACACCGGCGCGGAGGCAGCGAAGCGCCTGATGCCGAACAGCTACCTCGTCAAGAGCGACTCCTGGGGGCACACCGCCTACGGCACCTCCGACTGCGTGACCGACCGGGTGGACGCCTACCTGCTCGGGCTCGCGAGGCCGGCGGACAGCGTGTGCGTCGGCAACGTCATACCGTTCACGGCGCCGCTGGCGACGATGTCGCTCGCCCGCACCGGAGGGCTGTCACGGGTGCTGCCGAACCGGCGGGGCCTGCCGCCGGTCGTCGCGCCGCAGCCCGAAACCCCCTGACCCGGCCGCTCAGGCCAGTTGCTTGCGCAGGTACACGAGGGTCACCCGCTCGTCGACCCTCACCCGCCGCTGCTCCACATAGCCGGCGCGGGCATACAACCGCAGGTTGGACGCGCTGAGGTGCCCGGTGAACAGCAGCGCCTCCTCGGCCTCCGCCACGGACTCGGCCCGCGACAGCAGGAGGGCCCCGAGGCCGCGTCCCTGCTGGTCGGGAGCGACCGAGAGCCGGGCGATGTGCAGGCTCCTCCCCTCCACCCGCACCCGCACCGAACCGACGACGCGGACCCCGTCCAGCGCGACGAGGCCGAGGCTGCTGTCGAGCTCGTTCACGAGCTGCTCGCGCGACTCCCGCAGCGGGGGCAGTGACGGGTCGTCGTAGAGCTGCGCCTCGATGGAGAACGCGGCGCGCTGCACGGCCAGCACGGCGTCCACATCGCCCACCACCATCGGTCGTACCACCACTGCCAACTGCACAGGAAACACCCCCGTCTTGCCGATGGGTGACATCGTCCCCCATTCGCGCCACCCTGCTGCGTAGTTCTACTCCGTCCGCGAGGAACGGACGAGGACGGATGCCCCTGTCGTACAGGGTTTGGACGCCCTATGGTGAAATACACCAAGGGGGAGGCACCTGCCCAGCGGGTAGCCCGACCGAGTCCGCAGCACAACCGGGGGGACGTGCGCGGGACAACTCAAGGCGACGGACCGAGCCGGCACAACGGCATGCGCGACTGGCCTCAAGCGCCAGGACCCGGATCGGATGTCGCAGAGGTCCCAGGACTCGCGGGCTGCCTGATGGCAGTCTCCGGAGTGATCGGTCGCGGGGTGGGGGCTTCGCACCGATGAGAGTAACGATCGGGGAGCCAAGGTGTTGCCGGCCCGGAATATCTCCGGGCCGGCTTTCCTTCTTGTTGTGTCCGTCGCAGTTGGTCGCCCGGGGGCGACCCGGGACCCGCGCACTCCGTCATCGAACCGGAAGCCCACTCATGGCACACACCGAAACCGCACCTGTGGGATCGCCGTCCGTCACCCCGTCACGCCCCGACAAGCTGCCGGCCCAGTCGATCCGCGTCCTCACGGTGCTGCTCATCGGTGCATTCGTGGTCATCCTGAACGAGACGGCGCTGAACGTCGCGCTCTCGCGCATCATGGTCGACCTCAGCATCGACGAGCGCACGGCGCAGTGGCTGACCACCGGCTTCATGCTGACCATGGCCGTGGTGATCCCGATCACCGGCTGGATCATGGAACGACTGCCGACCCGGGCGGTGTTCACGCTCGCCATGTCGCTGTTCAGTGCCGGCACCCTGCTGGCAGCCCTCGGCTGGGGCTTCCCCAGCCTGCTGGCCGGCAGGCTCGTGCAGGCCAGCGGCACGGCGATCATGATGCCGCTGCTGATGACAACCGTCATGGAGCTGGTGCCGCCGGGTGCGCGCGGACGGGTGATGGGCACGATCAGCCTCGTCATCTCCGCGGCCCCTGCGATCGGCCCCACCGTCTCCGGCCTGATCCTGCAGTTCCTGCCGTGGCGCTTCGTCTTCGTCCTCGTCCTGCCGATCGCGCTGGCCATCCTCGTCGTCGGGCTGCGCCAGGTGCCCAACCTCAACGAGCCCGTGATGGTGAAATTGGATGCCGTCAGCGTCCCGCTCGCCGGGTTCGGGTTCGGCGGTCTCGTGTACGGGCTCAGCCTCATCGGGAGCCCCACCGCCGGCTGGGGGGTGGAGATCGCCCTCGCCATCGGCACGGTCTCACTCGGCCTGTTCATCTGGCGGCAACTCGTGCTGCAGCGCACCGACTCCGCGCTGCTCGACCTGCGCACCTTCAGCTACCCGATCTTCACGACGGCGATCGGGGTGATGGGCCTCGCCATGGCAGGGCTGTTCGGCACGATCATCGCCCTGCCGCTGATCCTGCAGCAGGTGATGCACGCCGAGCCCCTCTACGTCGGGCTGCTGCTCCTGCCCGGTGCGCTGCTGACCGGGTTGCTCGGTCCGGTGGTCGGGCGCCTCTACGACCGCGTCGGCCCGCGATGGCTGGTCGTCCCCGGATCGGTGGCCGTCGGCGTCGGGTTCGTGCTGTTCGCCCAGGTGGCCGTGACGACGCCCTGGTGGTGGCTGCTGATCGCCCACCTGTGCCTGAGCCTCGGGCTGGCGTTCATGTTCACCCCGCTGTTCACGATCTCGCTCGGCGCCCTGCCCCCGTACCTGTACAGCCATGGCTCCGCCGTGGTGGGCACGGTGCAGCAGGTGGCCGGCGCAGCGGGCACGGCACTGTTCGTCACGGTGATGTCGACCGTCGCTGCCGGCCAGCCCGCGGGAACGAGTGCAGAGGTCGCCCTCGCCACGGGCGCCCGCACCTCGTTCATGACCGTCGGCGCGATCTGGGTGGCAGCGATCGTCGCGTCGTTCTTCCTGAGCAAGCCGGAGGAGACCGTCCCGGCCCATGAGGTTGTGCCCGCCGCGCACGCGTAGGCTCACGGGCGTGCCGACACCCGAGTTCATCCTTGCCCTCCGCGAGAAGGTCGGGGCGACCCGACTGTGGCTGTCCGGCGCGACGGCGGTCGTCATCCGTCCCGGTGTGGACGGTGAGGAGGTACTGCTGGTGCGCCGCGCGGACAACGGCGAATGGACGCCGGTGGCCGGCATCGTCGATCCCGGTGAGCACCCGCACCTCACCGCCGTCCGCGAAGTTGCCGAGGAGGCCGGCGTCACCGCCGTCGTCGAACGACTGGTGTGGCTGACGGTCACGGAAGTGATCACCTACGACAACGGGGACGAGACCCAGTACATCGACCACGTGTTCCGCTGCTCCTGGGCCGGCGGAGACCCGCACCCGGTGGACGGGGAGGCGAGCGAGGCGGCGTTCTTCCCTGTCGACGCCATGCCGGCGATGTCGCCCCGGCACGTCGAGCAGGTGCGCGTTGCGCTGGCGAACGAGCCGGAGGCCCGCTTCGGCTGACCGGACCCTTGCCGGTATCGGGTGGTCAGGACCGCAAGAGGGACGAGCCGCCCTCACCGGCTGGATGGGAGGATGCGCACATGAGCCTCGGACTGGTGGCCATCATCGGCGTGCTGCTGGTGGTGACCGTGACAGCGCTGGCCCCGAAGGTCGGCATCGCACCACCGCTGCTCCTCGTCGGCCTGGGATTCGCCGCCAGCCTGCTGCCGTTCGTGGAGTCGGTGACCGTCCCGCCGGAATGGGTGCTCGGCGGCGTCCTGCCGCTCCTGCTGTACTCCTCGGCCGTCAACACCCCCGCGATGGAGTTCCGGCGTGACTTCCGGCTGATCTCCGCCTTCTCCGTGACCCTCGTGGCAGCGACAGCCGTCGTCATCGGCGTTGTCCTCACTTGGCTGGTGCCCGGCCTGCCCCTCGGCATCGGCATCGCCCTCGGCGCCATCATCAGCCCCACCGACGCCGTGGCTACGTCCATCGTCCGCCGGGCCGGCATCTCGCCGCGCATCGTCACGGTCCTCGAGGGCGAGAGCATGCTCAACGACGCGACAGCGCTGGTGCTGCTGCGCTCAGCGATCGCTGCCGTCGCCGTCTCGGTGTCCCTGTGGCAGGTTCTCGCCGAGTTCGTCTGGGCAGTGCTCGCAGCCATCGTGATCGGGTACGCCGTCGGGAAGCTCAACCTCCTCGTCCGCTCCCGCATCAACCACGTGACGGCCAACGTCGCCCTCTCCCTCGTCGTGCCCTTCATCGCGTACCTGCCCGCAGAGCGCCTCGAGGCGTCCGGCCTCGTCGCAGCCGTGACGGCCGGCCTGGTCACCGGGCACGGTGCCGCCAGCAAGCTCGGCGCGGAGGACCGCCTCGCGGAACGGGCGGTGTGGCGCACCGTCGAACTGCTGCTGGAGAGCGCGGTCTTCCTGCTGGTGGGGCTCGAGCTGCCGGCCCTCGCCGCCGACCTGTTCGACCGGGGCGGCAGCCTCGCCCAGGCCGGGCTGCTCGCCGTCGTCGCTGCCACCATCGCCATCGCGCTGCGGGCAGCTTTCGTCGCCTGGTCGGTGTGGACGCTCGCCCGCCGCAACCGCCGCCACCCCGCCGTGCGTGAGCACCTGACCCAGATGCAGGACCAGCTGGCCGAAGGGCAGTTGCCCCAGCTGGGCAACCCGGAGCGCAGCGCGCGCAAGGAGCGCAGGGTGCGACGGCTGTCCCGGCGATCGGCGTCCGACGGGCCGTCGACCCAGGCACGGCTGGGCCGCTGGCAGCAGCTGGTGAGCCGGCGCCTCGCCGACATCGACTACCTCGCAGCGGAGCAATTCGGCTGGCGTGAGGGCGTCATCCTCGTCGCCGCCGGCATGCGCGGCGCCGTCACCATCGCCGCGGCGCAGTCCCTGCCGGCGGACACCCAGAGCCGTTCGCTGCTGATCCTCGCCGCAACGCTGGTCGCCGTCGGCACCCTCGTCATCCAGGGCGGCACCCTCGGCTGGCTCGCGACGCGGCTCGGGCTGTCCGGGCGGGGTGGCGACGGGGATCCCGACCAGTGGGCTGCGCTGCAGGCCGACCTCGCGCGCGCAGCCGTCGAACGGCTGTCCGGGCAGCTGGAGGGCTACGCGCCGGACATGGTCGAACGGGTGAGGGAGCGGCTCAGGCGCATCCCCGGCGTGGACGAGGACGGCGTCTTCCAGCCGACGGACGCGTCCCGCGAACGCTCGGCGAAGTACCGCAAGCTGCGTCTCGCCCTGATCGAGGCCCAGCGCGACGAGCTCATCGCCATCCGCGACCTCGGCACCTACCCGTCCGGCATGCTCGACACAGCCCTCGCCCAGCTGGACGCGGAGCAACTGGGCATCGAGCTGTTGCGCCACGACTAGCATCACGTCCAGACAACAGAGGAAGGCCCGGATCGATGCTGCCGTTCGCAGAGCTCCACCTGCACCTCGAGGGCACCCTCGAGCCGGAACTCGTCCTCACCCTCGCGGAGCGCAACCGGATCGCACTGCCCTACCGCGACGCCGACGACCTGCGCAGCCACTACACCTACGGGTGCCTCCAGGACTTCCTCGACCTCTACTACGCGAACATGCAGGTCCTGCGGACGGAGTCGGACTTCGCGGAGCTGACCGACGCCTACCTCGCACGCGCTGCTGCTGCGGGCGTCGTGCGAGCTGAGGTGTTCTGCGACCTGCAGGCCCACACTGCCCGGGGGGTCCCGGCGCCCGTTGTGCTCGCGGGGATCGCCGATGCCCTTGCCACCTCCGGGGTCGACCACGGCGTCAGCAGCGGGCTGATCCTCACCTTCCTCCGACACCTGCCGGCCGCTGACGCTGAGCTCGCCTACGACCAGGCATTGGCGACAGGAGTGGAACTGCTCGGCGTCGGACTGTGCTCCTCCGAGGTGGGCTTCCCCGCCGCACCGTTCGCCGACCTCTTCGCCCGCGCTCGCGCCGACGGCCTGCACACGGTCGCCCATGCCGGTGAGGAGGGTGGCCCCGATTCCGTGTGGGACGTCCTCGAACACCTCGCCGTCGAGCGGATCGACCACGGCATCAACGCCATGGACGATCCCGACCTCGTGCGGCACCTGGCCGAGCGGGGCATTCCCCTCACCGTCTGCCCGCTCTCCAACGTCTCGTTGCACGCCGTCGCGAGCCTTGCCGACCACCCGCTCCCGGCCATGCTGGAAGCAGGGCTGAAGGTCAGCATCAACTCCGATGACCCGGCCTACTTCGGTGGTTACCTTGGCGAGAACCTCGCTGCGGTGCAAGCCGAGTTCGGGCTGGACGCAGCACAGCTGGCCACCCTTTCTGCCAACAGCATCGAGGCATCGTTCCTGCCGCAGGCCGACAAGCTTCGCCTGCTCTCCCTTCACTGACCGCCCGCTCGGGGCCCGGCCCGGTGCATCTCGGCAGCACGGCATCCGCGAAGTCCCTGCTCACCACCGGTGTTCGCCGGTAGCGTGTTGGCTGTCCGTGGCGCACCGAGGCGCCACCCACCGATTGAAGGAGCAGGTATGGCTACCGATTGGGCCGCAGACATCAAGAAGTACGCGCCGAAGGCCGACGACGCCGTCGTCGCCAAGCTGCTGTCGACCTACCGCCTCGTACTGAGCAACCGCGACTCGGCCTACGTTGCAGCCAGCGACGACGCAGAGGTCGCGACCGTGCGCGAGAAGTTCCTCAAGGGCAAGCTCGGCCTCGCCAAGGACGACGCGACGCTCGACGCAGCGATCAAGGACGTCGCGGCAGTCATGAAGGACGACCGCACCAAGAGCCGCGCGACCTTCTACTACCTGCTGGCGGAGAAGTTCGGCAAGCTCGACGTCTTCAAGTGATCGGTTGACCCTGCGTCCCGGCCCCGCCAGGCCGGGACTGGGCGTGTGCCCTTCGTCCCTTCTCCGGCGGTGACGGCAGGGCGAACGTCCCCAGATGGTTGGCACGCAGCAGCAGCCGGCTGGTGCGCAGCGACTTGGACCGCCCCGAGAGCGGGGCCGTGTCGGCGTCCCGGTTGAGCTCGACAACCCCGACCTTCAGGCTGCGGGCGAACGGCATCAGCAGCAGGAGGACGCCGACCCCCAGCACCAGCGCACGGACCGTGTCCGACTCCGACCCGGGCAGCTGGCCGGTCAGGCCCAGCCACGACACCACGGCACCCAGCGCGAGGAACCCCACGTTCAGCAGCCGCTTGCGCCAGCTCGACCAGCGGTAGGCGATCATCAGCATGGCGAGGCGCGTGGCCTCGTCCCTGTCGACGAGATGACGCACCTGATGCAGCAGGCGCCACGGCCGTGAGCCCCAGTGGCGGCAGCAGGGCCGGTGAACGGCGCGCAGGTGCTGGATCAGGTCCTGCGCATCGTCGACGAGCCGCGCGTCGCCGCGCAGCCCCAGCCGGTCGAGCCCCTCCTGGGCGAGGATCGCTGCGTGCAGCCCGCGCCGGCAGACCTCGACGAACAACCGGGGCGCCAGCGGCTCCGAGCCGATCGGGACGCCGGGCCGCGCGCTCCCCTTCTCCAGGTAGGACTTGGTGTCGCGGTGCAGGTCGGCGGCGGTGCGGTAGTCGGCGACGGCGGCCATCAGCTGCTGGGCGTTCTCGACCGAGCCGGTGGTGCCGGCTGTGTCCTCCGCCATCGCGAGCGCAGCCTCGAACTCGCTCTCCGCCTGGATCACCCGGGCGAGGATGTGCTCCCCGACCGTGTCCGTGATGGTCATCGCCTCCCGCAGCGACTCCTTGTACTGGCCCCCGATCAGGGCGGCCTGGGCTCCGAGCACCCGAAGGTCGAGGTCGTGGCGTCGCGCGGGAAGCACCTGGTCGAGCAGGGCCGTTGCGCCGGCGTCGTCGCCCAGCCGCAGGGCAAGCATCGCTGCGAGGATCTGCACCGACCAGGGGTCGGCGGGCGTGAGCGGGTCGGCGGCCAGCAGGGCGGCAGCCCGCTCGTCGTCCCCCGCGAGCAGGCACAACCGGACGCGTTGCCGGCTGCTCGTGTCCGGCCCGGCCTGGGCGAGCAGTGCCCGTGCCGCTGCCTGTCCGGCGTAGCGGGCACCCGAGAACGGCGAGTCCTGGCCAACGTGGCCCTCGAACACGGGCGTGCCCCATTGCGTCCCCGCCCACAGGGCTGCCTCGGCGTAGGCCGTGTCGTACGGGTCGGTGCTGGCGGCGGCCCGCAGGTCGGCGAGGATGGCGAGGGCCATCGGCTCGTCCGCCAGCAGGATGCGGATCCGCAGGATCGACCGGCGCAACTCCGCTGCGAGGCCGGTGTCGTCGACCTCCACCGACTTGCGCAGGTGGTCCCAGGCCTGCTGGTAGCGGCCCTGCTGCGCCGCCAGGCGGTAGGCCAGCAGCCGGTAGACGTGGCGCCAGTGCTCGAAGGCGTCGGGGGTGAGGCCGGACGCCGTCCAGCCCGCAGCCTCTGCCGGGCGTCCCTCGATCACGGC
This sequence comes from Propionicimonas sp., assembly GCA_030158185.1. Classification (GTDB taxonomy): domain Bacteria; phylum Actinomycetota; class Actinomycetes; order Propionibacteriales; family Propionibacteriaceae; genus Propionicimonas. The sequence continues at coordinate 32,281 of JAOATP010000145.1, forward strand.
GATGGTGCGCAGGCAGGCCTCCTCCGCCTCTGCGAAGCGACCGACGTCGGTCATCGCCTGGATCCACCGCGACCGGTCCTCGATGTCGAGGTCGGCGACGACGTGACCCCACCGGGCGTTGAGCTCGTCGAAGAGTGAGGCAGCTGTCGGGAAGTCATCGAGCTCTGCCGAGGCGATGGCCCGCACCAGCACGGCGGCCTGGCTGATCTCCGCAGACGCCACAAGTTCGAGGGCCAGCACCGGGCTCTCTGCAGCGAGCAGGTCGGCAGATCGCAGCGTCGACTCGGGCCCCGCAGCTGCGAAGCGCACCAGCGCTGCCTCGAACTCGGCGTAGCTGCCGATCGGCGAGCGCTGGCGGCGTCCGGCCTGGAAGAAACGATCGAGCAGGCTGATCATCCGGACGCCCTCGGTGTCGGAGGCCGGCACAGGACCGGCCATCCGCAGTGCCGCGGCCCAGGCCTGCCTGGCGAGGACGTCGTCGTCGGCACCACCGGCCTCTTCCGCCCGGCTCTCTGCCCGCTGCCACAGCTCGGCTGCGATGAACTCGAGGATGTCCTGGTCGTCGGGGAAGCTCGCCACCAATTCCGACAATGTCGGCTGGTGCTGGGCAGACCCGAGAGCGTGCACGGCGACGAGCCAATTCCCCGCATCGGTACGTGAGAGGCCACCGGTGCGACGCAGCTCGGCGTACGCGGCGTCTGCGGCAACGAAGTCGCTGCTGGCAAGGCACATCTCCGCACGCCGTCGCAACGCGTCAGAGTCGACGGCGACCATCGGCTGGTCAAGCATTTTCCCCCCTACGGGCCACATTGTCCTTCCGAGGCGCGAGGGGGCGGGAGAGATACAATTGCCACCCGGCAAGGGAATTCCTTCCCGGGGGAGTTCCGGTGCTCAGGCGAGCAGGTCGGCGTACTCCGGGTGCTGGCCGAACCATTGCACGACGTAGGGGCAGCTGGCGCGCACCTTCCACTCCCCCGCAGCGCGGACATCGTCCATGGCGTACTGCACGAGACGCCCGGCGACCCCGCGTCCACCGAAGTCCGGAGACACCTCGGTGTGGTCGAAGTCG
>JAOATP010000145.1:33449-49561 GCA_030158185.1 Propionicimonas sp.
CCCGGCGACCCCGCGTCCACCGAAGTCCGGAGACACCTCGGTGTGGTCGAAGTCGACAACGCCGTCGTCGAGCCCGTATCCGGCCACGCCTGCAGGCGTGCCGTCGATCGTCACGGTGTAGGTACCCGCTTCACGGTCATGACGGAATTCCTCGGCCATCGCTTCCTCCCCGTCGACCCTCGGAGCCGGCTGACCACAAGGATGCCAGCACCGGGCTACGTGACGTTCGGCAACGACATCAGTTTCGAGGACTTCGTGAGGCTGCCCATGGCCGCGATGAAGACGCTCTTCAGGTCGCTCGACGACGCGGCGCAGTAGTAGTTGTCGCCGTCGGTGTTCTCGGCCTCTGTCTTGCCGGACTGGGTGCAGTCGTAGGCATCGCTGGCAGCGCCCGACTTCCTCGGCGATGCCGCCCCGGCCATCACGTTGCGCACGTAGATGGTCGAGCCACTCGACGTCTTGCCGCAGGTCGCCTTGTTGACCGCACCAACCCCGATCGTGATGATCGTGATGTTGGCGGCCTTGGCCTCGGACGCGATGGCCGAGAAGTTGTCGCAGGACAGCTTGTTGTCGTTGCCGGCAACGCCGATGTCCAGGTTGTTCGTCAACGTGGTGGCACTGGAGTCGCTCGTGAAGATCTCCGACGGCGAGCCGTCGGTCTCGAAGATGATGACCTTCTTGGGAGTGCCGAACTCCTTCGGCCGAACTGGCAGGCCGGCATCGGCGCTCGGATCGACATTCAACAGGTACCGCGCGGCACCCTTCAGCGCCGCCGCGAGGTGGGTGCCCTCGTTACTCGGGGTGGCCGCCTTTCCGGTGTCTGCGTTGGGGTAGTTCACTTTCGGGGTGGAGAAGGCGAGGTTGTGCACCGCCTTGCCAAGGGTGGTTGTCGTGTCAAGGCTCGTCACGCCGGCGGTGTCTGTCTTGGTGTACTTGTTGGTGAAGCCGATCGGCACCCAGCTGCCGTTGAAATGGTACTTCTTCCCACCCTTGACCCACGTGCAGCCTGTCCCGCACAACGGTGCGTCACTGAAGGCGTTTCCACCGTTGGGCGGGGCGACCTTGTCCGAGGTCGTCGGGACGCTGATGGCGATCGTCCCGAACGCGACGTACTGCTGGTCCTGGTTCATCGAACCGAGCATGTCCTCGATGCCGGACTTCATGCTGCTGAAGGAGCCGGCGGGCGTGGTGAAGGTGCCATTGGTCCAGTTGTCCACCATGGACGGCGTCCGGTCGGCCATCACGACGATGTCCAGCGGGTTCGGCGTCACCGTCCCGCAGACCCCCCGGCAGGCTGCCGCAGAGATCGTTCCGGTCTGGCCGCTCGGAATGCCGATGGCCGGACCGAAGGAGTAGGCGACCGTCTTGTTGTGCTTGACCACGATCGTGTTGCAGTGGAAGGCGACGGTGCACGGCACCGAACACACCTGCTCATTGCAGTCAAGGACGTTGAAGGTGTGGTCGGTGATGCCGCAGACGGCCACGACGGTCGCCCAGTCCGGCGAATTCGTGGTCGCGTTGTAGCTGGTCACGCACCGCAGGGCGATGTTCGGGGTGATGCTGCCGAGGTTCGCGCCGATCATGTTGTCCGCTGCGAACTTCTGGGCGTCGACGATGGCGGCTGCCGGGTCATCCGGGAGGTGCATGGCGCCAGCTGTCGCGGCGGCATCAAGGGCGTTCTGCAACTGCTGGCGTTCGTAGACCAGCTTGCCGATGTCGACGCCGAGGGCTGCCGACGCCATGAGGACGACCACCATCAGGGCGACGATGACTGCGACGGCGCCGCGTTCGCGCCTGTGTTCGAGAAGCATCTTCAGCATGTTCACTCAATCCTCATGAAGCTCGTACCGCGCAGGGTGATGGTGGGAGCGAGTCCGAGCAGCACCGGCGACAGCCAGGTGTGGAGGTAGTTGAGCGTCACGGTGACCGTGCCTCCGGTGTCCGGCGTGCTGTCACTGAAGTTGCACGGGTCGCCGGCAGCAGTCGTGCAGGCAACCGTCACCGTCGTGCCGACGTTGGTTGCTCCCGGGAGGCTGGCGATCGCCGTGTTGACGGCGTTCTGCGCTGCCATGGCGTTGTTGCTCAGTGCGGCGGTGCGGGCACCCTCGCGGGCCGCGTTCGCGACCACGGACTGGGTGCTCATCAGCATGCCGAAGTCGACGATGCCGACCAGCAGCAGCAGGAGGACGGGAAACACCAGCGCGAACTCAAGTGCAGCGGCCCCACGCTGCGACTTGCGCGACCTCAACTTGGAAAGCACGCTTGCCTACATTCTGCCAATAGAGAATTGATACTCCGGACCCCTCCAGAATTAATGCGAGTCTAAGTGCGCCATCACGCCACTGTCAATGAAGGCAGGCAAACCGCACAGGGTAGCCCATCCAGCCGCGATTGCACGGTATCCCGGCCCGGAGTGTCGTCGCTTTCCAGGCGGCATCATGGCTAGCCAGAGCGAGGTTTGGGACGCTGGTCGTCGCGCAAACCCTTACCGGGAAATGTGCCGTGTCCCCCTTTCGGGCGACACCCGACAATCGGGGGCGACCATCGGTTCGAAAGGCGGAATTGCTACCGTTGTCACCCGTTCGGGCGACACGGTCATCACAATTGGAGTCCCCCTTTAGGGGGACACCGGCGACCTAATTGCTGTCCGGCTCGGTTCTCGGCAGGCCAATCTTGTCGAGAATCCGGCGCCGTCCGCTGACGTAGGTGATGGTCATGTTCCCCAGCTGGACGGCCTGGGCGTCCGCAACGAGCTCGCGGGTGTGGGCTGCGCCGAAGCTGGCGTCGACGCGCACAGCCCCCCGTGCGCCGCTCGCCGATCCGGACAGCCCGACGAGCTCCGGTGTGCCCGCAGGGACGACGAGCTTCTGCCGGCGCCCCCGCAGGACGATGTCGGCGACCTCGCGTCCGTTCTTCGTGAATGTCAGTACGCCGTCCATCGGGGGAGTCAGCACCATCCGAACGAGAAGGAAGACAAGGAGGGCGCCCGCGAGCAGGGCCACAACGCCGCCGACGATGGGCAGCAGGGAAGGGGGGAGCTTGATCGGAGCCGGCGGGACGGCCGCCGTGCCCTCGATAGCCGGCGCGAAGGTCAGGCCGAGGTCCTTCTCCAGCACCGTGCCCCACGGGGAGCCCACCTTCGCGGAAAGGGAGACCGTCGAGTTCGAGTTGGCCGAACCGATGACGCCCACCTGGACCGTGGCGCTGGCCGTCGCCCCCGGCTCGATGCTGATCGACTCCGGCAACCCGGTGACGACGAGCTGGAGACCGTCGCTCGCCTGAAGCATGAGATCGCTGAGCACGACGGGGACGTGCGGGTACGCAGAGGAGATGTCGAGTTGCAGCGGCACGGTGGTGCCCTCGGCAAGTGCGGTGCCGAGGTTGCCGGTGAGCACCACCTTGAGCGGCGCGGACAGTTCATCCTTGAGTGCAGCAGCTGCCTGCAGCCTCACGAGGTCGCCGGCGACCTGCGCGAAACGGGTGCCCACGTCGTCTGCGCTGACCTCTGTGGCCTGCGGCATCGCCTTCTTCAGCAGCCCCGCGTCCGTGGTCGAGATCAGGGACACGGCGTACGCCGCCAGCTCGTGGTCCTGCTCGAGGCTCACGGTCCTCGTCTTCAGCTTCTTCCAGCTCGCCGAGTCGACCTTGGCGTACCTGGAGTTGGGGAGGGTGTCCATCACGCCGTCGGTGATCAGGATCAGTGCTGCCAGGCGGTGCGTGTCAGCGCTCTCCAATTGCGTCAGCCCGCCGTCGATGGCCGCGCCGATGTCGGTGCGGTCACCGCTCGCCGTCGCGGGCAGGTGGGAGAGGACGGCGTCGGGATTCGTGCCGACGTCCCCGCGGTAACGCTTGACCACCTTCGAGTCGAAGGTCAGCAGGGAGACGCGGTCGTCCGCATCCAGCCCTGCGAGCAGCTTCCGCAGCTGCTTGCGGACCAGCGAGTAGCGGTCGCCCTGCTTCATCGAGCCCGACGTGTCCACCAGCAGTACATAGTCGGCCGGCTCCGAGGCGAGGCCCAGAGCGGCGACCACCTGGTCGACGTCAACCGACGGCGCCGCCTGCGCGGCAACCGGGGTCGCCACCAGGCCGGCCCCGGCAAGGCCAAGGAGAGCCCCGGCGAACTTCGCGCTGAATCGCACCACTAACCCCTTTAGATGTCCTCTTACGGGTGACCCAAACCCGGAATGGCCTCATTTACGTCCCCTTACGGGGGACACTAAACAGCCTTGTGGGAACAGCTTAATACGAAGTTGAGACTTTTTTCTCAAATCTTTTGACAACACTCGGTACCCGTGTGTAATGATTCTCTCGAAGTGGTCCTGGGGGGGAAGTTTCCGGGGTCACCAGCGGAAACCTATCCCAACACCTGAAAGGGGTCTCTCATGAAGAACCTGCCCGCCAAGATCGTCGGATCCATCGTTGCCAAGAAGGAGCGTGGCGCCACCGCCGTTGAGTACGGCATCATGGTCGCACTCATCGCCGCCGTCATCATCACCGTCGTCACCACGCTCGGTGGCAACCTCACCTCGCTGTTCACCAGGGTCGGCTCCGCGGTCTGACCACCGCGCGTGATCGTGGTTTGAAGCCATCGAGAGGCGCTCCGGGCTTCGGCCCGGGGCGCCTCGAGGCACTTTGAGGCACCGCGGTTCGCACCGGCACACCGGCGAAAGCTCACCGGGTGCCGACTAATCAAGAAACTGAATATGGTCACCCGCAGGGAGGACATTTAATGTCACCCGGGTGGAGGACATTTCGAAGTCACCCGGGCCACATCGTCGGCCCCCGCGGATGACAATAGGCGACTTACACGGTTGTTCTTTTGTCACCCATCAGGATGACACGCAACTCCTTCAGCACCGGGGATCCCCTATCGGGGCCCGGCTCAAGTATTCAATCTCGTTCGAGAAGTCTGGCGGCAGATCGGACGAGCGCCACCGCGACAGCCCCGGCTGTCGTTCATTGTCAAACACTCGAGTCTCAAGGCGGTCCCTAGCATGCAACGCCGAATCATCGCCGCGGTTGCCGCGGTCATCCTCGCCGGCATCGGCGCGGTACTGCTGTACAGCTACGTCAACAACGCGGACGCCCGCGCGATGGCGACGCTGGACACCACGCAGGTTCTTGTCGCAACCAAGGTCATCCCGGCAGGCACCTCCGGAGCCAACCTGGCGCCGTTCGTCGCGCTGAAGCAGCTCCCCAAGGTCGCCGTCGTCGAGGGGGCACTGACCTCCACTGAGCTCGTTGCTGATCTCGAGGCCACCACCGACCTCCAGGTCGGCGAGCAGGTCATCGCCAGCAGGTTTGCGAAACCCAACACCGACGTCAGCGGCAAGGTCGACGTGCCGACGGACCTCTCGCAGGTGAGCGTCCAGCTCGACCCGCAGCATGTCGTTGGCACGCACATCGCTCCCGGGAGCAAGGTTGCCCTGTACATCTCGGTCGAGGTGAACCAGGTCGCCGTCAGCAAGCTCGCCTTCCGCGACGTCCTCGTGACCAACGTGCAGGGCGCGCCGGCAACGCCGACCGAGGGTGACAGTTCCGAGGTCGCGCCCTCCTCCGATGTCATCGTCACCTTCGCCGTCGATCCGAAGGACGCGGGCCAGATCGTCTGGGGCTCCGAGTTCGGGAAGATCTACCTCGCCCTCGAGCCGAAGGACGGCGACCACACCAGCACGCCGTTCATCAGGGTGAAGACGATCTTCAAATGAGCCCCGTACTCGTCATCAGCCGGAATGCCCACGTCGTGGGCCTTGTCCAGCAGGCGTGGGGTCCCGATGGCTATGCCATCGCGCCCGAGCAGTTCCCGGACAACGTCCAGGCATTGCTGATCGACCTGCATGGAGTACCGCTCCCCACAGTCGTCGTCCTCGACCCCGAGGGCCAGGTCACGGCTGCTCTGGCGCTCGCGGTCGACCTGGACCGCAACTTCCACATCGCCTCCGTGCTGGTCACAGACCGCCCTGCGGAGGTCAGCCTCGAGGCCATGCGCGCCGGAGTCCGTGACATCGTCACGCCCGACGCGCCGGTCGACGAGATGAAGAGAGCCTTGGAGCGGGCCGCCAGCCTCTCCGGGCCGCGGGTGCAGCAGGCACAACCGGGCGTGCCCGGGGTGCCGGGTGCTGCCACCCAGCGGGGGAAGGTGGTCACGGTGGCTTCGCCCAAAGGTGGCGTGGGGAAGACCACCGTGTCCACCAACCTCGCTGTCGGCCTCGCCCAGCGGCTCCCGCAGTCAACGGTGCTCGTCGACCTCGACATCCACTTCGGGGACGTCGCGAGTGCGCTGAACGTGACAGCGGAGTTCACGCTGCCCGACATGGCGCACGGCCCTGCTGCCCAGGATGCGCTTGCGCTGAAGTCCTACCTGTACCTGCACCAGACCGGCCTCTACGTCGTGCCGGGCTCGGAGTCGCCCGCCGCAGCGGACGCTGTCACGTCCAAGGACGTGGTCAACCTGCTCGACACCCTTGCGACCCAGTTCAAGTACGTTGTCGTCGACACCGCGCCGGGACTCAGTGAGCACACGCTCGCCGTGCTGGACCAGACCGACGTCCTCGTGCTGGTCACAAGCCTCGACGTCCCCGGCGTCCGCGGCCTCCGCAAGGAGCTCGACACGTTGCGCGACATCGGCCTGATGCTGGAATCGCGTTCCGTCGTGCTGAACTTCATGCACCCGAGCCGCGGCATCTCCGTCACCGACGTCGAGGCCTCCATCGGCCGCAAGGTCGACTTCCAGATCCCGCAGTCCAACTCGGTGCCGATCTCTGTCAATCAGGGGATCCCCCTGCTCCAGAGCGGCAGCCGTGATCCGGTCGCCAAGACACTGCGCGCGATCGTCGATTCCATCGAGAGTGAAAAGGTCGGCAACAAGGGCCGTCGCTTCCTTGACTTCGGACACAAGAAGGAGGCCACCCAGTGAATCTCGCAGAGCGCGTCCTGGCCGTCCAGAAGGGGGAGCGCGGCATCCCGCGCGACCCGAACGCACCGAAGGCCGCGCAGCCGCCCGCCCGCGCCTTCGAGCCCGGCTCCATGCCACCACCGCCCGACAACGCCCCGCCCGCCCCGTGGCTGCCCGTGCCCGATGCCGTCAATGCCCCCGCCTCCGCACCGACGGTCACCTGGGCGCCGCCGGCCGTCGCCGGTCAGGACGAGCAGCACCGGCTGGTGAGCCGTGCGCCCGCCCCGCCGGTCGTCGTCGAGACCCACGACGCTCTCTCCAGGATCAAGGAGGACGCGGTCGAGCAGCTTTTCGAGCGCATGGGCAACCGGTTGAACGACGCAAACCTGGATGAGGCTGCCCTGCAGGGCCTCGTGCAGCAGGAGCTGAACGCCATCATCGAGGGCGGCAAGCTGCCCCTGACAGCGCGTGAGCGCCAGCGCCTGATCCGCGAGGTGCACGACGACGTCCTCGGCCTCGGACCGTTGCAGCCGCTGATCGACGACAAGGACGTGACCGAGATCATGGTCAACGGCCCTTACAAGGTCTACATCGAGCGCAAGGGCAAGCTGACGCTGAGCCAGGTCAGGTTCAAGGACGAGCCGCACCTGCGGCGCGTGATCGAGCGGATCGTCACCAAGGTCGGTCGCCGTATCGACGAGTCCTCCCCACTGGTGGACGCCCGCCTCGAGGACGGGTCCCGCGTGAACGCAATCATCCCGCCGCTGGCGGTGAGCGGCTCGACGCTGACCATCCGGAAGTTCTCCAAGGACGCCCTGACGGTGCCCGACCTGATCGAGAAGAAGTCGCTCACCCCCGAGATCGCCGAACTCCTCAACGCCTGTGTCGCTGCCCGGCTCAACATCATCGTCTCCGGCGGTACCGGTACCGGCAAGACGACGCTGCTCAACGTGCTGTCGAGCTTCATCCCCAACGATGAGCGCATCATCTCCATCGAGGACGCCGTCGAGCTGCAACTCCAGCAGGACCACGTGGTGCGCCTGGAGTCCCGCCCGTCGAACGTCGAGGGCAAGGGCGAGGTCACGATCCGCGACCTGGTCAAGAACTCCCTGCGAATGCGCCCCGACCGCATCATCGTCGGCGAGTGTCGTGGTGGCGAGGCGCTGGACATGCTCCAGGCCATGAACACCGGCCACGACGGTTCGCTGTCCACCATCCACGCCAACACCACGCGCGACGCCCTTGCCCGCCTCGAGACCCTCGTGCTCATGGCCGGCATGGACCTGCCGCTGAAGGCCATCCGCGAACAGGTCTGCAGCGCCGTCGACGTGATCATCCAGATCACCCGCCTGCGGGACGGCAGTCGCCGTGTCACCTCGATCACCGAGGTGAACGGCATGGAGGGCCAGACCATCACCATGCAGGAGGTGTTCGGCTTCGACTACTCCGCCGGCGTTGCTCCCGACGGCACCTTCCTCGGCTCGATCCGGCCCACCGGCGTCCGTCCGGCCTTCACCCAGAAGTTCGAGGACTACGGCATCCAGCTCTCCCCCGGCATCTTCGGCACCGGCCAGCTCTGGACGGCGGGCCACCGATGATGGGCTTCCTCGCATCGGGCGCGGCACTCACCCTCGGGTGGGTGCTCCTCGGGGTTGCCGGCCTCACGGCCGTCGTCCTCGGAGCCCTGCCCAACAACCGGCTGCCGATGGCGCGACGCCGTCCGGGCTCTGCGGAGCAGGGCGGGAACCTCCAGCGGGTGGCAACCGTTGCCACCGACACCGTGGACAAGTTCATGCGCGGCCGGAGTGGCTCGCTCGACGTGATCCTCGAGGAGGCAGGGGTCACAACGCCGGCGAAGGACCTGATCGTCATCCTCGCAGCAGTGGCACTGGCGTGCTTCGCCCTCGGGCTCGTCATGGGACAGCCCGTTGTCGGCCTGCTGCTCGCCCTGATGTGCCCCGTCGTCGGACGGATGATGCTGTCGATGCTCGCTGACCGGCGCAGGAGGGCCTTCGGCGGCCAGCTCGACGAGATCCTGCAGATGATGGCCGGCAGCCTCCGCGCCGGCTACAGCCTGCCGCAGGCAGTGGCGACCATTTCGCAGGAAGCGGGCGACCCCGTGGCGCAGGAGTTCGCCCGGGTCACCAACGAGACCCGCGTCGGCCGGTCGATGATGGAGTCGCTGGACGACCTCGCCCGCCGGATGCGCAACGAGGACTTCTACTGGATCACCCAGGCCATCGGCATCAACCGTGAGGTGGGTGGCAACCTCGCCGACGTCCTCGACAACGTCAGCAACACGATCCGCCAGCGCACCCAGATGAAGCGCCAGGTGGCAGCCCTTGCCGCGGACGGCAAGCTGTCGGCGATCATCCTGATGCTGCTGCCGTTCGTGATCGCCCTCGTCCTGTTCTTCATGAGCCCCTCCTACATCTCGAAGCTGTTCGCCGAGCCGCTCGGTTGGGCCATGGTCGCCGCAGGCGCGGTCATGCTGGCGATCGGTGGTTTCTGGTTGGCCAAGATCATCAACCTCAAGTACTAGGAAGGCGACATGCAACTGCAACCCATTGCGCTCATTGCGATCGCCACCTTCACGGTCGGGGTCGGCATCCTGTTCTGGTTCGCCTTCGGCGGAGCGACGGCAACCCGCAAGCAGATGCTCGCCAACCTGCGCCGCCAGCAGGAGAAGCCCAAGACGGTCGCGCCGACCATCGCAGAGAAGCCGAAGAACGGCCTTTCCACCCTGATGCGTCGCGGCCTGCCGCTCCCGCTGGTGAAGACGATCACGCGGCTCTGGACCGGCGCAGGCCGTCCGGAGAACAACACCCCCGACAGGGTCATGTCGACGATGGCCCTGCTCGGCATGGTCGGTATTGGCGTCGGGTTCCTCCTCTCCCGGATGGTCGCGGGCCCTATGGGGCTCGTCCTCGGCTTCGGCATCCCGGTTCTCGGCTTCTTCTACCCGATGGTCCGGCTGCAGAGCATCGGCGCCGACCGCAAGGAGGCCATCAAGCGGCAGCTTCCGGACACGCTCGACCAGATGAGCATCGCCGTCAACGCCGGCCTCGGCTTCGACGCCGCCATGGTGCGCGTGGCCCGGAACGGACGCGGGGAGCTGGCCCAGGAGCTGGTACGCACCCTGCAGGACATCCAGGTCGGACAGGCCCGCCGCGTCGCCTACGAGGACCTCGCCGAACGGACGGGTGTTGACACGCTCCGCCGGTTCGTCCGCTCGATCATCCAGGCGGAGGCCTACGGCATCGCCCTCTCCGACGTCCTGATGTCCCAGGCGGACGAGCTGCGGCTTGAGCGCAGGATGTACGCGGAGCGCAAGGCGATGGAGATCCCGGTCAAGGTCGTGTTCCCCCTGCTCCTGTTCATCATGCCCGCCATGTTCATCGTGGTGATGGGGCCGGGCGCGCTCGGCATCATCCACGCCTTCAGCGGCATGAAGTGATGCCGGCTGTCCTCACCTGCGTCGTCGGGGCCCTCGTTGCCGGACTGGGCGCCTGGGCGCTCAACGGGTTCATGCTGCGCAACGCCGAATCCGACGCCCGGATCCTGAAGACCTACCTGCAGGTTCCCGTCGCAGCGCTGCTCGGCGGGCTCGCCGGCCTCGCCGGCAGCTGGGCCGAGATGCTCGCGTTCGTCGTGCTGGCGATCGCTGCCGGCCTGCTGACGGTGATCGACCTTGCGGAGGAGCGGCTCCCGGACGCCATCGTCCTGCCGATGATCCCGGTCACCATCTTCCTCTTCACTGTCGCTGCTGCCGTCACCGGCGAGTGGTGGTCGCTGCTGAGGGCCGTCGAGGCGGGGGCCGCCCTTTTCGCCTTCGTGTTCGTGATGATGATCTTCTCCCCCGACCTCGGCTTCGGCGACGTCAAGCTGGCTGCCATCACCGGGGCCTTCTGCGGGTGGTTCGGCTGGGGCGCCGTTCTCCTCGGCTTCGCAGCGGCCTGGATGACGTTTGCCGTGATCGGCGTGGTGCTGATCGCGATCAGGAGGCGCAGGGGCATGTCGTTCGCCTTCGGCCCGTTCCTGATCTTCGGCGCGGTGCTCGGCGTCTTCTGGGCCGGCAGCGTCCTGCCCTGGTGAGGGCTCAGCTGCCTTCGATCGCCTGATCGAGCTTCAGCGTCCGTCCGGGTGCCTGGTCACCGCTGGGCCGACGGGTCACGAGGACGTCGCAATGGGCGTGCTCCACCACCTGGTCACTGACCGATCCCAGCAGCAGGCCGGAGAACCCGCCGAGCCCGCGGGTGCCGACGACGATCACCCGTGCGTCCTCCGACGCCTTGAGCAGTTCCCGCCCGGCAGCCCCGTGCGGCACGGCAAAGGTGACGTCGACGTCCGGGTACTCGGCGAGACCGCGCGCCGTCTGGTTCTTCACCTGTGCGAGCACGGCGTCTGCGAAGTCCTCGACCGGCGGCACGTACCCCGGCGCCCAGGTGGTCGGACGCGGCGCGTTGCTGATGGTCCACGCGCGCACAACGCGGACGGGGGCACCGACCTTCGAGGCCAGCCACAACCCCTTCCGGAGTGCCTCCTGGGAAAAATCGGAACCGTCGAAGCCGACAACGATCGGAGCGGAGTCATCCATGGCCCGACTCTAGCGGCCCTAGACTCGGGTGCAGGGGGTAGATCGGAGCGACCGCCATGCACCAGCCCCGCAGGACGCTGATCGTCGGCACGGCCGGCAGGGACTTCCACGTGTTCAACACGCTGTACCGCGCCGATCCCGACCATGTCGTCCTTGGCTTCACAGCCGCAGACGACCAGGTCGACGACACCTACCCGGCCTTCCTCTCCGGCCCCCTCTACCCCGAAGGGGTCCCCATCCTCCCTGAGGCCGACCTCGAGCACCTCATCGTCCGCCTCGGCATCGACGAGGTTGTGTTCGCCTATTCCGAACTCGGCTGCAAGGACGTGGTCCGGCTCGCCGCACGTGCCCTCGCCGCAGGGGCCGACTTCAGGATGGTCAGCCCCGTGCGCTCGATGCTGCCGAGCACCACACCGGTGATCGCCGTCACGGCTGCGAGCTCCGGTGCCGGCAAGACGCCGACCGTCCGCTACCTCGCCGAGTTGCTCGTCTCCTGGGGCCTGCGGGTGGCCATCGTGCGGCACCCGATCCGTCCGCAGGGTTTCACCCGGCCGATCCGCGAGAGGGACGCGTCCCTGCCGGGCGTGTGGACGTATTCCGGACTCGACTACGGCGAGATCCTCGATGCCGCCGGGGGGAGTTCCGACGTGATCCTGTGGGACGGGGTCGGCAACGACCTGCCCTTCCTGCAGCCGACCCTGCACATCGTCCTCACCGACCCGCTCCGCGCCGGTCAGGAGTCCGACTACTTCCCCGGCGAGGTGGGCCTTCGCCTCGCCGATGTCGTGATCATCGCCAAGTGCGAGTCGGCGGGCATCGAGCAGATCGAACGGTGCGAGAGCGACATCATGGCGATCAACCCGGGCGCGAGCGTGCTCACTGCCGACTCCCCCGTGATCGTTGACGGCGGGGACCGCGTCGCCGGCCGCACGGTCGTCGTCGTCGAGGAGGCGCACACGCTCAGCCTCGGCTCGCTGAAGCAGGGTGCAGGAATCGCGGCGGCCCACCTGCTGGGCGTCTCCGCCATCATCAGCCCGCTCCCGCAGGCCGTGGGCGCGCTGGTGGAGTTCTACCGGCTGCACCCGGAGGCGCAGTCGGTGCTGCCGGCATCGGGGTTCGGGCCCGCGGACCTCGCCGACCTGAGGGCGACGATCGAGGCAACCCCGAGCGAGGGCATCATCGACGCGACCCGCATCGACCTGGCGGAAGTGCTCGGCCTTGACCGTCCGGTGGCGCGGGCAGCGTTCGCGCTCAGCCCGCACGATCCCGACCAGCTGGCGCGGCTCGTCCGGGTTGCCGTCGGCCTCCCCGGCTGACCTCCACGGCCACCGCCCGGGCGCGGCGGCGGTAGGATTCCATGCCTGACCAGGAGGAACCCATGACCGACCACCGCGCGCTGAGTCCGGCCCATCTGCAGGCCGTCGAGCAGATCGAGGCCTACGGATCGCACAACTACCATCCGCTGCCCGTGGTGATCGAGAGCGGCTCCGGCGCCTGGCTCACCGACGTGGATGGCAACTCCTACCTCGACTTCCTCTCCGCCTACTCCGCCGTGAACTTCGGCCACTCCAACCCCGCGCTGGTGAAGGTCGCCGTCGAACAACTGGGGAAGGTGTCGATCACGTCCCGCGCGGTCTACTCGGCCACCTACGGGCCGTTCATCGAGGCCCTCGCCAAGCTGTGCGGCAAGGACATGGTGCTGCCGATGAACACCGGCGTCGAAGCTGTCGAGACCTCACTCAAGCTGGCCCGCAAGTGGGGCTACGAGGTCAAGGGCGTGCCGGAGGACATGGCCAACATCATCGTCATGGAGGGCAACTTCCACGGCCGCACGATCAGCGTGATCTCGTTCTCGGACGACGAGGACGCCACCGGCAGCTACGGCCCGTTCACGCCCGGCTTCGTGAAGGTGCCCTACGGCGACCTCGCCGCCATGGAGGCTGCGATGGACGAGCACACCGTCGCGATCCTCGTCGAGCCGATCCAGGGCGAGGCGGGCGTCATCACCCCGCCGGCGGACTACCTTCCCGGCGTCCGGGCGATCGCGGACCGGCACAACGTGCTGATGATCGCGGACGAGATCCAGTCGGGCCTCGGTCGCACGGGCACCACCTTCTACTGCGAACAGGTCGGTGTCATCCCTGACCTTTACCTGCTCGGCAAGGCACTCGGCGGCGGCGTCGTGCCGGTGTCGGCCGTCGTCGGCAACGCCGACATCCTCGGCCTGCTGAAGCCGGGCCAGCACGGCTCGACCTTCGGCGGCAACCCGCTCGCAGCCGCTGTCGGGCTCGCTGTCGTCCGGCTGCTGGAGACCGGTGAGATGCAGGCCCGCTCCCGCGAACTCGGTGCCTACCTGCACGGCCGGCTCACCGGACTGCTCGGGCACGGCGTCACGGAGGTGCGTGGCATCGGGCTGTGGGCCGGGGTGGACATCGACCCTGCGCTGGGCAGCGCCCGCACCATCTGCGAGGCCATGCTGGCCAAGGGTGTGATCGCGAAGGACACCCACGGGTCGACGATCAGGATGGCACCGCCGCTCGTGATCACCCGCGAGGAGCTCGACCTGGCCGTCGATGCGCTGGCCGAATGCCTCGCGGAGGCGAGGGCCACCACCCCGGAGCTCCAGCTGCTGCACTGAGCCCCGCCCCAACAACGCAGAAGAGCGCCACCGTCCCCCCGGACCGGTGGCGCCCTTCGGGCTTGTGCAGCCCGGCGACGGGTGTCGCTCAGGCAGCCTTGACCGCGGAGACCTCGAGCTCGAGGGTGACCTTGTCGGCGACGAGCACGCCGCCGGTCTCGAGCGCTGCGTTCCAGGTGAGGCCCCAGTCCTTGCGGTTGACGACGATCTGGCCCTCGAAGCCCGCGCGGCTCTTGCCGAAGGGATCGGTGGCGACGCCGCCGAACTCGAAGGGGATCGTGACGGACTTGGTGATGCCCTTGATGGTCAGGTCACCGGTCACGAGGACGGTGTCGTCTGCGGTGATGTCGAAGCCGGTGCCGACGAAGGTGATGCTCGGGAACGTGGCGGCGTCGAAGAAGTCGGGGCTGGCGAGGTGGCCGTCGCGGTTGGCGTCACGCGTGTCGACGCTGGCGGTCTGGATGGTGACCTCGAGGGACGAGGCGGCCGGGTCGGCGCCGTTGATGCTCGCGGTGCCGGTCACGTCGTTGAACGCACCGCGAACCTTGGCGATCATCGCGTGGCGGGTGACGAAGCCGATGCGCGAGTGCGAAGGGTCGAGGTTGTAGGTGCCGGAAAGGTCCTGCACGCGGGCTGCTGCGGTGGTGTCGATGCTCATCGGTGTTCTCCTTGGCGTTTGTTGAACTCTCAACTAAAACGATAGTAGCCGATGATTAAAATGTCAACTATCGCCTGGGCTGCACCTGCACGAACGCCCTGCCGCCGCACAAGGCCTGGGGGTAAGGTGACACCACCACTGAGCCGGACGGCGCGCCGCTGCCCGTCCGACGACATGTACGGAGGATGGATGAGCAACGCAACCTTCAGCCACGATGAGGTCAGCCTTGAACTCCCGCTCGCGCCGGCGACGCAGGGGAACAACGGCTACGACATCACCAAGCTGCTGGCGGTGACGGGTGACACAACGCTCGACGTCGGCTTCGCCAACACGGCCTCCTGCCGCTCGGCGATCACCTTCATCGACGGCGACGCCGGCATCCTGCGCTACCGCGGCTACCCCATCGAGCAGCTGGCGGAGAAGTCCACCTTCCTCGAGGTCTCCTACCTCGTGCTCCACGGCGAACTGCCGACGCCGCAGCAGCTGCAGGAGTTCCAGACCGGTATCGCGAAGTACCACCTGATCGACGAGCGCATGCGTGAGATGTTCCGCTCACTGCCCCGCAAGTCCCACCCGATGCCCGTCCTCTCCGCCGGGCTCAACGCCCTGTCGACCTTCGCCGAGTCCAAGTACGGAGCGGACGCCTACAACACCGACCGGGCCACCCACCTGCTGCTGGGCGCCATGCCCACCCTTGCCGCCTACGGCTACAAGAACTCGGTCGGCCAGCCGTTCCTCTATGCCGACGACTCGCTGAGCTACATCGAGAACTTCCTGCGGATGTCGTTCGGGCTGCCGACAGGGGCCTACCCGTTCGACGACGCCTTCACCCGCGCCCTCGACGTGCTGCTGATCCTGCACGCCGACCACGAGCAGAACTGCTCGACCTCCACCGTCCGCATGGTCGGTTCTTCCGGCGCGAACATCTACGTGTCCGTCGCGGCGGGCGTGAGCGCGTTGTCCGGCCCCCTGCACGGCGGCGCCAACCAGGCCGTCCTCGAGATGCTGAAGGGCATCAAGGAGGAGGGCGGGGACGTGAAGTCCTACGTCAGCAAGGTGAAGGACAAGAAGGACACCACCAAGCTGATGGGCTTCGGCCACCGCATCTACAAGAACTACGACCCGCGTGCGGCGATCATCAAGAAGCACGCGGACGAGATCCTGCGGAACCTCAATGGCAACGACGAACTGCTCGATCTCGCCCAGCAACTGGAAGAGGCTGCGCTGTCGGACCCGTACTTCCAGGAGCGCAAGCTCTACCCGAACGTCGACTTCTACACCGGCCTGATCTACCAGGCGATGGGCTTCCCGCAGAACATGTTCA
>JAOATP010000146.1 GCA_030158185.1 Propionicimonas sp.
CCTGGGTGCCGGAGTAGTCGAACTCGCAGGCCTGGCCGATGACGATCGGGCCGGACCCGATGACGAGGATCGAGTTGATGTCGGTACGGCGTGGCATCAGGCGTTTCCATCCTTGTGGGCGGCCATCATGTCCACGAACCGGTCGAACAGGTAGGCGGCGTCGTGCGGGCCTGCTGCGGCCTCCGGGTGGTACTGGACGGAGAACCCGAGCAGGTCCCCGCTCGCCGAGCGCAGCTCCAGGCCTTCCACCACATCATCGTTGAGGCAGATGTGGGAGACCCTGGCCTCCCCCCAGCGCGTCGGCGTCGGCCGGTCGATGGGTGCGTCGACGGCGAAGCCGTGGTTCTGGGCTGTGATCTCGACCTTGCGGGTGGTCAGGTCCATCACGGGCTGGTTGATGCCGCGGTGCCCGTACTTCAGCTTGAAGGTGCCGAAGCCGAGAGCGCGTCCGAAGATCTGGTTGCCGAAGCAGATGCCGAAGAAGGGCAGGCCCGCGTCCAGCACCTGTTCGAGCAGGGCGACAGCCTCGGTCGCAGCAGCAGGGTCACCGGGGCCGTTGGAGAAGAAGACACCGTCGGGGGCGAGCGCGCGCACCTCGTCGATGCCGGTGGTCGCCGGAAGCACGTGCACCTCGATGCCGCGCTGGGCCATGCGGGTGGGCGTCATGTCCTTGATGCCCAGGTCGATCGCGGCGACGGTGAAGAGCCGGTCGCCCAGCGCGGGCGTCACCTCAGCCTCGGTGACGGTGACGTCGGAGACGAGGTTCGCGCCGGCCATCAGCGGGGCCTGCATCACCTTGTCGAGGAGCCGCGCGGGGTCGAGCTCCTCCGTCGAGATGCCCACTCGCATGGCGCCGCGCTCGCGCAGGTGCCGGGTCAGAGCCCTGGTGTCCACCTCTGCGATGCCGACGACGCCCTGGTCGCGCAGTTCGGAGTCAAGGGAACGGTTGGAGCGCCAGTTCGAGCGCACCCGGGAGAGGTCGCGGACGACGTAGCCCGCCACCCAGATCTGTCCCGACTCGTCGTCCTCGTCGTTCCAGCCGGTGTTGCCGATGTGCGGCGCCGTGGCCACAACGACCTGGCGGTGGTAGCTGGGGTCGGTGAGGGTCTCCTGGTAGCCCGACATGCCGGTAGCGAACACCGCCTCCCCGAAGGTCTCACCGGGGGCGCCGAACGAAACGCCCCGGAACGACCTGCCGTCCTCGAGCACGAGTAGTGCCGGGATCTGCGGGGAGGAGAAGAGGCTGCTGGGCATGTACGTCCTTCTGATGGGCGTGGTGCGGTCAGCTACCGGACCGGGTTGACCTTAGCAAAGCGGAGGGGCCCGGCCGGTCGGTGCCCGCAGTGCTAGACCGCGGGCTTCGAGTCGCGCAGGACCGCTGCCATGACACCGTTCAACAGCGCGGGAGACTCGTCGGTGGACAACTCGGTTGCCAGGAGCACGCACTCGGCAAGCGCGACAGCCGCGTCCGTCTCGGAGTGCAGCGCCTCGAACGTTGCCAGTCGTGCGAGGTTGCGGTCGACGCGTGGCATGCGGTCCAGCGTCCACCCGGACGGCAGGTGCGCGCCGATCAGCGCGTCGATCGACGCCTGGTACTCGACGACGCCGAGGACGAGGTCCGTGGTGTAGTCGCGCACCGGCGGCTCGGCCTGTTCGGTCGCAGCCGCCAGAACCTCATGGACGGGCAGTCCGCGCAGGTCGGCCTCGAACAGGATGTCCAGGGCGCGCTTGCGCGCCTTGGTGCGGGTCGGGACGCGCTTGGCGGAAGCGGGCTGGGTCACTCAGACCCGGCCCTGGTAGCTGCCGTCGCGGGTGTCGACCTTGACGCGCTCGCCGGTGGTGATGAACAGCGGCACCTGGATCTGGAGGCCGGTCTCCACCGTTGCGGGCTTGGTGCCGCCGGTGGAGCGGTCGCCCTGCAGGCCCGGCTCTGTGTAGGTGATCTCCAGCTCGACGGAGGTCGGCAGGTCGATGAACAGCGGGTTGCCCTCGTGGAGCGCCACCGTTGCCATGGAGCTCTCCAGCAGGTAGTTCTTGGCGTCGCCGACGACCTCGTCGCTCAGCAGGAGCTGGTCATAGGTGCCGGTGTCCATGAACACGTAGGCCTCGCCGTCGTGGTACAGGTACTGCATCTCGCGACGGTCGACGTTGGCGGTCTCCACCTTGGTGTCGGAGTTGAACGTGCGGTCGACCACCTTGCCGGTCAGCACGTGCTTGAGCTTGCTCCGGACGACGGTGTTGCCCTTGCCTGGCTTGTGGTGCTGGAACCAGGTGACGGTCCACAACTGGCCGTCGATGTCGAGGACCATGCCGTTCTTCAGGTCATTCGTTGATGCCGTGCCCACTGCCGCCCGCTTTCCTCAGGTCCAACACTCGCGACCGCTGAGTCTAGCGGCCCCCTCCGAGTTGTCAGAATCTGGGGTCGCCAGGGCGACCCCAGATTCTGACAACTCGGGATGAGGACGGGGTCAGGGCCGGCGGCTGCGGATGCCCGCGAGCAGCTCCGCCTTCGCTGTTGCCCTCGGCAGGGAGTGCTCGGCCATCCACTCGGCTGTGGCCTCTCCCCCGCCGGCACGCAGGCCGTCGATCACCTGCGCGACGGCGTCCGGGGTCTTGTTCTGGCTCATCTTCGCCTTGCCGTCCACCCGGCTGATCACGAGCTCCACACCGACGATGGCGCGCAGCAGGCGTCCGACCTCTGCCTCGCCCATCGCGTCGACGGAGGCGTCGCCGTGCGCTGCGCTCAGCCGACGGACGGCTGCCAGCATCCAGGCGGGATCGTCGTGCACGACCAGCCGCCCGTACACGTGGACGGTGACGTAGTTCCAGGTGGGGACGTTGGCAGAGCCCGGGGTGTTCAGCCAGTCCGCCTCGATGTAGTCGTCGGGCCCGTGCAGGATGAACAGCGCGTCGCCGGCCGTCCGCCACTGGTCGTTGACGCGGGACACGTGGCCGATCAGCGAACCTTGCCCGCTGCCGGTTGAGTCGGGCGCGTCCGCATCGAACAGCATCGGCACGAAGGTCGCAACGGGACCGTCGGGACCGACCGTGACCAGGTCGCCCGCGGAGCCGGCCTCGAGTGCGGTGCGGACCTGGTCCGGGGTCATGGCGAAGTGCGCTGGGACGTACATGTCAGCTCTCGTTCAGGCCCAGGAAGGCGTCGGCGAGCACGCCCTCTGCCGGGTTCTGCTGGATGGCGGGCCGTGCCAGGCCTTCCAGCAGCACGAACCGCAGCGAGGAGCCGCGGCTCTTCTTGTCGAGGCTCATCGCCTTGCGCAGGTCGATCCAGGAGGCACCCGAGCGGTAGCTCGTCGGCAGCCCGACACGCTTAAGGACGCTGCGGTGGCGGGCGACGAGGTCGGCGTCGATCAGGTCGAGGCGGTGCGCGAGCTCAGCCGCGAAGACCATGCCGACCGCGACGGCCTCGCCGTGTCGCCACTGGAAGTGCTCGCGGCGCTCGATGGCGTGGGCGAGGGTGTGGCCGTAGTTCAGGGCTTCACGTCCGATGTCGGCCCCGCTGGAGGTGCGCTCGCGCAGGTCGGCGGAAACAACGGCAGCCTTCACTGCGACCGCCCGCCGGATCAGCTTCGCCTGCACCGGGTTGCCGACCTCGAGGGCGCCGTCGGCGTCCGCCTCGAACTCGTCGAGGATCGCCGGGTCTGCGATGAAGCCGCACTTGAGTACCTCCGCGAGCCCGGAACGCAGCTCACTGGGTGGGAGGGTCTCGAGGAAGTCGAGGTCACCGAGCACGGTGAACGGCTCGTGGAAGGCGCCGACGAGGTTCTTGCCCGCACTCAGGTTGATGCCCGTCTTCCCGCCGACGGCCGCATCGACCATGGCCAGCAGCGACGTGGGCAGCGCGATGTACTTGACGCCCCGCAGCCAGGTTGCTGCGACGAAGCCGGCGAGGTCTGTGGTCGCTCCCCCGCCGAGCCCGAGCACGGCGTCGGAACGGGTGAAGCCTGCGCCGGCGAGGGCCTCCCAGCAGCCTTCGAGTACTTCGGCCGTCTTGCCCGCCTCTGCCTCGGGTACACGGATCGCAGTCACCTGCTGGTCGAGGCCGGACGTGATCGCCGGCAACGCAGAGGCAAGGCTGGGCGGGTGGATGATCGCGACGCGCTCGACACCTTCGAGGAACTGCGGCAACAGGGTCGAGACGCCGGAACCGATCAGCACCTGGTAGGGCTGTTCGGCAGCAACATCGATCGGCTCCCAGCTCATTGCGCTCCTTGCTCCCCCGTGACGGCTGCCGCCACCTGCGTGGGAGTCAGCCGATCGGTGTCGACGACACCGGTCGACACCATCTCGTACCAGCGTGCCCGTTCGGCGAGCATCGCGTCCATGCTGTTCCGGATGGCGACCAGTCCCGCCATGCCGAGGCTGTTCATGCTCAGGCGACGGGTCGCGGCGGAGACCGACGTCCGCAGCCACACAACGCGGAGGCCGGAGAGGGCTTCCCGCACGACCGGCGAGGTCACCGCGCCGCTGCTCAGGGCCACCACTCCGGCGAGGTGCAGGGCCGACACTGCGACCTGTTCCTCAGCCTCGCGGTAGGCGGCTTCCCCTGCTGTCGCGAAGTACTCCGGCGCCGGGGCGCCCAGTGCGAGCTCGACGAGGTCGTCGACCTCGACGAACGGGACGTCGAGCTCTTCGGCGATGATCCGGCCGACCTCGGACTTGCCCGTGCCGGGGATGCCGACGAGGACGAGCGCTGGACGGCTCAACCGAGATTCCGTTCGGCGAGCCGGGCGAGGTAGCCGGCATGGTTGCGACGGGTCTCTGCGAGCGAGTCACCGCCGAACTTCTCCAGCGCCTGTTCGGCGAGGACGAGGGCAACCATCGCCTCTGCCACCACACCCGCTGCGGGGACGGCGCAGACGTCGGAGCGCTGGTGGTTGGCCTGCGCGGCCTCGCCGGTGGTGACATCGATGGTCCGCAGCGCCCGCGGGACGGTGGCGATGGGCTTCATCGCCGCCCGGACGCGGAGGATCTCGCCGTTGCTCATGCCGCCCTCCGTGCCGCCGGAACGGTTCGAGAGCCGCTCGACGCCGCCGGTGGCCGGCAGCATCTCGTCGTGGGCGAGGCTGCCGCGCGTCGCCGCGAGGTCGAAGCCGTCGCCCACCTCGACGCCCTTGATCGCCTGGATGCCCATCAGGGCCTGCGCGAGCCGTGCGTCGAGACGGCGGTCCCACTGCGTGTGGGAGCCGAGGCCCGGCGGGAGACCGTAGGCCAGTACCTCGACGACCCCGCCGAGGGTGTCGCCGTCGGTCCTGGCCGCAGCGATCTCTGCCAGCATGGCCTCGCCAGCGACAGCGTCGAAGCAGCGCACCGGGTGTTCGTCGATGGTTGCCAGGTCGTCCGGGGTGGGCAGCAGCACCTGCTCGCTGGCCGCCGCGCCGATGCGCACCACGTGGCTGAGGATCCGGATGCCGAACGCCTGCTCGAGGAACGCCATCGCGACCCTGCCGAGGGCGACCCGGGCAGCGGTCTCGCGGGCCGACGCACGCTCGAGGATGGGACGGGCCTCGTCCCAGTCGTACTTCTGCATGCCGGCGAGATCGGCGTGTCCCGGACGCGGCCGCGTGAGCGCAGCGTTGCGGGCCAGGTCGGCCAGGACGTCGGCGTCCACCGGGTCGGCGGACATGACCGTGTCCCACTTGGGCCACTCGGAGTTGCCGATCATGATCGCGATCGGCGATCCGAGGGCCTCGCCGTGGCGGATGCCGGCCAGCAGCGTCACCTCGTCTGCCTCGAACTTCATCCGTGCGCCGCGTCCGGTGCCCAGCCGGCGCCGCGCGAGGGCGTCTGCGATGTCGGCGGAGGTGATCCGCACGTGCGCGGGGATGCCCTCGATGGTGGCAACGAGGGCCCGCCCATGGGACTCCCCGGCGGTCAGGTAGCGAAGCATTGCGTCAGTCTCCCAGAACTCAACCGAAGCACTTCTTCTTGTTCGCGTCGCTGGCGTTGCACCACGCCTGGAACTTGCCGACGCTGGCGTTGTGGCCGTTGAGGTCATTGTTGAACTCGGTCTCACCGGTGTCGAGGTTCACCACCGCGAAGTAGAGCCAGTCACCATCGGCAGGATGCAGCGCGGCATCGATCGACTTCTTCGACGGTGAGGTGATCGGCCCGACGGGCAGCCCCTTCACGTAGTAGGTGTTGTAGGGCGACTCGAGGGCGCGTTCCGCGTCCGTTGTCGTGACCCGACCGGTGATCTTGTTCGCGTAGGCGACCGTCGCGTCGGACTGCAACTTGATGCCTTGCTCGATGCGGTTGTAGAAGACGCGGGCGATCTTGGCCCGGTCACCGTCGTTGACGCCGGCTTCCTTCTCGATGATGCTCGCCATCACCAGCACCTGGTAGGGCGAGTAACCCAGCACGCCCGCCCCGTCCTCCATGTTCAGGTCGGTCGCAACGAGGTTGAACTGGTCGGTGGCGAGCTTGAGGACATTCGTGGCGGTCGGCTTGTCCGGCAACTCGTAGGTGTCGGGGAAGATGAAGCCCTCCGCGCCGTTCTTCGCCCACGTCGGCAAGCCGAGCTTCTTCCAGTCCTTGAGCTTGGCGTTGAAGTCCTTCTCGGAGATGCCGGTGGCCTTCGACAAGGCAGTCACCTGCACAGAGAGCCGCACGCCGTCCTTCAGCGTGATGCGGTTGCGCACGATGTTCTTGGGGTCGAGCAGCATGGCCAGTGCCGTCTTGGCGGGCAGTTGCGTGCGCAGGTTGTACTTGCCGACCTGGATCTTCTTGGAGTCGGCATTGGCCTCGGCCTCGCGGTCGAAGGCCTTCGCCGTCTTGACGACGTTCGCTGCGAACAGGAGGTCGGAGATCTCCCTCAGGGTCGCGCCCTTCGGCACCGTCACCTGCACCGGGTCCACGCCGTTGCCGATGTAGTCCTCAGCCGTCCGGAATTCCATCCAGGCGTCGTGGCCCTTGCTGTAGACGAACCAGCCGCCGCCGCCGAGGACGGCCAGCGAGAGCAGCACGGCGAACGCTGCCCGCACCTTGTACCAGATCTCCTTGTAGTCGACCTTCCCGGTCTCCGGGTCCCTGATCTCTCCTGGGGATCGGTTACTCATCCGGTCGAGTCCCTTCCTTGGTCGCCGCCGTTGGGGAGCAACTCCCCCGGCGGCTTGCCGGTCGTACGTTCGTGCTGCAAGGTCTGTTCCAAGAGTGCCACGGCGGCGGCCTGGTCGATGACCGAACGCTGCCGGCGCGTGTTGCGTCCCGCGCTGGACAGCTGCCGGGACGCGGAAACGGTGGTCAGTCTCTCATCGACCAGCCTGATCGGCACGCCGGGCAGCGCGGACGCAAGGGTCGTGGCGACCTCCCGCATCGCGACGGCCGCCGGACCCTCGACCCCGGCAAGGTTCCGCGGCAGCCCGAGCACCACCTCGAAGGGCTCGTACTCCGCCACGAGTGCACTGATCCGGGGCAGTGCACCCGGCCCGGCGGGCACGGTCTCGACGGGGTGGGCCAGGATGCCTCCGGGATCGCTCGCAGCGACCCCGATCCGGGCCTTGCCCCAGTCGAGTGCCAGCCGGACGCCGATGCGCACGCTCAGCCGGCCAGGGCCGTGCCGATGGCCGCGAGCGCCGCCGGGGACGCCGCAGCATCGCTGCCGCCGCCCTGTGCAAGGTCATCGCGACCGCCACCGCGTCCGCCCAGCGCGAGCGCCCCCACGCCGACCAGCGCACCGGCCTTCGCGCCAAGGGTGCGGGCAGCGTCGGTCGTCGCGACGATAAGGACGGGCTTCTCGGAGCCTCCGACGAGTGCAACAACGCCGGGACGGGAGCCGAACGCGTTGCGGACCTCTATGGCCAACGCGCGAAGGTCGTCGGCCATGACGTCGGGCAGGTGCCTGCTGACGAGCTGGTACGCCCCGACGGTCGTGGCAGCGGCAACAAGGGCCGGCACGTCGGCCAGCAACTCGCGACTCCGCAGGGCCGCGATCTCCTTCTCAGCCGCCTTGACCTGGGCGATCAGTCGGGCCACCCGGTCGTTCAGCTGGTCGGGCTGCACCTTCAGCAGGTCGGCGAGGCCGGCGACGAGGGCGCGCTCACGGGCGAGGTGCGCGAACGCATCGGCCGAGACGAAGGCCTCAACGCGGCGCAGGCCGGAGCCCACGGACGACTCGCCCATCAGGCTGAGCAGCCCGATCTGGGAGGTGCGCTCGACGTGGGTGCCACCACACAACTCGCGCGACCAAGGACCGGCAAGCTCGACCATGCGGACGACGTCGCCGTACTTCTCGCCGAACATGGCCTGCGCCCCGAGCCCGCGGGCGTCGGCGAGCGGCATCTCGACGGCCGTCACCTGGTGGTCGGCACGGATCGCCTCATTGGCGACGCCTTCGAGCTCCTCCTTCATGCCGGCGCTGAGCGCTCCGGGAGAGTTGAAGTCGAAGCGCAGGTAGCCCGGCTTGTTGAAGGAACCGGCCTGGTGCGTCGCGTCGCCCAGCAACTGCCGCAGGGCTGCGTTCACGATGTGGGTCGCCGTGTGCGCCTGGCAGGCACCGGCCCGCGCGAGCTCGTCGACAGCAGCCGTGACGGCCGCACCGGTGACGAGCTCACCGTCGGAGATCCGCACCTTGTGCACGACGAGTCCCTGCACCGGACGCTGCACATCGAGCACTTCAAGGCTCAGGCCGTCACCGGTGATCAGGCCGGAATCCGCGTCCTGGCCGCCGGCCTCCGCGTAGAACGGGGTCTGGTCGAGCACGACCTCGACGACGTCCCCGGGCAGTGCCCGGTCGACCAGGCGGCCGTCGGCGATGATGCCGCGCACCTTGGCGTCCGACGTCAGGTCGGTGAAGCCGAGGAACGGCACCTCGCCGTCCGCGCGCAGCGTCCGGTAGGCCTCCGTGGCAATGGTGGCGCCCTTCTTGGCCTTCGCGTCGGCCTTGGCGCGGTCCTTCTGCTCCTGCATGAGCTTTCGGAAGCCCGCCTGGTCGACCTCGAGGCCCTGCTCTGCAGCCATTTCGAGCGTGAGGTCGAACGGGAAGCCGTAGGTGTCGTGCAGCGCGAACGCCCGGTCAGCGGTGATGTCGGTGCGGTGCTCCGCACGCGCCTGGCCCGCGGCGAGGTCGAAGATCTGCGTGCCGGCAGCGAGCGTCCGCCGGAACGACTCCTCCTCGGCATAGGCGACGGAGGAGACCCGCGGCCACTGGCTGACGACGTCGCCGTAGGACGCCGACATCAGGTCCTTGCTCACCGGCAGCAGCTCGGGCAGCACCGGGTCGTGGACGCCCAGCAACCGCATGGAGCGGATGCTGCGCCGCAGCAGCCGGCGCAGCACGTAGCCGCGTCCCTCGTTGCCGGGGGTGACGCCGTCGGTCATCAGCATCAGCGCGGAGCGCACGTGGTCACCCACGACGCGCAGCCGGACGTCTGCCTGCGGATCGGCGCCGTAGCGGGTGCCCGCGACCTCGGCCGCACGGCTGATCACAGGGAAGATCTCGTCGATCTCGTACATGTTGGCGACGCCCTGCAGCAGGTACGCGGTGCGCTCCAGCCCCATGCCGGTGTCGATGTTCTTGGCCGGCAGCGGGCCGTAGACGTCGAAGTCGTCCTTCGCGCGGACGGCGGAGAGCTCCTCGGTCTGGAACACCAGGTTCCAGATCTCAAGGAAGCGGTCCTCGTCGACGATCGGGCCGCCGTCGGCGCCGTGCTCGGGCCCACGGTCGATGTAGATCTCGCTGCACGGGCCGCCCGGGCCGGGAATGCCCATGTGCCAGTAGTTGTCCTTCAGCCCGCGGCGCTGGATGCGTTCGGTAGGGATGCCCACCTTGCGCCACAGCCCGAACGCTTCGTCATCGTCGAGGTACACGGTGACCCAGACCTTGTCGGGGTCGAAGCCGTAGTTGCCGTCGGCCTGGCTACCGGTGACCAGCTCCCAGGCGTACTCGATGGCGCCTTCCTTGAAGTAGTCGCCGAAGGAGAAGTTGCCGTTCATCTGGAAGAACGTGCCGTGGCGGGTGGTCTTGCCGACCTCCTCGATGTCGAGGGTGCGCACGCACTTCTGCACGCTCACCGCCCGGTCGTAGGGGGCGTCCTCCGCACCGGTGAAGTACGGCTTGAACGGCACCATGCCGGCATTGACGAAGAGCAGGGTCGGGTCGTTGTAGACCAGCGGCGCGGACGGCACGATGGTGTGTCCCCGCGTCGCGAAATAGTCGAGGAAGCGCTGGCGGATGTCAGCAGTTTTCATTGGTTGTCCTTAGAAGGTGGCGGGTCTCCGCCGGCGTACGGGGGCAGTGGATTCTCCTGGACGAGTGGGGTTCACTCGTCCAGGCCGAGAGCCTCCCGCAGCTCCCCCTCGCGGGCGTCCATCGCCTCGCCCATGGTGGTGATGAACTCGCCCACCCAGTCGACGAGGCCGGTGCGGCTCTTCTCGATCTGTTCGGCGACACCCTTCGGGGTGTAGCGCTGGTAGTACTCGCGGCCCTTGACCACGACGAGGGCCGTGATGCCGACGCCGATCGCGAACCAGAACAGCCGCTTGCCCATCACTTGCCCTTCTTCGTGCCGGCCCTCTTGCCGGTCACTGCCTGGCGCACGCCGTAGGTGAAGGCCGCGGTCTTGATCAGCGGCCCACCGAGGGTGGAGGCGAAGAGGGTGGACAACTGGGCGGCGTTCTCACTGACCACTGTCGCGTGGGCGCTGACCTTCGCGACGTCGTCGGTGACAACGCTCAGCTTGCCGAGCTCTGTGTTGGTCGCCGTGACAGTGCCCTTCAGCTCCTGCAGGATCGGCACGGAGTTGTGCCCGAGATCCCGCACAGCGAGGCGCACCTCTTCCAGCACCCTGCCCAGCTTCAACAGGGGCACGGCGCAGAACACGACGAAGGCCACTGCGGCCACCGCGGCGATGAGACCGGCGATCTCTCCGGCGGACATGGGCTACCTCGCTGTCTAGTCGTGTGATTCGTCCTGCAGCTTACCGGGAACCCACGTGGAAGCGCGGTCAGTGCGCGGCGTCGGCTCCGGCGGGTTCTGCGCTGGTCACCGGAGCTGTACCCCAGCCCTTGTTGGCCACGCGGGGGACGAAGAAGAAGCACAGCACTGCTCCTGCGAGCGCGGCGGCCGCCGGCAGCAGCATGCTGGCGGCCATCGCGGAGCTGAACCCGGCCTGCAGTGCCTCCGGCAGGCGTCCGGCCGCCTCCGCACGGCTGCCTGCGTCGGCCCCTCCCGGCAGGCTTGCCGCGAGGAGGGACTGGATCAGCACGGCGATCGCGGCGCTGCCGAGGACGGACCCGACCTGGCGAACCGAGTTGTAGACACCCGAGCCGGCCCCGGCGTTGGACGGGGAGAGGTTGTGGGTGGCCGTCGCGCCGATCGGCGACCAGGTGAAGGCGCTGGCGATCCCCATCAGGGCGCTCGGGAACAGCAGCCGCCACCACAGGCTCTCGTCCGGCACCAGCCACAAGGAGTACCAGAGCATCGAGCCGGCCATGCCCACCAATCCTGCGGTGGCGAGGTAGCGGGCGTTGACGCGGTCGACCAGGCGTCCGACCAGCGGAGCAAGGACGAGGGAGAAGAGGGCCATCGGCACCAGCTGCAGGGCGGCCCGCGTGGGGCTGAACCCCAGGACGAGCTGGTAGTAGAACACCAGCGGCAGCGAGTTGGCGGTGACGGCGACGCCGACCATGGCGATCGCCCCGTTGGCGAGGGAGAAGTTCCGGTCGCGGAACAGGTCCAGCGGCAGCAGCGGCTCACCGCGTCCCTGGCGCTGCCACCACACGAAGACGCCGAGCACAACGATGCCGGTGATGATCAGGCCCCACACGCTGATCGGGCCCCAGATCTGGCCCCAGTTGAAGGTCTCGCCCTCCTGGATGCCGAAGACGAGGCAGAACATGCCGGCCGCCCAGAGGACGACGCCGGGAATGTCGAACCTGTGCCCGTGGGTCGGAAGGCTCGGGACAAGTCGCCACGCGAGGATGAACCCGACGATGCCGACCGGCACGTTGACGAAGAAGATCCACTCCCAGCCGAGCCCGTCGACGAGCAGGCCACCAAGGATGGGGCCGACCAGCATCGCGACGGAGGCCGTCGCTCCCCACAGGCTCATCGCGCGGCCACGGTCGTGCGGCGGGAAGGTGCGGGTGATGACCGCCATGGTCTGCGGGGTCAGCAGCGCGGCCCCGAGGCCCTGGACGGCGCGCGCGGCGATCAGCAGCTCGATGGAGCCGGCGAAACCGCACCACGCGGAAGCGAGGGTGAAGACGACGAGGCCGATCAGGTAGATGCGCTTGGGACCGAACCGGTCACCCAGGCGTCCGGTCACCAGCAGCGGCACGGCGTAGGCCAGCAGGTAGGCGCTGGTCACCCAGATGACGGAGTTGATGTCGGCGCCGAGCCCCTGCATGATCCGCGGATTCGCCACCGAGACGATGGTGGTGTCGACGAGGATCATGAAGAACCCCACGACCAGTGCCCAGAGAGCCGGCCAGGGCTTGTAGGTAGGGGTCACGCTGCGCGCAACCGTGCAGGACGGGGTTTCATTCCGCCTTTCGCTCCCGACGGCCCAGCAACTCCTCCAGCATCCGTAGCCGCTCGGCCATCGCCGCCTCGTTGCCGTGCTCTGTCGGCTGGTAGTAGCGGGCTCCTGCGAGCTCGTCGGGCAGGTACTGCTGGCTCGCCACCCCGTGCGCAGCGTCGTGGGCGTAGAGGTAGCCCTGGCCGTGGCCGTGCTGCTTCGCCCCCGGGTAGTGGGCATCGCGCAGGGCCGGCGGGACGGTGCCGATGAGACCGGCGCGGACGTCGGCGATCGCGGCGTCCACCGCCTTCACGACGGCGTTGGACTTCGGCGCCATCGCGCACGCGATCACCGCCTGGGCGAGGTTGATCCGTGCCTCGGGCATGCCGATCAGCGCAACGGCCTGTGCTGCGGCAACGCAGGTCTGGAGCACAGACGGCGCCGCCATGCCGATGTCCTCGCTGGCGAGGATGATCAGCCGCCGTGCGATGAAGCGCGGGTCCTCGCCTGCCTCCATCATCCGGGCAAGGTAGTGCAGGCCG
The DNA here is from genome assembly GCA_030158185.1 of Propionicimonas sp. Classification (GTDB taxonomy): domain Bacteria; phylum Actinomycetota; class Actinomycetes; order Propionibacteriales; family Propionibacteriaceae; genus Propionicimonas. The sequence goes on from JAOATP010000146.1 coordinate 13,019, forward strand.
GCCTGGACGTCGGAGCCGCGCAGGCTCTTGATGAAGGCGCTGATCACGTCGTAGTGCTGGTCGCCGTCACGGTCGTAGCGCACGGCTGCCTTGTCGACGGCCGCGGAGACGATGGTGCCGTCGATCAGGGTGATGCCCTGCGCAGAGGCACCGGCAGCGGCCTCCTCGAGGTAGGTCAGGGCGCGCCGCGCGTCCCCCCCGGCGAAGCGCAACAGGTCCGACCGGGCCTCGCCATCGAGTTCGAAGGCGCCGGCGAGGCCACGCTCCTCCGTGAGGGCGCGGTCGAGCAGCGTGCCGATGTCGGCGTCGGTGAGCGACTTCAGGGTGAGCAGGAGCGAGCGGCTGAGCAGGGGCGAGATGACGGAGAACGAAGGGTTCTCCGTCGTCGCGGCGATCAGGGTGACGAGCCGGTTCTCCACCGCCGGCAGCAGCACGTCCTGCTGGGCCTTGGAGAAGCGGTGCACCTCGTCGACGAACAGCACGGTGCCGGTGCCGCGGGCCAGCTCCCGCTGGGCCTCTGCGAGTGCCGCCCGCACCTCCTTCACGCCGGCTGTCACCGCCGAGAGCTCGACGAACCGGCGTTGCCCGGACGCGGAGACGACCGCTGCGATGGTGGTCTTGCCGACCCCGGGTGGGCCCCAGAGGAAGACCGACATCGCCGTCCGCCCCTCGGCGAGGCGCCGCAGGGGTGAGCCGGTCGCGAGCAGGTGGTCCTGGCCGACGATCTCGTCCACCGTGCGTGGGCGCATGCGGACAGCCAGTGGCGTGTCGGCGTGACTGGCGCTGCCCAGCGACCCCGCGGGCGCAGGCGCTGCCGCACCGCCAACCGGGTTGCCGAACAGGTCCGTATCCACCTCGCCGACGCTACACCGGACTGCTGACCCCCCGTGGCCACGCCCCGGCAGGCAGACGCCGTCACTCGAACTCTTGCGTTTGAGTGTTCTCGTGGCTATCATCGATATATCGGTGACGTACCGAAACCATGAGATGCAGACAACATGAGATTCAAGGAGATAGAGATGAACGCAGGCGAGAACGAAGAGACCTGGTTCGACGACTCAGCAGAAGGCGGCCCGCGCCGTCGTGGCGGCCACCGCGGTGGCTCGCGCCACGGCCATGGGTTCGCACCCTTCGGTGCAGCCTTCGGCGCCGGCGCAGCATTCGGCCCTGGCGGGTTCGGTCCTGGTGGACCGTTCGGTCCTGGTGGACCGTTCGGCGCCGGTGGCCCGATGGGTGGACCGATGGGTGGCGGCCCTCGTGGGCGTGGACGTCGCGGACATGTCCGCTTCTCCATCCTCGCCCTGCTGGCTGAGGAGCCCCGCAACGGCTACCAGATCATGCAGACGCTCGGCGAGCGCACCAACGGTGTCTGGAAGCCCAGCCCCGGCGCCGTCTACCCCGCACTGGCCCAGCTCGAGGACGAGGGCCTCATCGAGTCCTTCGACAACGACGGCCAGAAGGCCTACCGGCTCACCGAGGCCGGGCTGGCTGCTGCTGCCGATGTGCAGACCAAGCCGTGGGACATGGTCAACGACGCGCTCGCCGGTTGGCAGCCGGACGCCGTGAAGGGCCTGTGGAAGGAGTTCGGCGGCCTGGCCGGTGCGGCAAAGGAACTGAGCCGCAACGCCAACGCCCAGCAACTGGAGGCAGCCACAAGGCTCCTCGCAGACGCTCGCCGCAAGCTCTACGGCCTGCTGGCAGCCGACGAGG
>JAOATP010000147.1 GCA_030158185.1 Propionicimonas sp.
GCATCAAAGCGATCGACCTGATCATCACCACCCTGGGAGTCTCCTGATGCGTCGTCAACTGCTGACCGGCCTGACCATGTTTGCCATGATGACCGTGCTGGTCGGCGTCATCTACCCACTGGCGGTCACCGGGGTGGCCCAACTGGCCTTCGGTCACCAGGCCAACGGCTCGATCATCGAATCGGATGGGCGCCCCGTGGCCTCATCCCTGATCGGCCAGAGGTTCGAGGGCCCGGGGTGGTTCCACCCCCGACCGTCTGCGGCGGGCGATGGCTACGACGCATCCGCCAGCGGGGCGTCGAACCTGGGCCCGACCAGCGCTGAGCTGGGAGACCTGGTCGACGAACGCGTGAAGGCCTACCGGGCCGAGAACGGTCTCGGCGATCGTGCTCAGGTGCCGGTCGACGCCGTCACCGCCTCCGGTTCCGGCTTGGATCCACACATTTCCGAAGCCAACGCCCGCGCGCAGGCCTCCAGGGTGGCGGTGGACCGCGGCCTCGATGCCGACGTCGTGGCCGGTCTGATCGACGACGCCACACAACACCGCCCGCTCGGGGTGCTCGGCGATGACGGCGTCAACGTCGTCGAACTCAACCTGGCCGTCGAGCAGGCGGAGGCCGCCAATGGCGGCGGTTCGTAGACTTCGGCCGTGAGTCGAGGCCGTCTCCGCATCTATCTGGGCGCTGCGCCGGGCGTGGGCAAGACCTATGCCATGTTGGGCGAGGGGCGCCGCCGACTCGACCGGGGTACCGACGTGGTGGTGGGTTTCATCGAGACACACGGCCGCCGCAACACCGCAGATCGACTTGAGGGACTTGAGGTGGCGCCCCGGCGGCGCATCGAACATCGCGGTGCCGTGCTCGATGAGATGGACCTCGACGCCCTCCTCGCCCGTCGGCCCGAGGTGGCACTCGTCGACGAGCTGGCCCACACCAACGCCCCCGGATCGCGCCATGCCAAGCGCTGGCAGGACGTCGAGGAACTGCTTGCCGCCGGCATCGACGTGATCTCCACCGTCAACGTCCAGCACCTGGAGTCGCTCAACGACGTCGTGGAGGCGATCACCGGCGTGCGGCAGCGCGAAACCGTGCCCGACCGGGTGGTCCGCGACGCCGAGCAGGTGGAGTTGGTCGACATGACGCCCGAGGCGCTGCGCCGCCGAATGGTCCATGGCCACATCTACGCGCCCGACAAGGTCGATGCGGCTCTCGGCAACTATTTCCGCCTGGGCAACCTGGGCGCGTTGCGCGAGCTGGCGCTGTTGTGGGTTGCCGACAAGGTCGACGAGGCGATGCGCCGCTACCTGAGCGATGAGCGGATCGCCGGTACCTGGGAAACCCGCGAACGGGTGGTGGTGGCCATCACCGGAGCCCCGAGCGGCGACCACCTGATCCGTCGGGCCGCCCGCATGGCGCGCCGAAGCCACGGTGACCTGATCGGGGTTCACATACGTCCCGGCACCGGGCTACGAGAGGGCCCCCACGAGGAACTGCTCGCACACCGGACGCTGCTCGCCGACCTGGGCGGCACCTACCACGAGACGACCAGCGACGATGTCGCCGAGGGACTGGTGGCCTTCGCCGGGTCGGTGCGCGCCACCCAGATCGTGCTTGGCGCCTCCCGCCGCGATCGGCTGTCCGAGCTGGTGCGGGGCTCGGTGATCAACCGGGTGATCCGAGCGGCGGGCGAGATCGACGTTCACGTGATCTCTCGCGACGACGGTGCTGAACGGGCGGCGCTGCCGCCCGCGCCACGGCGCCATGGGTCCCCGCTGTCGCGTCGGCGGCGGGCTGCCGGCTGGGCGCTGGTGGTGGTTGGACTGCCGCTCCTGACCGTCGTTCTCGACGCCGCTCGCAACTCGATCGGGCTGCCCTCGGTGCTGGTGATCTACCTGCTGTACGTCTGTATCGTGGCAGCGATCGGTGGGTTCGGACCGGCTTTCGTCACTGCGCTTGCGTCGACCGCAGCGGCCAATTGGTACTTCACCCAGCCGCTGTACACGCTGCGGATCAGAGACCCCGAGCACCTGATTGCGGTGTCGGCCTTCGTGTCGGCCGGTGGCCTCGTCAGCCTGCTCGTCGCCCGAACGGCCCGGCGCACGGCCGATGCAGCCCGGGCGCGTGCTGAAACGGAGGCCCTCATCGACGTGGTCGGGGCCGATGTCGGCGAGCACGACCCGGTGGGGGTGTTGCTCTCCCATCTGCGCATCACGTTCGGCCAGATCGGAGCCGCAATCTTCGTCCGTGAGGGCGATCGCAGCTGGAGCGTCGTCGCCGTGGACGGCCTTGACTCGACGCCGGTTCCTTCCGAGGGTGAGCGACTCGAGCTGGGGGAGGACCACCTGCTCACCCTGACGCCGGGTGGGCTGACCGCCGCCGATCGACGTGTGCTGGGGGCGTTCGGCGCCCGGCTGGTCGAGGCGCTTCAACGGCGCGTGCTGGAGGCGGCGGCCAGCGACGCTGCAACTCTCGCCCGGGCCGACGAGCTGCGCACAGCGATCCTGCGAGCTGTGTCACACGATCTGCGCTCGCCGTTGGCGTCGATCAAGGCATCGTCGACCAGCCTCCTTCAAGACGACGTGGACTGGAACGCCGAGCAGCGCGCCGAGTTTGCCCGCACGATCGACGAGGAGGCGGATCGGCTCGACGACCTGATCGGCAATCTGCTCGACATGAGCCGCATCGAGGCCGGCGCGGTCGAAATCACCGTTCGTGCCGTCGGGCTCGACGACGTCATCGCCGCTGCTCTGGCCAGCCTGTCCGAGCCCACGGGCCGCGTGGTGATCGAGCTTGACGACGACGGTCCGGCGGCGCTGGCCGATGCGGGGCTCTTCGAACGGGTACTGGCCAACATCGTGGCCAACGCCCTCGCTCATTCGCCGGCCGATCGCAAGATCCTGGTGCAGGCAACCAGCCGGGACGACACAGCGGTGATGCGGATCGTCGACCACGGGCCGGGTATCTCGCCCGAGGCGCGTGCCACCATGTTTCAGCCCTTCCAACGCTTCGGGGACGACACCAGCGGGGGAGTGGGCCTGGGGTTGGCGGTCGCCCGAGGCTTCATGACCGCCATGCACGGCGTGCTGAGCGCCGAGGAAACGCCCGGCGGCGGCCTCACCGTAACGCTGTCGCTGCCCCTCGCCGGGAAGAGCGACGCACTGCCCCTTCCCTCCCCGGCCGGAGCGGCGTCGTGACCACCGTTCTGGTGGTCGACGACGAGCCCCAGATCCGGCGCGCGCTGGCGACCAACCTGCAGGCCCGCGAGTTTGACGTGGTGCTGGCCGACACCGGTCGCGCTGCGCTGCAGCTCGCGGCCGATCGCCACCCCGACCTGGTGCTGTTGGATATCGGCTTGCCCGATCTCAGCGGGATCGAGGTGGTCCACGGCCTGCGCGGGTGGACCGAGGTGCCGATCATCATGTTGACCGTCCGCAGCGAGGAGGCCGACAAGGTGGAGGCGCTCGACGCGGGCGCCGACGATTTC
>JAOATP010000148.1:0-10346 GCA_030158185.1 Propionicimonas sp.
CCACCATGGGCGAGCCGATCCTGCTGCTGAAGTGGGCCGCCTACCACGACGGCCCGCCGGAGGTGGAGGTCGCCGACCTCGTCGGGCTCGCCCTGCTGACCATCGACGACGCGCAGGCCGTGGGACGCGAGGCCATCGAGCTCGAACAGCAGGGCTGGCTCGATCACTACTGGTCGCGGGCCAACATCCAGCTCGACGGGCAGCCCGCGCTGCAGCAGGCCGTGCGCTGGTGCCTGTTCCAGCTGGCCCAGGCCACGGCCCGCGCGGACGGCGCAGGCATCGGCGCGAAGGGCGTCACCGGCTCCGGCTACCAGGGCCACTACTTCTGGGACACCGAGATCTACCTCATCCCCTTCCTCGCGCACACCAACACCGGGCTGGCGCGGCGGGCGCTGCGCTTCCGGATCGCGATGCTCGACAAGGCGAGGGCGCGGGCGAGGGAGATGGCCCAGCGCGGCGCCCTCTTCCCGTGGCGCACCATCAACGGCGAGGAGGCTTCGGCGTACTACGCGGCCGGCACCGCCCAGTACCACATCGACGCGGACATCGCCTTCGCGATCTGCAAGTACGCCGACGTCTGCGGCGACCCCGAGTTCCTGCTCGGCGAGGCACTGCCGGTGCTCGTCGAGACCGCCCGGCTGTACGCCGACCTGGGCTTCTTCCGCGGGCCCGAGCGCAGCTTCCACATCCACTCGGTCACCGGCCCGGACGAGTACAGCGCCGTGGTGAACAACAACCTGTACACGAACCTGATGGCACGGGCGAACCTCCAGCGGGCGGCGGAGGCCGTCCGCCTGCTGCAGGTCACGGATGCGCCCGCCTACGCCGGCCTCGTCCGCGACCTGGCACTCACCGAGGAGGAGGTGTCGTGCTGGCAGCAGGCAGCTGAGGCCATGACGATCCCCTACGACGAGGGCTTCGGCGTGCACCCGCAGGACGAGAACTTCCTCAGCCGTGAGGTCTGGGACCTCGCCAACACCCCGCCGTCGCGGCTGCCCCTGCTGCTGCACTACCACCCGCTGGTGATCTACCGGTTCCAGGTACTGAAGCAGGCCGACGCGATACTCGCCCTTTTCCTCGCCGGCGAGGAGTTCACGCCCGAGCAGAAGCGCGCCGACTACGAGTACTACGACCCGATCACGACCGGTGACTCGACGCTGTCCGCCGTCGTCCAGTCGATCATCGCCGCGGAGGTCGGTTACCAGGACCGTGCGCTCGAGTCGTTCATGGAGGGCATCTTCGTCGACCTCGCCGACCTGCACCACAACACAGGAGACGGCGTCCACATCGCCTCGGCCGGCGGGGTCTGGAACGCCCTCGTCTACGGCTTCGGCGGGCTGCGCGACTATCGCGGCCGCATCAGCATCGACCCGAGGCTGCCGCTGGGCTGGACGTCGCTGCGGTTCGGGTTCCGGCTGAACGGCTCACGGGTGCAGCTCGACCTGCGGCCCGACGAACTGGTGCTCACCCTCGTCGCCGGGCCCGGCGGGACGGTGACCGTGCGCGGCGTCGAGGTGGCCGTCACCGGGCCGGACCCCGTCCGGGTACCGCTGGACGGCCAGGGCCCACGCCTGCCGACCATCACCGGCTACGTGCCGCTGATCCACGGCCGTGCGGCCCGGCCGGACGAGGTCACGATCGGGCTGCCCAAGGAGTAGCTCAGCCGGGGTTGAACTCGCCCCACTCCTTGTCCTCACCGGGTTCGGCATGCGGGTGGACGCCCGCCTCCTGCAACTGGCCCGTCAGCTCGGCCACCTGCGCCTCCAGCTCAGTGATCCGTTGCTGCAACTCCGCAACCGTCGGTTCGTCCGTCATGAGGGTCAAACTGGCACTGACGTCGGGAGGCGTCAAGGCTCATGGCTGGTCCCAGAAGACCCGGTCCATGACCTGCCGTGCGAGCCGTGCGCGCTTGCGGTAGTCCTCGACCAGCAGCGTCGACTCGCCCTTGGAGTAACCGAGGATCAGTGCGACGGCCGACAACTCGCGGCTGTCCGTTGGCAGGCTGTCGGCGGCACGGCCGCGCAGCAGCATGACGGCGTTGCGGATGCGACTGGCCATCAACCAGGCGCTGCGCAGGGCGTCGGCGTCGTCAGGATCGATCAGTTCCGCCTGCACCGCAGCGTCCAGCGCCTCGAGGGTGCCGGTGGTGCGCAGTTCCGGAACGGTGGCTGCGTGTTGCAGCTGCAGCAGCTGCACCACCCATTCGACGTCGGAGAGCCCGCCGGGCCCGAGCTTCACGTGGCGTCCCGGGTCGCCGCCGCGCGGCACGCGCTCGGCCTCCATGCGGGCCTTCAGCTTGCGGATCTCGTGCAGCTGGGACTTCGACAACCCGTCTACCGGATAGCGGATCCGGTCGATGCCGGCCAGCAATTCTTCGCCCAGCGCGAGCTCGCCCGCACCGACGGAGGCCCGCAGCAGCGCCTGCGACTCCCAGGTGGACGACCAGCGCTGGTAGTAGGCAGCGTAGGAGGCGAGGCTGCGCACCATCGCGCCACCCTTGCCCTCGGGACGCAGGTCGATGTCGATCTCCAGGGCGGGGTCCGGCCCGGGCTTGGCCAGCAGCGCGCGCAGCCTGCTGACGACGGTCATCGCAGCGGACGTGGCATTGGGGTCGTCGCTGTCCGCGACGACGAACATGGCGTCGGCGTCGGACGAGTAGGCCAGCTCGCGTCCACCCCAGCGACCCATCGCGATCACGGCGATCGGCGGCACCTGCACGCCGCGGGTGGCGACCTCCAGCGCAGCGTCCAGGGTTGCGCCGGCCAACTCGGAGAGGGCCCTGCCGAGCTCCGGGATGTCGATCTGGCCCAGGAGGTCGGCCATCGCGAGCCGCAGCAGCTCGTTGCGCCGGGACGCCCGGATCGCAGCGACGGCCTCCGCCGGCGAGTCGTGGCGGCGCGACGCCGTGCGCATCTCCGCCAGCACCTCTGCACCCGGACGCGGCAGCAGCCCCTTCGGGTCGCCGAGCAGCGCAGCCTCCTTGGGCGCCCGCAGGAGCAGGTCGACCGCGTAGCGCGAGGAAGCGAGGATACGGGCGAGGTGCTCGGCCATCGCGTCACCGTCCCGGAGTGCCCGGAGGTACCACGGTGTACTACCGAGCTCCTCGGACACCTTCCGGAAGGCGAGCAGACCGTGGTCGGGGTTGGGGCCGGCAGTGAACCAGGTGAGCATGGCCGGCAGCAGCTGCCGCTGGATCTCCGCCGACCGTGTCATGCCCTGGCTGAGTGCCTGGATGTGGCGCAGGGCCGCCTTCGGGTCGCCGTAGCCGAGCGCCTGCAGCCGGGTCTCCGCGGCCTCCGTGGTGAGCGTGACCTCTGCGGACGGGATGCGCGCGACGGCCTCCAGCAGCGGGGAGTAGAACATCCGCTGGTGCAGGGTGAGGACGCGCCGGGTGGTTGCCCGCCACAGGTGCATCAGCTCGTCCGTCTCCGTGAGCCCGATGCTGCGCGCCAGCCAGCGCTGGTTCAGCTTGTCCTCCGGCATCAGGTGGGTGCGTCGCAGCCGGTACAGCTGGATCCGGTGCTCCAGCAGCCGCTGCAGCCGGTAGGCGGTTCCGAGGTCGAAACCGTCGCCGCGTCCGACGTAGCCGTGGTCGACCAGCGCGTCCAGTGCCTCGAAGGTGCCGCGCAGCCGCAGCCGCTCGTCCGACCGGCCGTGCACCAGCTGCAGCAGCTGGACGCTGAACTCCACGTCCCGCAGGCCGCCGGCGCCCAGCTTGATCTCGTGGTTGGCCTCCTTGGCCGGCAGCAGGGCGATCACCCGCTTGCGCATGGCCTGGGTCTCGCCGACGAACTGGTCGTTGTCGGCCACCCGCCACACCATCGGCCAGACCAGGTCGACGAACTCTCCTGCCAGCGCGAGGTCGCCGGCCATCGGCCGGGCCTTCAGCATCGCCTGGAACTCCCAGTTCTTCGCCCACTTGCCGTAGTAGGCGCGGTGCGAGGCCATGGTGCGCACCAGCGGTCCCGCCTTGCCCTCCGGCCGCAGGTTCGGGTCGACCTGCCAGATGGTGCCGGCAGCCGTGTGCGCCGAGCACACCCTGCTCAGCGCGCTGGCCAGCTTGGTCGCGATGCCGATCGCCACCGCCGGCTCACAGACCGGCTCGCCCGCCTCGTCGAGGGCCGGTTCCGCAACGTAGAGCACGTCGACGTCGCTGACGTAGTTCAGCTCGCGCGCCCCGGTCTTGCCGAGCGCGATGACGCCCATCCGGCAGCGTTGCCAGCCGGACACCTCACTGCGGGCAAGGGCGAGGGCCGCTTCGATGGTGCCGTCGGCGAGGTCGGCCAGCTCACCGGCGATGTCGGGAAGGACGGCCAGCGGGTCGGCCGCGGTGAGGTCACGGGCGGCCAGCCGCAACAGGCAGCGGCGGTAGGCGCGGCGCAGGTCGTCGGAGCGGTTCCTCGCAGCGACGGGCGTCGGGCTCCAGGGGTCGGCGTCCAGCGCGGTCAGCAGCTCCGCCCGCAGCTCCTCCGCCGACCGTCGCTCGACACTGCCGAGCAGCACGGCGACGTCCTCCGGGTGCCCTGCCAGGTGCTGGTTGAGCGCGACGCTGGCGCCGAGGATCGCGATCAGGCGCTGCGCGAAGGCCGGATCGGCCTCGAGCTCCGCGAACAGGCCGGGCCGTACCCGCACCAGCTCGTTGAAGCCGGCGAGCGCGAGGTCAGGGTCGGCCGTGCCGGGCAGTCCGGCGAGCGCCGCCTCGATCTGACCTGCCGTGCCGTGCTCCGCCCAGGCCTCGACCATCGCTGCGGCGGTTGTGGCGTCCGCGAAGCCGAGTCGCGCCAGCCGCGCCGGCCGGCTGTCGATGCGTGGGTCCACTCTGGCGATGCTAGCGTCTGGCAGGTGCCGAGAACCCCGTCCGCAGCCGATGTGTCTGCGCTGCGCGCCGCCGTCCGTGCACTGGCCGAGGACCCGGCGACCGAGCTCTCCCGCACGCAACTGGCTGACGGGTCGCGCACCGTGTGCGGGCTCCTCGCGCTCCGCTACCCGGGCGGGACGGTGGAGCTGCGCGTGCCGCCGTTCGCGGCCGTCCAGCTGGGCATCGGCGAGCGTGGCCGCCATACCAGGGGCACCCCGCCCAACGTCGTCCAGCTGGATGCAGCCACCATCCTCCGTCTCGCCGGCGGCCTGCTCACCTGGGACGACGCGGTCGCGACCCACGCCGTACGGGCTTCGGGGATTCGCGCCGATCTGGCCGCGCTGTGGCCTCTGCCCGAGCTGGCGTGACGCAGCCCGGCGCCGCCACACAGCTGAACCACAGGTAGGCACAGGATCCGGCACAGGTCACTGGCTTAGCGTCCTCAGTGTGGGCAGCGCGCCCGAAGGAGAACGCACCAATGACAACTGAGATTCCGCAGGCACCCGAAGGCTCCACGACACCTGACAGTTCGCAGGCCCCGGCGAGGCTGAGCGGCCGTTTCCGCATGTCGGGCAAGAAGTGGCTGGTCCTCGGGCTGGCCATCGTCGTGCTCGCCGGCGTCGGGGTCGGCACCTGGTTCCTGCTGAAACCCAAGACCGCAACCACAGCTTCGAGCAGCCGCACCGTCCAGGTGACCAAAGGCACGCAGACGATGTCGGTGGCCTTCGACGGCACCCTCAGCCCGCGCAAGCAGTCGAACGTGAACTTCAGCGTCTCCGGCACCGTCACCAGCGTGTTGGTGAAGGCCGGGCAGACCGTGACCAAGGGCCAGAAGCTGGCAGTGGTCGACGACTCCGACCTCGAGGACGCCGTCGCGCTGGCAAAGGCCAACCTGACGACAGCGCAGGCCAACCTGTCCGACGTGTACGACAACAGCGGCAGCAGCGCTGCGGTCACCTCGGCCAAGGCGCAGGTGACCTCGGCGAAGGCAGCGCTCGCTCAGGCCAGGACGAACCTCGACGACGCCGTGCTCCGCTCCCCCATCAGCGGGACGGTCGCCAGCGTCAGCATCGAGGACGGAGACACCGTCACCGGCAGCGGCAGCTCGGGCTCCGGCTCGGGCTCCAACAGCAGCTCGACAGCTTCGACAGCGAGCACCGCCCAGTTCGTCGTGATCTCCACCAGCACCTGGAAGCTCGAAGGCAGCGTCGGCAGCGCCGATCTCGCAAGCCTCAAGGCGGGCCAGGCCGTTGCCATCACCACCGACGCCACCACGGACAAGCTCACCGGCACGGTGGCCTCCGTCGGCATCGTCGCCACCTCCACCAGCGACGGGGCGGCGACGTTCCCGATCGTGATCAACCTGGCCGGCACCCACAAGGACCTGTACTCCGGCACCACGGCCTCCGCCGTGATCACCACCGGCAGCTACCCCGACGTCCTGACCGTGCCGACGGCGGCGATCCGTACGGAGAACTCCAAGACCGTTGTCACCAAGGTCACGGGCACCACAACAGCGACGACCGAGGTCACGATCGGCAAGGTGTTCGGCAGCTTCACCGAGATCACGAGCGGCCTTGCCGAGGGCGACTCGGTGCAGATCACGTTCACCCGGCCGAGTTCGAGCTCCACCAGTTCATCCTCCAGCCAGGGTGGCGGCTTCGGCGGCGGCCTCGGCGGCGGCATCACCGAAGGTGGCCCTCCGGCCGGCGCTCCGGTCGAGGCCGGCCGATGAGCCACCAGCTGAACATGCAGGGCGTCCGCAAGACCTACGCCACCGGCGCCGTCGAGGTGGAAGCCCTGCGCGGCATCGACCTCCAGGTGGAGGAGGGCAACTACGTCGCGATCATGGGGCCGTCCGGCTCCGGCAAGTCGACGCTGATGCACATCATCGGGTGCCTCGACACCCCGTCCGCAGGCACCTACGAGCTGGACGGCATCGACGTCAGCTCGATGACCGAGAAGTCGCTGGCCGAGGTGCGCAACCGCAAGATCGGGTTCGTCTTCCAGCAGTTCAACCTGTTGCCGAGCCTCAGTGCCCTGCGCAACGTGGAGCTGCCCCTGATCTACGCCGGCGTCAACGCTGCGGAGCGCAAGGAGCGGGCAAGGGTCGCCCTCGACCGCGTGGGCCTCGCGGACCGCGTCCAGCACCGGCCAGGGGAACTCTCCGGCGGCCAGCAGCAGCGGGTCTCCGTAGCCCGTGCGCTGGTGACCGACCCCACCCTGCTCCTGGCCGACGAGCCGACCGGCGCCCTCGACTCGCGCTCGACCAAGGACATCCTCGCCCTCTTCGACGAACTCAACGACTCGGGAAGAACGATCGTGATGATCACCCACGAGCATGACGTGGCCGCACACGCGCGTCGCATCGTGCACATCTACGACGGCCTGTTGACCGACTCTGCACCGGTGGCGGTGGCCGTCCGATGATGGAGTGGACGGAAACCATCCGCACAGCCGTCTCTGCGCTCAACGCGCGGCGGATGCGCTCGCTGCTCACCATGCTGGGCATCCTGATCGGCATCGCTGCTGTCATGCTGACCGTGGGCCTCGGCCAGGGCGCGCAGCAGTCGATCACGTCGCAGATCAACTCTCTCGGCTCCAACATGATCATCGTGACGCCGAGCTCCTCGACCTCCACCGGCGGCTTCCGCGGCGGCGGCAGCACGGCCTCCACCCTCACAACGGCCGACGCGGCGATGCTCGCCGACCCGGCCATCGCCCCCGATGTCGCAGCCGTCGCACCGACGTCGTCGGTCTCCGGCTCGCTGCAGTCCTCTACCAGCACGTGGACGTCGACCGTCGTCGGCACCGTCCCCGACTGGCAGTCGGTGCGCGCCCGGACACTGGGCTCCGGCCGCTTCTTCACCACCGACGAGGTCAACTCCTCGGCCAACGTCGCGGTGATCGGCTCCGAGACGGCAACCGAGCTGTTCGACACCGTTTCGCCGGTGGGCCAGACGGTCAGCATCAACGGCCAGTCGTTCACAGTGATCGGCGTCCTCGCCTCGGCCGGCTCCTCGCTGGGCAGTAACGAGGACGACACCGTCGTGGTGCCTCTGACCACCTTCGCCTCACGCCTCTCGACGTCGAGCAGCGCGACGAGCGTCTCCTCGATCTACCTCGAGGGCAAGGACGCGGACACGCTGTCCGCTGCCTACCAGGAGGTCAAGACCGCACTGCTCGCCTCGCACCAGGTGACCTCGGACACCGCCGACTTCACGGTCAGCACCCAGGCCTCGCTCGTCGAGACCGCGACGTCGATCACTGGCATCCTCACCCTGCTGCTCGGCGGCGTCGCCGGCATCTCGCTGCTGGTCGGCGGCATCGGCGTGATGAACATCATGCTGGTGTCGGTGAGCGAGCGGGTGCGTGAGATCGGCCTACGGAAGGCACTCGGCGCGACGCCGGGCGTGATCCGGCGGCAGTTCCTCGTTGAGGCGGGCATCCTCGGCATCCTCGGCGGGCTCGTCGGTGTGAGCCTCGGCTTCGCCGGGGCAGCCATCCTGACCCCGATCATCGGGATCACCGTTTCCATCTCCGCACCGGCCACCCTGATCGCGCTCGTCGTCTCGCTCGGCATCGGGATCGTCGCCGGCGTCTACCCCGCTTCACGGGCTGCGAAGCTCGCCCCGATCGACGCGTTGAGGAGTGAATGATGAAGTTCTGGAACACAAGGGTTCGCGCCGTTGCCGCGGCCGGCACCGCACTCGTCGTGGTTGCCGGGATCGGCCTCGGGGTGGCCAACTCCTCCCAGGCCGCCAGCGCACGGTACGTGACGGCGACCGTCGGTACCGGCGACGTCGTGCAGACCTACACCGCCACCGGCACCATTTCCCGTGACAACACGGTCGCCGCTGCGTTCACCGTCGACGGCACCGTCAAGGGTGTTGCCGTCTCCGTCGGTGACACCGTTGAGGCGGGCGACGAATTGGCAACGCTGAAGACCGGCCCGCTGAAGCTGGCCGTGCTGAACGCCGAGACGGCCGTCGCCCGGGCGAAGGCCTCGCTGTACGCGGCGGAGAACCCGACCAGCCTCAGCAGCGGGTCGGGCTCGGCTTCGGGCAGCGGTGCGGCGTCCGGCTCCGGTTCTGGTGCGGGTGCGGGCGGGACGACCGTCACGATCGACCCGGTGATCCTCACCGAGGCCGCGTCCCGCATCAACCTCGCCGTGCTCGACGAGGCCCAGAAGTGCGAGCCGGTGTTCGGCTCGATCCTCCCTGCTCCCGAGCCGAGCGCGACGGCGACCCCGACATCCACAGCGTCCTCGACGGCAACGGCCAGCCCGACGGCGACGGTGACCGCGTCCGCGACGGCGACGGCGACGGAGACCGCAACCCCGACCGCGACGGAGACCACGGAAGCGGCCACGGCCACCGCTGCGGCGAAGGCAACAACGCAGGCCGTCCCGGAACCCACAGCGTCGGCTTCGCAGCTGGAGGCGCTGGAGGCCAATGACCCGACAAGGGCAGAACTGCAGGACTGCGCGAACGCGAGGGCCGAGGTGCTGGCTGCGAACACCAACCTGCAGACCGTCGTCACACAGCTGACCACCCCGAAGCCGTCGATCCCGACGACGACGGTGAAGAAGTCCTCGTCCGCCAGCTCCAGTGCAAGCTCGTCCAACGCCCGCGCGGTGGCATCGGCCAAGGCCGACCTGCTGCAGGCCGACCAGGACCTGCAGGCAGCCAGTGACGACCTCGACGCAGCGACCCTGGTTGCGCCGATCTCCGGGACCGTCGGCGTTGTGGGCCTCACCACGGGTGATTCCGCCAGCGGCGGGACGATCACCATCGTCGGCAGCGGCAACGCCGTCGTCACCATCGAGCTGCCGCTGAAGACCAGGTCACTGGTCACCGTCGGCCAGGAGGTCACGGTCACCCCGGCAGGTTCCACCACGGCGATGGAGGGCACGCTGACAGCGATCAGCACGCTCGAGACCAGTGGCACCAGTGGCTCCACCACGACCTATGCCGCGACGGTGTCGGTCTCCGATGCCGAGGAGTTGCTCGCCACCGGCGCCAAGGCGTCCGTCGCGATCGCCGTGAAGTCGGCCAGCGGCGTGGTCCGGTTGCCGGCCTCTGCCGTCACCCCGACCGGCACGGGCACGGCGACGGTGACCGTCATCGCTTCGGCAACGGCTGACACGACCACCAGCGTGACCGTGAAGACGGGCACCGTCGGTGGCGGCTGGGTGGAGATCACCGATGGGCTCGAAGCCGGGAAGCTGGTGGTGCTGGCAGATCGCACCGCCGACATCCCGTCCAACGCCACCCGGCGCCGCACCACGACGACGTCGACGGGCTCCTCGGCCTCCGCGTCGGCGTCCGCAACGGCACTGCCGACCAGTGGCGCCAGCACCCAGGCGTCCGCCCAGCCGACGGCGTCCGCCAGCAAGTAGGGCCGTCCAGCCAGACGCCCTCACCTCCAGAAGCTCCCGAAATGTGCCCTCGCCCCCTAAATTGCGGGAGCGCGGCCACTTTTCGGG
>JAOATP010000148.1:10356-14684 GCA_030158185.1 Propionicimonas sp.
GTAGTGGCGCGGACCTGGACGGACACGAGCCCGCCCGGGTTCCCCCCTCGGGACCCTGGCGGGCTCGCTCACCGGACGCGGGGCGCGCCTGCCCCCCGGCAGGGTGCCCCGAGCTGCCCGTGGCCTGCCAGAGGTCGGGCCGGTGCCCACCCATTCAATCGAGGCGCGGCGACCACCCGCAGGGACCTGAACGAGTCCGTACGAACTCGTTCGCTGGTGAATCCCGTCCGGTTACAGGGACGGCAGGGAGTTGCGCAGTTCCCACTCGCTGACGTGCCCGCGGTAGGAGTCGTACTCGGCCTTCTTGTTGCGAAGGAAGAAGTCGAAGACGTGCTCACCGAGGGTGTCGGCGACCAGCTGGGAGCTCTCCATCAGGTCGATGGCGTTGCCGAGGCTGCGCGGCAGCGGGTCGATGCCCAGGGCCTGCCGCTGCTTGTCCGTCAGCGTCCAGACGTCGTCCTCTGCACCTTCGGGCAGCTCGTACTCGTTCTCGATCCCGGCGAGGCCGGCGGCGAGCACCATCGCGTAGGCGAGGTAGGGGTTGGCTGCGGAGTCGATGGAGCGCAGCTCGACGCGAGCGGAGGCGCCCTTGTTCGGCTTGTACATCGGCACCCGCACCAGCGCGGACCGGTTGTTCTGGCCCCAGCAGATGTAGCTGGGTGCCTCGGCGCCGGCAACCAGCCGCTTGTAGGAGTTCACCCACGGGTTGGTGACGAGGCTGATCTCGCCGGCGTGCTTGAGCAGGCCTGCGATGAACTGCCGTCCCGTCTTCGACAGGTGGTACTCGGCGCTGGCGTCGTAGAACGCATTGGTGTCGCCCTCGAAGAGCGAGAGATGGGTGTGCATCCCGGAACCGGGGTGATCGCTCAGCGGCTTCGGCATGAAGGAGGCGAAGAGGTTCTGCATCACTGCGACCTCCTTGATCACCACCCGGAAGGTCATGATGTTGTCGGCCATGGTGAGGGCGTCGGCGTAGCGCAGGTCGATCTCCTGCTGGCCAGGGCCGCCCTCGTGGTGGCTGAACTCGACGGAGATGCCCATCTGCTCCAGCAGCGTGATCGCCTGGCGGCGGAAATCGGCGCCGGGCGACGTGGTGGTGTGGTCGAAGTAGCCCGACTGGTCGGCCGGCACCGGCGGCTGGCCGGGAACGATCGGCTGCTTGAACAGGTAGAACTCGATCTCGGGGTGCGTGTAGAAGGAGAACCCCATGTCGGAGGCCTTCTTCAGCGAACGCTTCAGCACGAACCGAGGGTCGGCGAAGGACGGCGAACCGTCGGGGAGCCGGATGTCGCAGAACATGCGCGCCGTGCCCTGGGTCGATCCGCGCCACGGCAGCAGCTGGAAGGTGGACGGGTCCGGGTGCGCGACCATGTCGGACTCGTAGACCCGGGCGAAGCCCTGGATGGCCGAGCCGTCGAAGCCGATTCCCTCCGTGAAGGCGCCCTCGAGCTCCGCCGGAGCGATCGCAACGGACTTCAGGAACCCCAGCACATCGGTGAACCAGAGCCTGACGAAGCGCACGTCCCGCTCCTCCATGGTGCGGAGCACGAACTCGGTCTGCTTATCCATGGTGCCCAGTCTGCCGCCGGAATTGTTTCAGCATGGTTACATCGCACCACTGACACGCTGGGTAACCTGACAGCCATGGCTCCAACCTTCAACGCCATCGGCATCACCGTCACCGACATGGCCCGCACGCTGGCCTTCTACCGCCTGCTTGGACTGGAGTTCCCGCCCGCGGACGATGCGGAGGGACACGTCGAATGCGAAGGCCCCGGAGGGGTCCGGATCATGTTCGACACCGTCTCCGTCATCCACAGTTTCAACCCCGACTGGCAGCCACCCGTCGGCGGCCCGGCGATGAGCCTCGCCTTCGAGTGCGCCGACCCCGCTGAAGTGGACGCGACCGTCGCAGAAGTCGTGCAGGCCGGCTTCACCGTCCACAAGGAACCGTGGGACGCGTTCTGGGGCCAGCGCTACGCCACCGTCTCCGACCCCGACGGCAACCACGTCGACCTGTTCGCCTGGATCTGAGCCCTGCTCAGTCCTTGTCGTCCTCGTCGTCGTCGTTGAAGCGCGGGTCGTTGTCCCACTCCTCGTTGCGGGCGGCCACTTTCTCGAGGGCGTGGGCCGCGTCGGCGGGCGTCGCGTACGGCCCGAGCCGTGACTCGCTCCTGCACGCCTCGTACGGCTCGACCGTGTGGTGGTCGAGACAGTAGTACCACTCGCCCTGCGCCATTCGCCCGCCTCCGATCGCGTCAACCCAGCCCACTATGATCGCCCCCGTGACCGTGATCAAGCCCTTTCCGGTGTCCCCGCTGCGGCAGGTGCCCGCCCACATCGAGCGTCCGCACTATGTCGGCCAACCCCGTCCGGAGCGCTACGACGGGTCCGACGTGCAGACCCCGGAGACCATCGAGAAGATGCGCGTCGCCGGCCGGATCGCCGCGCAGGCCATGGCGGCAGGGGCTGCGGTCATCGCCCCCGGCGTGACGACGGACGAGATCGACGAGGTGGTGCATGACTTCATCGTCGCCAACGACGCCTACCCCTCGACGCTCGGCTACCGGGGCTTCCCGAAGTCGTGCTGCACGTCGGTGAACGAGGTGATCTGCCACGGCATCCCGGACGCGCGTCCGCTCGCCGACGGCGACATCGTCAAGATCGACGTCACGGCGTTCAAGGACGGCGTGCACGGCGACAATTGCGCCACCTACTCCTGCGGCGAGGTGGACGAGGAGTCCCGGCTGCTCAGCGAGCGGACCGAGCAGGCGATGAACCGTGCGATCCGCGCCGTCCTGCCCGGCCGGCAGGTGAACGTGATCGGCAGGGTGATCGAGTCCTACGCCCGCAGGTTCGGCTACGGCGTGATCCGCGACTACACCGGCCACGGCGTGCACACGGCCTTCCATTCCGGCCTGGTGATCCCGCACTACGACGAGCCGCTCGTCGACCGGGTGCTCGAGGTGGGCATGACCTTCACGATCGAGCCGATGCTGGCCCTCGGCGACCAGCGCTCCCACCTGTGGGACGACAACTGGACGGTGGTCACGAACGACCTCAGCCGGGTGGCCCAGTTCGAGCAGACGCTGGTCGTCACGGCGGACGGTGCCGAGGTCCTCACCGTCCCCTGATCGGCCTCGGCGGGCGCGTTTGAGACGAATTTGTTCACTACTTGGAGAAATGGCGTTTCCCGTTTCGGGAAAGCGCTTCCCAGCAGCTAGCGTTGTGCCCAGCCGCTGGCCTCCTCTCCCCCCTCGCAAGACACCTGGAGCGCCCGGTCAGGCCCCGCCAGGCCCCCAACCCCCCGGTGTGTCTGGCTGGGCCGTCCCCCAGCTCCTGGCGGCGCGCGGACCTACTTCAGGCACGCCCTCGCCCTGGCCGACGCCTTGTCCCCACCCTTGACCGGGAACGAGAACAGCGCAGCCTTCTTCCCCGGCTTGTAGGAGGGGATATTGGTCACGAACCAGGCCGTTGCCGGCACGTTGGCCTCGGTGAACCCCTCACCGTTGGGGTTCACCTGCGTGGCCACGGCCACCGTCCACCACTTCCTGTTGGCACGCACCATCTGCCCACGCGGGTAGGTGATCGCCCCGCCGACCTGGCCGATCTCCTGCAGCCGGAGCAGGAGGTCGTGCGGCACCGCGTGGCAGGTCGCGCCCGCGGCGGGTTTGCCGTTGTAGGTGTCCGCCGGCCCCGTCGGCTTCGGGAACGGCGTCCTTACCGGCGGCAGCTTCGCCAAGCACGCTGCGGCCTTCTCCGCTGAGGCGGAGTCCTCGCCGACCTCCCAGGTGTAGTTCTGCACCTCCCAGTCGTCCGGCTTGCTGGAGGGGACGTTGGTCGCGAAGGTGATCCGGTCGGGCACCGTGGACGCGTCGATGCTGCCCTGGGGATCGACGGCCGTGCGGACGACCACCGTCCACCACTTCGCGTTCGAACGCACCGCCACTGCCTGGGTGTACTGGACAGCGCCGCCGACACCCTTCAGGAGTTCCAGTTCCTGCAGCAGCGACGCCGTGGCCGTGACGCACGCCGTGTTGTCGTTGAGCGCCCCGGTGTACGGGTGGAGCGTACGCTCGTCGGGTTCGGGGGTGCTGGGGGCCGGCGTGAACACCGGCGGTGGTGGTGGGACGTCGCTCCAGACCGCGCGCAGTCCACAGCCGCTGAGCAGGGTGGCCGCCATGACCATCCCCAGGATCCGTGCCGGGGTGAGCATGCACCCACAGTAGGTGGGGCATCGGCGGCTGTCGCCGGATCGGCGCAGGTTCGTACAGCGACCGCGCGTGGGCCACGTGTGGGGACGAGCCGGCCCCTAAGCCGGATTCTGT
>JAOATP010000149.1 GCA_030158185.1 Propionicimonas sp.
TCGTGACCGCGTCCCACAACCCGCCGCAGGACAACGGCTACAAGGTCTACCTCGGTGACGGCTCCCAGATCGTCCCGCCCGCCGACTCCGACATCGCCGCGCGGATCGCTGCGGTCGCCGCGGCTCCGCTGGCCGACATCGCCCGCAGCGACGACTACCCGCTGACCGGCGACGAACTGGTGGACGCCTACGTCGCGCGGGCAGCGTCCCTCGTGCCGCCGGAGGCGCAGCGCGAGGTCAACTGGGTCTACACGGCGATGCACGGTGTCGGCGCAGCGGTCGTCGACAAGGTGGTGGCAGCGACCGGCTTCCCGCAGCCGCACCGTGTGGTCGAGCAGATCGCGCCCGACCCGGCCTTCCCCACCGTCCCGTTCCCCAACCCGGAGGAACCGGGAGCGATCGACCTCGCGCTGGCGCTGGCACGGAAGGCCGGAGCGGACGTGGCGATCGCCAACGACCCGGACGCCGACCGCTGCGCTGTGGCTGCGGTCATCGGCGGCGAGTGGCGGATGCTGTCCGGCGACGAGCTCGGCACGCTCCTTGCCGACGACGCCCTGCGTCGCGGAGTGGCCGGCACCTACGCCTGCTCGGTCGTCTCCAGCACGCTGCTGGCAACGATGGCTGCTGCTCACGGACGTCCGTTCACGACAACGCTGACCGGCTTCAAGTGGATCGGGCGGGTGCCCGACCTGGCGTTCGGCTACGAGGAGGCCATCGGCTACTGCACCGACGCGGCGGCCGTCCCCGACAAGGACGGGATCACGACGCTGGTGCGCGTGCTCACCCTCGCCGCCGGGCTGAAGGCTTCCGGGCGGACCATCGCCGACCGGCTGGACGAGATCGCGCGCACCTACGGGTTGCACCTGACGTCCCAGCTGGCGTTCCGGGTGTCGGAGCTGAGGCTGATCGGTGAGGCGATGACGCGCGTGCGGACCTCCCCGCCGTCCGTGCTCGCGGGGGAAGCTGTGACGGCGTTCGACCTCGCGACCGGGAGCGCCGACCTGCCGCCGACCGACGGCATGCTGTTCGAGGGCGGCTCGGTGCGCGTCGTCGTCCGGCCGTCGGGGACGGAGCCGAAGCTGAAGTGCTACCTGCAGGTGAAGCTCGGTGTCGACGACAGCAACGACCTGGGCGCGGCTCGTGCCCGTGCCGGTGAGCTGATGTCGCGGGCGCGGGCGGACATGGCCGCAGCGCTGGGCCTGTGACCACCGGGTCGCCGCGGCTGGTGCTGATCGCCGGGCCGTCCGGCAGTGGCAAGTCGCGGCTGGCGCACGTCACCGGCTGCCCTGCCCTTCGGCTGGACGACTTCTACTTCGACGCCGACCACCCCGACATGCCGCGCTCGCCGATCGGCATCATCGACTGGGACGACCCACGTTCCTGGGATGCCGACAGCGCCCTCTCCGCCCTTTCTGCGCTCGTGACGTACGGCGAGGTCGAGGTGCCGGCGTACTCGATCTCGGAGAGCCGGCGGACCGGCAGCCACCTGCTCAGCCTCGACGGCGCGACCTGCCTGACGGCGGAGGGGATCTTCGCGATCGACTTCCTCGCCGTCTGCCAAAGGGCCGGCCTCGCCACGGAGGCGATCTACATCGACCGTCCCGGAGCGGTCGTGTTCTGGCTGCGCCTGCGACGAGACCTGTCAAAGAAGCGCAAGCCGCCGATGATCCTTGTGCGCCGGGGCCTCGCCCTGTGGCGCGCGCAACCCGCCCTGCGCCGCAAGGCCATGGCCGCCGGCTTCACCCCGATGACGATGCGCCAGGCCGTTGCGCACCTCTCCCCACCCGTCCCACTCCCCCACAAACTGTGACTTTTTCGCCGACATCGGCGAATCAGCTCCAGCTTGTCGCAGAGAGAGAGGCGCGGCAGCGAGGACAGCCGACATAGGGGCCGAGCCATCCACGATCAAGGAGTGCTTGGGCCACCTGCGCGGCCACCTCGCAGGGCTTGCCGCGAACATCGGTGCTGCCATAGCGGAGTGTGGTCAGCTTCATCCCGGCATGAGCGTTGTCCCTCGTCAGATCACGGAAAGCACTCGATCCATCTTCGTGGCCGAGCTTCCCGTCGAGCTCGATCAAGAGACGGAACTCCTCGTAGACGACGTCACTTCGCGTGCCGCGCGTCACTGATACCTGCCGGCTCGGGGTAGGCAGCCCGTGGGCGCGCTCGACGTCACGTCGGTAGGCGAACTCGAGCGGGCTCTCGATCCCGGCGAGGTCGCCGAGGATGAGCTCGAACCGCCTTCGATTGCGCACACGGGCGCGCGACTCGACTGTCTCGTTCAGGGCCAGCACGGTTGTCACTCGCTGCCGAAGTGCGTCCGTGAGCAGGCCAACCAGCTGTTCGGTGGGCAGCCTCTGGCCGACATCAACGAGGGCATCGACGGCGCGGACGCGGGAAAGCAGACCGGTCCGTCCGGAGAGTCGGCCAAGACCGTCCCGGCGCATGCGAACGCCGGGCAACGACGTCGGCTGTCGTGTTGGCGGCACCCACATCTCTATCTGACGCACTGTCCGCTCAAGACCGTGTAGCCGTAGCGCCGCCTCACCTCCGAGTGCCGAGCCCTCGCCCGCAGCCAGGTATGCCGTCCACGCGCGCTTCTCGAACCCACTGAGGAGGGGCGTTGTGTCGAAGAGCCCGTTCTCGAGCCTCACCCAGTGGCCCTGATCGACCAGTCGACGAAGACCCTGGTAGCCGAGCCCCAGTTCCAGGGCCTGATCGGCGGTGAGAATCCCGGATTGCGCCTCGATCAGCCCGCGCAAGGGCTTGCTGACATCCCGTCGACTGTGCATGGACAGATCTTCGGCAGAACTGTCGCCTATCGATCCGACCGAACTCTCGCCTGTGGAAAACCCGTGCGGCCATCCACACCCTCATCAACCCCCACTAGCTGTGAAGGATTCGCCGTCATCGACGAAAAAGTCACACCTTGCGGGCGTGGGGTGGGCCAGAGGCCAGGCCGGGGCGGCCCCGGCGGGGGTCAGGCGATCGGGGCCCAGGTGGGGCCGGTCTGGCCAAGGGTGTCGTCGAGCTTGGTGAACAGGGGGGTCGGCTTGACCAGGGGACGCCCTACCAGCAGCGGACGGGACTCCCAGCTGGCCTGCTGGTTGACGTAGTCGCCCTGCAGCACGAGGTAGTCGGCACCGCCCTCTTCGCTGACCGTCCGGAGCTCCGGCTGCGCAGCCCAGACCCCTTCGCCACCGAGCGCCTCGAACACCTTCTGGGCTGCGTGCGGCAGTAGCGGGGTGAGCAGTGTGTTGCAGTCCTGCACCACCTGCAACGCGACGTGGAGCACGGTGTCGCGGCGGGCCGGGTCGTCCTTCAGCTTCCACGGCTCCATATCGGAGATGTACTTGTTCGCAAGGCCGACGACGCGCATGGCCTCGCCGGTGGCCTGCTTGAAGCGGCAGCGCCCCCACAGCTCGCCGACCACGTCGAACGCGGCGATCGAAGC
The DNA here is from genome assembly GCA_030158185.1 of Propionicimonas sp. GTDB lineage: Bacteria > Actinomycetota > Actinomycetes > Propionibacteriales > Propionibacteriaceae > Propionicimonas. The sequence continues at coordinate 3,455 of JAOATP010000149.1, forward strand.
AGCGAGCAGCGCGCGATCGGCGTCGGTCAGCTCCCCTGCCGCAGGAATCGATCCGTTGTTCTTGTGGGCCATCGAGATCGATCGGTTCACGAGGTTGCCCCACTCGTTGGCCAGCTCGTAGTTGTTGCGGCGGACGAACTCGTCCCAGGTGAAATCCGAATCCTGGTTCTCCGGCCCGGCGACGGCGATGAAGTAGCGCAGCGAGTCCGGCCCGAACTCGCGCAGGAAGTCGCGCACATAGATCACGTGCCCGCGCGAGGACGCCAGCTTCGAGCCCGACATGGTCAGGTACTCAGAAGACACCACCTCGGTCGGCAGGTTCAGCGGGCTGTAGGCAGAACCCCGTCCACCGCGATCGCCCTGGCCGTTGGCGCCGAGCAGGATGGCCGGCCAGATCACCGAGTGGAAGGTGATGTTGTCCTTGCCCATGAAGTAGTACGCCTTGGCGGCGTCGTCCTGCCACCACAGCTTCCAGGCGTCCGGGTCACCGGAGCGACGGGCCCACTCAACCGAGGCCGACAGGTAGCCGATGACGGCGTCGAACCAGACGTAGATGCGCTTCATGGCTGCGTCCTCCCAGCCCTCGAGCGGGATCGGCACCCCCCATTCCAGGTCGCGCGTGATCGCCCGCGGACGCAGCTCCTTGAGCAGGTTCAGGCTGAACTTCATCACGTTCGGACGCCAGTCGGTGCGGGTGGCCAGCCACTCGCCGAGCGCCCCGGCCAGCGCCGGCAGGTCGAGGAAGAAGTGCTCGGTCTCGACGAAGTCCGGGGTCTCCCCGTTGATCTTCGACTTCGGGTTGATCAAATCGACCGGGTCGAGCTGGCGACCACAGTTGTCGCACTGGTCGCCGCGCGCACCGTCGTAGCCGCAGTGCGGGCAGGTGCCCTCGATGTAGCGGTCCGGCAGCGTGCGTCCGGTGGACGGGGAGATCGCGCCCATCTCGGTCTGCGCCACCACGTAGCCGTTGTCGTGCAGCGTCCGGAACAGCTCCTGCACCACGGCGGTGTGGTTGAGCGTCGTCGTCCGCGTGTACAGGTCGTAGGAGCAGCCGAGGGCCTGCAGGTCCTCTGCGATGACCTGGTGGTACTTGTCGGCCGTCTGCTGCGGGGTCAGGCCTTCGGAGTCGGCCTGTACCTGGATGGCGGTGCCGTGCTCGTCGGTCCCGGACACCATCAGGACGTCGTTGCCGACCATCCGCTGGTAGCGGGAGAAGACGTCGGACGGGACGCCGAAGCCGGAAACATGGCCGATGTGCCGCGGGCCGTTGGCGTACGGCCAGGCGACGGCGGCAAGGATGCGCGAACTCACAAGCGCTCATCCTATGCGGTGCGCTCCACCCGCAGGCACAGCCGTCCGGGCACCAGAAAGGGCGTCCGCCGGGATATGAGACGCTCAACCGCCTGCCCGCGGACCGAAATGGCTCGCGTTCCACATCCTGGCGACTTACCCCTACCATGATGAACGTGACCCCTGAGTTCATACTCTTGGCCCTTGTCGTTATCACGGCGTTGGCCTTCGATTTCACCAACGGGTTTCATGACACGGCGAACGCCATGGCTACTTCGATCGCAACCAAGGCGTTGTCACCGAAGGCTGCCGTTACGCTCTCCGCGATCCTGAACCTTGTCGGTGCCTTCCTCTCGGTTGAGGTGGCCATCACGGTCACCAACGCTGTCATCCGCATCCAGAACGCTGACGGCACCCCGAAGCCGGAACTGCTGGCCGATGGGGGCCACGGTCTGCTGCTGATCCTCATGGCGGGTCTGGCAGGCGCGATCATCTGGAACATCCTCACCTGGCTCTGGGGCCTGCCCTCCAGCTCATCGCACGCGTTGTTCGGCGGCCTCGTCGGCGCGACGATCGCCGGTATGGGCTGGAACGGCGTGAAGTGGGTCGGCGAGGGCACGAAGCTGGACGGACTGGTGGGCAAGGTGGTCCTGCCGGCGCTGTTGTCACCGGCCATCGCCATCGTCGTGGCCATGATCGGCACCCGACTCGTCTTCTGGATCACCAAGGGTGTGGCCGAGCGATACCAGGAGAGCGGCTTCCGGTGGGGCCAGATCGGCACCGCTTCCCTGCTCTCCCTTTCGCACGGCACCAACGACGCTCAGAAGACGATGGGCGTCATCACGCTTGCCCTGATCGCCTCTGGCCAATGGACGGCGACGAACGAGATCCCGATCTGGGTCAAGGTCGCCTGCGCCGTCGCGATCGCCTCGGGCACCTACATCGGCGGCTGGCGGATCATCCGCACCATGGGCAAGGGCCTGGTCGAGATCTCGTCCCCGCAGGGCATGGCAGCGGAGAGCGCGTCTGCAGCGGTGATCCTGACCTCGAGCCAGCTCGGCTTTGCACTGTCCACCACTCACGTCGCCACCGGCTCGATCATCGGTTCCGGACTCGGTCGCAAGGGCGCGACGGTGCGCTGGCGGGTCGCCGGCCGGATGGGGTTGGCCTGGCTGACCACGCTGCCCCTCGCTGGCCTGGTTGGGGCCGGCATGTGGTGGCTGGGTCACTTGATCGGCGGCTCCGCCGGACCGATCACGGTCTTCGCGCTGATGTGCGCGGCTGCGATGTACATGCGCTGGCACTCCAGGCGTGACCCGATCGGCCACCACAACGTCAACGACGAATGGGACGGCAAGCCCGAAGACGCAACGGTCGACGTCCCAGTCTCCGGAGGGGTGCACTGATGGACCAACTGCTGGCTGCACTCGACGGCGCCTGGAGGGTTCTCCTCGTCGGCCTCGTGCTCGGTGCCGGGCTTCCGGCGTTGTTCGCCGTCGGAGTTCGGGCGCTCGCATGGGGTGCCGGCGGTGAGGCTGAGGTGCACGATGCCGGCGTGGTGCTCAAGCCGCACGTCTGGGGCCGCATCATCGCCTACACGATGTTCACGCTCGTCATCCTCGCTGTGGTGCTGGGCATCAGCTACATCGTCGCCCACGGCCTGGGCTACACCCTGACGTTCAACGGCATCCTCCCGGTCTTCACGCCGAAGTGAGCTCGTAGGCTCCGACGCCAAGGCCGGACGCCGCCTGGCGCATGTCCTCTGCCATTCGGTCGAGGAACGCCCTTGCTCCCGCTGTGACGTGCGGGCGGATCATGGTCGGCGGCAGGGGCTGGACGGTGATCCGCGTCCCGACGCCGGCGAGCACAAGAGGCAGCGTGTAACCCACGGACGAGGGGAAGCTCGCCAGCTGGGTGGCCACGGGCCCGCGTCGCAGTTCCACCTCCAGCGGCACCGTCGGACGCACGATCCGCAGCCCGCTGCGCTGTGCCAGGCGACGCAACTTGTCCGGGTTCTCCCTGCGGTGCGCGAAGTACCGTCCACCGCCTCCGGTGTCGACCGCCAGCGCCGTGACGGCGTCCAGGTAGCTCTCCGTGTCGACCACGCCCGTCTCGGCCAGGGATGAGCCGATCACGTCCAGCCCGCGCAACTGCACCGGAGGGCCGAAGCGCCGTCGCGTCCAGTCATACCCGTGGCGCTGGATCCGGCTGCCGGGAAGGCTGGTCACCGTCATCACCGTGAACAGGCGCAACTGGCCCGAGGCGAAGAACGACCGGGCGTTGCGGGCCAGGGGCGTCCGCAGCAGCCCGGTTCCGTGCGTGGAATCCCAGCGCCGGAGCGACGTCCCGTGCTCCAGCTGGCTGGCGAACTCCAGGGTCGCGGTGCCGTCGTCCACAACGACAACCTCGGACGACTTCGCGAACGGCAGCAGTGCCTGGATGATCCCGGAGAACGGGTCGCCGATCACGAGGCGCCGCATGGTGGCCACCTCCCTGCGGAGGGACACGAGCGTCCGCACACCGGCGAGGGCCGACGCGCGCGGCGCGAACCACTCGGTCTCGATGCCCTCCTCCGCCGCGAAGTCGGCCATCGAGCGGAGCTGGGCTACCGTCCCCTGGTCGGTGGGGGCCAGCACCGCGAGCCTTGTCCTGGCCGCCGACTGCTCGGCATGGCACCACTCCAGCACGTGCAGCAGCTGGGCCGGGCTCTCGACGAGGGCAAGGGTGTCGCTCATGCCACCTGCTCCGGCCCCTGCCCCGCCTCGGCCTCCGCAACGACGCCGGCCACGCGGCGCAGCTTCTTCATGGCGGCGAACTCGCCGGGGTAGACCTGCTTCACGCCGTCACCCAGCGAGGCCTCGAGGACGCGGATGTCGCGGACGAGGCGCCGCATGCCCTCCGGCTCGACGGACGCCGACTGGTCGGAGCCCCACATCGCGCGGTCGAGGGTGATGTGCCGCTCGACGAGCACCGCGCCGAGGGCGACGGCGCACAGCGTCGTCTGAAGCCCCACCTCGTGGCCGGAGTAGCCCACCGGAACGTTGGGGTACTCGGCGGCGAGGGTCTCGATCATGCGAAGGTTCAGCTGCTCCGGTGGCGCAGGGTAGGTGCTGGTGGCGTGGCAAAGGATGATGTTGCGGCTGCCGAGCACCTCGACGGCGTGACGGATCTGGTCGGGAGTCGACATCCCCGTCGAGAGGATCACGGTCTTCCCCGTCGCCCGCATGGCGCGCAGCAGCGCGTCGTCGGTGAGGCAGGCCGAGGCCACCTTGAACGCCGGGGAGTTGAACGCTCCGAGGAAGTCGACGCTCTCGACATCCCACGGTGAGGCGAACCAGTCGATCCCGACCTCCTGGCAGTACTCGTCGATCTGCCGGTACTCGACTGCTCCGAACTCGACGCGGTGCCGGTAGTCGAGGTAGGTCATCCGGCCCCACGGGGTGTCGCGCTCGACGCCCCACTGGTCGCGCGGGGTGCAGACCTCCGGGGTGCGCTTCTGGAACTTGACCGCGTCCATCCCTGCGGCCTTGGCCTGATCGATCAGGGCGAGTGCGTTGCGCAGGTCGCCGTTGTGGTTGATGCCGATCTCGCCGATGACGTAGACGGGCTGGCCGGGGCCGACGAGCTTGTCGCCGATGCGGCGCAGCCGCGGATTGATGCCGTTCACAGTTGGTCCTCTCGAAGGATCCACGAGGCGATCTCGCGGACGGCGCCGTGCCCGCCGGGCACGGTGGTGACGCTCCGGGCAGCCGCCCGGACGCGAGGTTGGGCGCTGGCGACGGCCACCGGCCAGCCGACCTGCGCGAAGCAGGGAAGGTCGTTCACGTCGTTGCCGAGGTACAGCACGCGGGCGGGACGCACGCCGCGCTCGGCCAGCCAGCCGGCCAGCTCCGGGCCCTTCGACTCGATGCCGTGGCGGCACTCCACGCCCAGCTTGGCCGCGCGGGCCGCCACCACCGGGTTCACCTCCGTGGAGAGGATGAGCACCTTCAGGCCGGACCGGCGCATCGCGGCGACGCCCATACCGTCGCCGCGATGCACGGCCACCCGCTCGGTGCCATCGGCCGCCAGCCACGCCCGGTCGTCGGTCTGGGTGCCGTCGAAGTCGAGGACGACGGCATCAACCTCCCCCGGGCCGGGACGTTCGGTGGCATCGAGCTGGGGAGCGAGCGCGCGGGCGCGCTCGAGGTCTGCCGGCTCGTCGATCTCGAGCACACGGGCAGGGTCGGCCGGGACGGCCACGATGCGCCCGAAGAAGCGGTGGCCGTGAGAAGCGAACCCGTCTGCGCGCATCGCGTACGCTGCGCCGGTCTCCAGCCATTCCGGCTCGCGGTCCTGGCGCCGCTGGCGCCCGGCTGCGTGGTGGTTGATGCCGGCGGCGTCACTGGGGTTGCGCCACAGGAAGCCGTGGAAGGGGGCTGCCGTGAAGGCGCTGTCCGCCCCGTCCTCGACAATGGCTGCGACCACATCATCGAGTTCCGCGCTCGTCAGGAACGGGCTGGTGCACTGCACGAGAAGGACAACGGCGAGGTCCCAGGGCCGATCGCCGTAGAGGGTCTCGATGGCGTGCTGCACGGCGGCCTCGCTGCTGGCGATGTCGGAGGACAGCTCCGCCGGACGGCGCACGACTACCGCACCGGCGGTGGCCGCTGCGTCCGCGATCCCCTCGTCGTCGGTGGAGACGGCGACGGTGGTCACCCGGGACGCCTGCAGCGCTGCCCGGACGGCGCGCGCCACCAGCGGCACGCCACCCACCTGCGCGAGGTTCTTGCCCGGCACGCCCTTGGAGCCACCGCGGGCCGGGATCACGACCAGCACGTCGCCGTTCACAACGCCGCCAGCTTGCGCAGTGCGGGAGCGACAACGTTCGCCCCTTGGCGGTACATGGTGCGCGCACTGGTGCGCACCGCCGTCCGGAGGGCTCCGGGCCGGCCTTCACCGTCGTCGAGCGGCCGCCCGTCCGCACGGACGCCGTAGGCGCCCAGCAGGCCGGGCAGGAGCGCGCGGGCGTTGGCCCGGGTGTAGAAGGGCTGCAGCGGCGGCAGCGGCCCCGCCAGCAGCTCCGCGACCCGGGAGGGCAGGCGGTCGACCGACGTGCCCAGGCCATGGCGTCGGGCCCAGCGCTCGTCGGCCTGCGGAGCCGCTCCGGCGTCCAGGTCGTCGAAGGAGGCCAGGCAGCCCGACCCGAGGAAGTACGCGTTGCCCAGCGACTCCCTGATGCCGAAGTCGGTGAGCAGCGCCGTCGGCACGCCACGGTGAATGGCTTCCGCTGCAGCCGTGGAGCTCACCGTCACCAGCAGGTCGGTGTGGTTGAGCACCGTTCCCATGTCGCCGACCGAGACCTTGAGGTTCGGCGGGCAGTCCGCGCCGAGTCGGCGCAGCAGCTCCTCGTAGGGGTACGGCTCGTCGTGCGTGATGCGCTCGCCGCGCACGCTGCGGAGCTTCACGAGCACGTCGCGCTCGGGGTGGCGCCGGGCATGCTGGGCAAGGCGCTCGACGAGGTAGCGCCGGTGGGCGCGGGTGGCAGGCACCCCCGGCTGTCCGGCGAAGGTGACGGTGTAGCGGTGCTCGGCTTCACTACCGCCCTCCGCGTCGCCGAGGAACGGCAGACGGGTGAGGGCGAGGCAGCCGGGATCGACGCCCGCCCCGGTGAGCACGGACTGGAACCGGTCGAAGTCCGAAGGGCTGTTCGCTGCGATCAGGTCCGCACCCGCGCGCAGCAGCAGGCCCTCCACCACCTTCTCGTAGACCACTCCCACGTAACCGGTCACCACGAGCGGACGGTTGGGCAGCCGTGCTGCTGCCAGCAGGTGCAGCATGGCCTGGCAGCCGCCGCCGGGCAGGGCGATGACAAGCACCTCCGGGGTGTCCTCCGCCAGCGCTGCCACCAGCCCCGCCGGCGTGACCGTGCGGATGAGTTCGGGCTCGATGCCTGCAGCAGCCAGCTGTCGCGCGCTGGGCTGCGCCACCGCGTCCAGCTGGTAGCCGCTCAGCACTGCGGCCGGGTGCAGCCGCCGGGACAGCTGGACGGCCCACTTCCAGCGGCTGTCGGTGTCGGCCAGTACGGCCACGGTGGGGGCCGGACGGGGACGCGCGGAGGAGCTCACACCTGCACGCTAGGCAGCCCCGATGAGCCAGCCCGGAACTGCACGTCACCACAAGGTGAACGTTGCGCCAACACTCGCGGTGGACTACGCACGAGACGGCGGAATGGATGTCGGCAGTATTCCGCGGTTCCCGACCGGCACGCGGCGGGGTAGCTTCCGACTGTCCTGTCAGTGTGGAAAGGAACGCTCATGACCAAGCTCGGCACCGGCCTCAGAGTGGCCACCCTCACCCTCGCAACAGCCCTCGCGACGACCCTCGTCCCGGCTGTGGCCCAGGCCCATGGTGGCGGCCACGGTCACGGCAACAGTGGGAACGGCTCGCCGGCCGTGATCCAGCTACCCAACGGTTTCCAGCCTGAGGGGATCGCCATCAAGGGCAGGACGGCCTACTTCGGCTCGCTGGCCGACGGTGACATCTACGCCGTGAACCTGCGCAGTGGCAAGGGGAAGGTGATCAGCCAGGGCCCCGGCACACCGTCCGTCGGCCTCAAGATCGACAACCGTCACCGGCTGTTCGTCGCCGGCGGGCCTGCCGGGAACGGGCGGGTCGTCGACGTGCGCACCGGGGCGATCCTGAAGAGCTACCAGTTCACCACCGGCGCCGGCTTCGTCAACGACGTTGCGCTCGTCCGGAAGACGGCCTGGTTCACCGACTCGTCCAACCCGGTGCTCTACGGACTGCCCCTGGGCAGGCACGGCGCACTGCCGGACGCCTCCGCTGTCATCACGTTGCCACTGACCGGCGACTACGTGCACCAGGCCGGCTTCAACCTCAACGGCATCTCGGGCACGCCGGACGGCAAGGCCCTGCTCGCCGTGCAGTCCAGCACCGGACTGCTGTTCCGGATCGACCCGAGGACGGGCGTGACGAAGAAGGTCGATCTCGGCGGGTATGCGCTCACCAACGGTGACGGCCTGCTCACGGTCGGGCGCACGCTCTACGTCGTACAGAATCGGCTCAACAAGGTGGCCGTGTTCAGGCTCGGCCACGGTGCAACGTCGGGTGTCCTGAAGAAGACGCTCACCAACCCGAACTTCGACGTGCCGACGACGGTGGCGAAGTCCGGGAAGTGGCTCTACCTTCCGAACGCACGCTTCGGTACCCCGGCGACCCCGGACACCACCTACACGGTGAACCGGGTCAAGCGGTGAACCCGGCAGCTGCGAACCCCGCCTTGACGCGGTCGATCAGCACAAGGCGCTCATCGAACGGCAGGAAGGCACTCTTCGCGGCATTGACGCTGAACCGGCGCAGGTCGGCCAGCTCGTAGCCGAACGCCTCGCTGAGCAGGGCGAACTCCCTGCTCAGCGTTGTGCGGCTCATCAGGCGGTTGTCGCAGCTCACCGTGACGCGGAACTTCAGCTTCGCGAGCAGCCCGAACGGGTGCTCGGCGATCGTGTTCGCGATGCCGGTCTGCAGGTTGGACGAGGGGCACAGTTCCAGCGGGATCCGCCGGTCACGGATGTAGCTCGCCAGCTCGCCCAGCGTCCCGTCGGGGGCGATGTCGTCGGCCAGCCGGACGCCATGGCCGAGCCGGGAAGCGTTGCACAGCTGCACGGCCTCCCAGATGGACGGGAGCCCGAACGCCTCCCCGGCGTGGATGGTGAACTCGAAGTTGTGGCGCTTCAGGTAGTCGAAAGCCTCTGCGAACCGGCTCGGCGGGTAGCCGTCCTCTGCACCGGCGATGTCGAACCCGCACACCGAGTCGTACCGGTACGCAACGGCCAGCTCCGCGATCCCGGTGGTCGGCACGCCGTGCCGCATCGAGGTGAGGATCTGCTTCGCGAGGATCGGACGCCCCGCAGCTGCACAGGCGGCCATGCCGTCGGCCAGCCCGTCACGCACCGCCTCGACCGCCTCGGCGAGGGTCAGTCCCCCGGCGAGGTGCTGCTCGGGCGCCCAGCGGGCCTCGGCGTAGACCACGCCGTCGATGGCCTGGTCCTCGACGAACTCCGCCGCAACGCGCCGCAGCTGGGCAGCGGTCTGCATGACGGCGATGGTGTGGTCGAACGTCTCCAGGTAGCGCACCAGCGAGCCGGAGTCGGCAGCGGCGTAGAACCACTCCCCCAGCGCGTCCGGGTCGTCTGTGGGCAGCGTGTGCCCGATCAGGCGCGCCTCCTCGACGATGGTCGCCGGACGCAGGCCGCCGTCCAGGTGGTCGTGCAGGGCGACCTTCGGCAGGCGCCGGCAGATCTCGATCGGAACCGCCACTAGTTGTCCCCTGCTTTCAGTTCCTGGCTCGTCACTTCTTCCAGCTCTGCCACGCCGAAGGCCATCGGCAGCACCTGGTCCATCGTCATCACGCCGGCCGGGGTGTCCACGAGCAGTGCCGCGCCACCGTGCTCCCAGAGCAGCTGGCGGCAGCGTCCGCACGGCATCAGCAGGTCACCGTTGGCGTTGGCGCAGCTGAACGCGACCAGCCGTCCGCCACCGCCGGCGACGAGGTCGCTGACCATGCCGCACTCCGCGCACAGGGCAACCCCGTACGCGGCGTTCTCGACGTTGCAGCCTGCGACGATCCGTCCGTCGTCGACGAGTCCTGCCGCCCCGACGGGGAAGTGCGAGTACGGCGCGTAGGCCCGTGTCGTGAGCTCGCGGGCCTTCGCCCGCAGCAGCTCCCAGTCGACGTCGCTAATGCGCCTCACCCTTCCGGTACACCTGGCCGTCGGCCGCAGGCATGCGCAGCCGCTGCGCGGAGAACGCCAGCACCAGCAGGGTTGCGACGTACGGGGTCATGTTGGTGAACTCCGGCGGCACCTCCGTCGTCACGGCGTACCAGGCGAGGACGCCGAGGGCGAGCGCGATCCGCCAGACCCCTGCGAAGGCCTTGCCCTGGGTGCGCCGGATCAGCTGCCACACGCCCCAGGCGAGCAGCAGCAGCCCGATCGGCAGCAGGTAGGCATGGATCACGTCGCCACGGCCGCGCAGCTGGATCGCATCGGCGTAGCCGAAGAGCATCGCGCCGGCGGCGAGGCCACCGGGACGCCAGTTGCCGAAGATCATGGCTGCGAGGCCGATGTAGCCGCGTCCGCCGGTCTGGCCCTCGCGGTACAGGTTGGACGCCACCAGCACGAGGAAGCCACCCGCCAGCCCTGCCAGCGCTCCGGAGATGAGGACGGCGGTGAACTTCAGGCGCAGCACGTTGACGCCGAGCGTCTCTGCCGCCTGCGGTGCCTCACCGCAGGAGCGCAGCCGCAGCCCGAACGGCGTGCGCCACAGCACCCACCAGGAGCCGACGAGGAGCAGCACGGTGAACACCGTGAGGACGTTGACGTTGGTGGTCAGGGCGCCGAGGATGCCGGCGACGTCCGCCACCAGCCAGGTCTTCGACTTCTCCAGCGACAACAACCAGTCGCCCAGTCCGGGAACCGAAAGGAACGGCAACTGGTCCAGCGGCGGCGACTGGGTCGGCCCGCCGCCGGGCAGCCCTGTGAAGGTGCGGACGGCGAGGTAGGCGCCCGCCCCCATTCCGAGCAGGTTCACCGCGACGCCGGAGACGATGTGGTCGACGCCGAAGATGACGGTGGCGAGCGCGTGGATCGCGCCACCCACGACGCCCATCAGGACGGCCCCGAGGATGCCGGCCCACGGCCCGTAGTGGAAGCCGAAGAAGGCAGCCCCCCAGGTGCCGAGGATCATCATGCCCTCGAGTCCGATGTTGACGACGCCGGCCCGCTCCGACCACAGGCCACCGAGGCCGGC
>JAOATP010000150.1:0-9117 GCA_030158185.1 Propionicimonas sp.
CGAGTTCGATTGATGATCAACATTGCCGGCCTCCTTTCCTGTGATACGGCGCGACTGGAATAAGTTACCCGCATTTGTCTGCCTTTGGCAACCCCGCAAGCTACGCAAGGTTGCGCGGCCCCAGAACGGCTCCTGGGGAGTGTTGACGAGCGGGGCGAGCGGCGTCACGGCAACGGTCCCTGAGGAGCCCGTGAGTGCAGCGAGCGGGCACGTCACGAAGGGCCGCCGCCACCTCCGTAACGGTCCCTGAGGAGCGTTCGTGAGCGGAGCGAGCGAAGGCGTCACGAAGGGCCGCCGCCACCTCGCACACCCCGCTTCGCCAACGCCTTGAGCAGGTCGATGTCGCCATCGATCAAGGCTTGCTTCTTGCGTCGGGTCCAGCCATGGATGCGGCGCTCGATCGCATAGGCGTCCCCGAGATCGAGTTCGGCGCTCCAGGCCAGCGTCACCGGCCTACGCCGGCTGGTGAAGCCGATCCTGCTCGTTGAGTGCTCCTCAAGCCGCTGCTCAAGGTCGCGCGTGCTGCCCACGTAGAAGCTGCCGTCGGCGCATTTCAACAGGTAGACCCATGCCATCTCATCAGCGTTCTGCTTCTCCGCCGCCTGCAGCCAGTGGCGAAAGGCAAACTGTGGACAACTCCTTGTTCGTCCACAGGCGGCGGCCCTTCGTGACGCGTTCGTTCGCTCCGCTCGCGAACGCTCCTCAGGGACCGTTTGGGGTGGTTCGTTCGCTCCGCTCGCGAACGCTCCTCAGGGACCGTTGGGGGTCTACTACGCTGCCGAAGGTGTTCGCGAAGCTGAATCCGGTGCCCGCCCTCGAGCGTCCTGACCTGCTGCCTGCGGCGGTCATTGACGCGGTGCGGGCCTACGCCCCGTCCGCTCAGGTCTTCGAGGTCGACCCGGCCCATGCCGACACCGAGACGCTGTGCCAGGTGTACGACCTGCCGATGGACGCGATGGCCAACGCCGTCCTCGTGCTGGGGCGCCGCGGTGGCGATGACCGCTACGCCTGCTGCATGACGCTGGCGCACAGGCGGGTGGACGTGAACAACGTCGCCCGCCGCAAGCTCGACGTGCGCAAGGCCTCGTTCGCGCCGATGGAGTTCGCCGTGGAGGCGTCCGGCATGGAGTACGGCGGCATTACGCCTGTCGGGCTGCCTGCCGACTGGCCCGTCTGGGTGGACGGGGCGGTCGCAGAGACCGAGCTGGTCTGCATCGGCGCAGGTATCCGCGGCGCGAAGCTGCTCCTTTCGGGGGCCGACCTGCTCAGGCTGCCGACGGCCGAGCGGGTGGACGACCTGGCCCGCGACATCGGCTGAACTCGCCCGGTCCGGCGTCAGTCAAGGCCGATGAAGGCGCGGAATTCGGGAACTCCCGAGACGCTGATCCCCGCGCCCCGGTTGAAGGTCTCGCGCGTCAGCAGCCACTGCTGCGAACCCTTCCACTCGCCCTCCCTGCGCGTCTTCCGCTGCGTCCCGTTGGGCTGGTAGCCCACCTTGCGGCTGACGGCGTTGGAGGCAGGGTTGTCGGCGAACGCGGCTGAGGTGATCTCGTCGGCGTCCAGGTGGTCGAAGCAGAAGGCGCAGATGGCCTGGCGCATCATCGTCCCGATGCCGGCCCCGTGGAACGGCTTCCCCAGCCACGAGCCCGTCTCGCCGGTGCGCGTCACAGCGTAGTTGTGGGTGGCGAAGCTCTGGCACCCGACAACGCGTCCCTCGTGCTCAACGGCGAACTCGAGGCCCCAGTGCTCAGGGCTCCAGGAGGCACGCTGGCCCCAGTGGTACAGGGTGAAGTTGAGTGGCAGTCGGTCCGGTGGCGCGTCGGTCCACGGCACGTTGAACGGCATCATCTTCGGGTCATGGATCCCGCCCAGCGCGAGGTCGACCAGTTCCGGCAGCACGTCGTCCGTGATCGGACGCAGGACCAGCGGCCCAGCCTCGATCCGGAGCCCGAACGGGGGAAAGACCGTCGCCAGGTTCACCGGGACCACCCGCCCGCGGCGGCGACGCGAAGTTCCATCCCGCAACCTTGCCACAGGCTGCCGGCCGCATCGAAGGCGGCGGGCTGTGCTCAACCCGCGACTTCTGACACGATGGGCGGGTGATTCAGATCAGGAGGCCGCGATGAGTTCATCGGATGATCTGGAGTTCGAGTTGCCCAATCGCGGTGACGACAGGGCCGGGCTCGAGGAGCTCGAGGACATTGTCATCATCGACGATGAGGACGATGCCGACGTCGACGAGGTGGATGACGACGAGGACGGCGACGACTACCCCGACGACGCAACAGAGGACGACATCGACCTGATCGTCGCGCTGTACCGCGAGGACGGTTCGCCGGTGGCGCTGGCCCTCGATTTCGAGCTGGCCAACGACCTCGAGGCCCTGATCACCCAGCTGCGCCGGATGCCCGGGGACGGTGGCGCTGTCGCGCTGGTCTCCATCGCCTCCGAGGTGTTCGTCATCGTTCGTGTGCGCGGCAAGCACGTGCAGGCGTTCTGCTCGGACGCCGTCGCCGCAGCCGACTGGCCGATCGCCCGCGACGTGCTGGACATGCTCGGCCTCGAAGTGCCCGAGGACGACGATGATTCGACCCCGGTCGGTGACCTCGGCATCCTCGCCGACGCCGGCCTGCACGACTTCGAGCTCGAGGCGATGGCCGAGGACTACGACGAGGACTCGGCGAACCTTGTGGAGCGGATCGCCACCCGGATCAAGTTCGGCGACGAGTTCGCCAAGGCGCTCGCCAGCTTCGAGTGAACCGCTGGCTGCCCGCCATGGGCGAGGCCCTGGCGGAAGCCGCGCTGGCGCCCGCGCACGGTGACGTCCCGATCGGTGCTGTGGTCCTCGGGCCCGACGGTGCCGTGCTCGCCCGCGCGCACAACGAGCGCGAACTCGCCAACGACCCAGCCGGGCATGCAGAAGTGCTGGCCCTGCGTCGGGCCGCCGATGCCCTCGGTGCCTGGCACCTCGACGACTGCACGCTCGTCGTCACCCTGGAACCGTGCACCATGTGTGCCGGCGCCCTCGTGCTCGCCCGGATCTCCCGCCTCGTGTTCGGCGCCTACGACCCGAAGGCCGGCGCCGTCGCCTCGCTGTGGGACGTGGTGCGCGACCCGCGCCTGAACCACCGGGTCGACGTCGTGGGCGGTATAGCGGAGGACGAGTGCGGGGAGATCCTGCGCACGTTCTTCGCCGGCCACCGCTGAGCGGCCCGGATTCGCCCGCCCCCTGCCCGCATCTGTACACTCCTGCGCGGTGGCGTGTCCGAGCGGCCTAAGGAGCGCGCCTCGAAAGCGCGTGAGGGGAAACCCTCCCAGGGTTCAAATCCCTGCGCCACCGCCAGCAAGCGCCGTCCGGGATCCGGGCGGCGTTTCTGCGTCGTCAGCCGGCGAAGCCGGCAACCGGCAGGCCGGTCACACCCGGCGTGAACGCGTACAGCGACCCGGCCTCCGGCTCGGCGTCATCGCCGAGGTTCTCCCGTGATGTTGTGATGTAGAGCGTGTCGAGGTCGGGACCGCCGAAGCAGCACGCCGACACCTGGGACGGCGGCAGTTCGACCACGGCGTCGAGCTTCCCGGACGCGTCGTAGCGCTGCACGCGACCTGCTCCCCAGCGGGCCGTCCAGACGCCGCCCTCGACGTCGACGCACAGTCCGTCGGGCAGGCCGTCATCCGCGGGCTCGGCGAACACCCGCCGCCGGGAGAGGCCGTCCACCGGGTCGTAGTCGAAGGCCCAGGTAATGCCGGTGCCGGAGTCGTTGAGGTACATGGTCGAGGAGTCGGGGCTCCAGCCGATGCCGTTGCTGATGCTCAGCTCCGGCACCACCGGACGCGCCCGCAGCGACCCGGCGTCCAGCTGGTACAGGGTGCCGGCGCCGGCCCGGAAGCCGTACTCGAGCGTGCCGATCCAGAACCCGCCGTCCGGGTCACAGGCGCCGTCGTTGGAGCGCATCCGCTCGTCGGAGGTCAGGGTGACGAAACCGGCAAGGTCGGACAGGTCGTCGAAGTTGCTGATCGCCAGGTCGCGCTCCCGGGCGACGATCGCCCCACCGCCGAGGCGTGGCCTGATCACCGCGGCGATCGGAGAGCCGACGCCGACCCGCGTCACCTGGTCACCTTCGAGGGTCAGCACGTCCCCGGCGAACATGTCGACGAAGCGCAATTGCTGCCAGCGTTCCCACCACACCGGACCCTCGCCGTGGTAGCTGACCCGGCCCGTGACCCGCTCTGCGCGCATGGCTAGATCGTCCGCGGATCCCGACGGGGGTGTCAACCGATGGGTGCCCCTGCCTCCGGCGGCCATTGCACCTGTTCACCCGGAGCGCGAGCCGTGAACGAAAGTGCGTCGCGTCCCCCTATCTGAAATCGCGGTGAAGCGGCAAAGTAAGCCTTGCCCGCCCGCTACACGCCTCAAAGGAGAGCCCTGTGAAAAAACTGATCAACGATCCGGCCAATGTCGTCGCCGAAACCCTGGCTGGGTTCCAGGCTGCACATGCTGATCTGGTCACCGTTCATTACGATCCTGACTACGTGGTTCGCGCCGATGCGCCGATCAAGGGCAAGGTCGGTCTGGTCTCTGGTGGTGGCTCGGGCCACGAGCCGCTGCACGCTGGTTACGTGGGCAAGGGCATGCTCGACGCAGCCGTCCCCGGCGCCGTCTTCACGTCCCCGACCCCGGATCCGATCCTCGAGGCCACGAAGGCCGTCGACGGTGGCGCCGGCGTCCTGCACATCGTGAAGAACTACACCGGTGACGTGCTCAACTTCGAGACCGCCGCCGAGATGGCCGAGATGGAAGGCATCACCGTCAAGGCGATCGTCGTCAACGACGACGTCGCGGTGGAGGACTCCACCTGGACCGCCGGACGCCGCGGCGTCGCCGGCACCGTCCTGATCGAGAAGATCGCCGGTGCGGCAGCCGAACGTGGCGACGACCTCGACGGCGTCCTCGCGATCGCGGAGAAGGTCAACGCACAGGTGCGTTCGATGGGCGTTGCGCTCACCGCCTGCACCGTCCCGCACGCCGGAAAGCCCTCCTTCGACCTCGGTGAGGACGAGATCGAGATCGGCATCGGCATCCACGGCGAGCCCGGCCGTCACCGCATCCCGATGGCTCCGGCAGACTCGATCACCGACCAGCTGGTCGACCCGATCCTCGCCGACCTGAACGCCCCCGCGGGCTCCAAGGTGCTGCTGTTCGTGAACGGCATGGGCGGCACCCCCGAGGCCGAGCTCTACATCGTCTACAACCACGCTCGTGCGCGCCTCGCGGACGCCGGGCTGGAGGTCACCCGCTCGCTGGTCGGCAACTACATCACCTCGCTGGAGATGCAGGGCTGCTCGATCACCGTCCTGGTGCTCGACGACGAGCTGACCGGGCTCTGGGACGCACCGGTTCTCACCCCGGCCTTCCGTCGCGGGCTCTGAGGATCACACAGGTGAGCGACACATTGTCGGTGGCCTGGGCGCTCGCGTGGATTCGCGGCGCCCAGGCCGTCCTGGCCGAGAACCGGGAAACCCTGAACGACCTCGACCGCGCCATCGGCGACGGCGACCACGGTGAGAACATGGACCGTGGAATGAAGGCCGTCGTCGGCAAGCTGGCCGACGGGGCAGAGGACGTCCAGGGTGTGCTGAAGGTGGTGGCATCGACCCTGATGTCCGTCGTCGGAGGCGCAGCCGGTCCGCTGTACGGCACGGCATTCCTCCGGGCTGCCAAGGCGACCGAGGGTGACGTGGACGCCGACGGTGCTGTCGCCATCGTCGCCGGAGCACTGGAGGGCATTGTCGCGCGCGGCAAGGCCACCACCGGCGAGAAGACGATGGTCGACTCCTGGTCGCCGGCACTGGACGCAGCCAAGGCTGTCGCCGAGTCCGGCGGCACGGCTGCGGAAGCGTTCCGGGCTGCGGCGGAAGCCGCATCGAAGGGCTCGGACGACACCATTCCGTTGCGGGCATCGAAGGGCCGGGCCTCGTACCTGGGTGAACGGTCGATGGGTCACCGGGATCCCGGTTCGCTGTCGACAACGCTCATCCTGAAGGCTGCTGCGGACGCGGCGGAGGCGGCGTGAGCGTCGCTCTCGTGATCGTCTCGCATTCGGCCCAGTTGGCCGACGGGGTCGTGGAACTGGCTGCCCAGATGGCTCGCAATGTCGAGCTCAGGGCTGCCGGGGGTACCGATGACGGCCGCATCGGCACGTCCTTCGACAAGGTGAACGATGCCGTGACCGAGCTGCGTGCAGCCGGCCACGACGTCGCCATCCTCACCGACCTCGGGTCGGCGACCATGACGGTGGAGTCGGTGCTCGACTTCCTCGACGAGGAAGAGCTGGAGCACGTGAAGTTCAGCGACGGCCCGCTCGTCGAGGGTGCCGTCGCCGCTGCGGTCACCGCCCAGGTGGGTGGCGACCTCGACGCCGTCGTCGCAGCAGGAAGGGCCCGCGAGCTCTTCGGCTGACCCGCACCGTTTCCGCCGAGGGCCAGCGTTAGCGTCGAGGGCCTGCCCCCAGGGGCAGGCCCTCTACGTCAAGGCTGGCTCTCGGTGTGGTGATGGCATTGGTGGCGGTCGCTACGCACTCCTCGCGTGTCCACGCTTGGACGCGCCGCGGCGCCGTTCACTAGGGTGGGGCCGAGGAGGCCCCGTGGCGCTGGACCAGGTTTTGTTGCTTGGGTCCATCATCCTGCTCTCAGCAGTTCTGGCCGCCCGTCTGGGCTCGCGTTTCGGGCTGCCGTCGCTGCTCATCTTCCTTGCGCTCGGCATGGGTCTCGGGCAGACGATCCTGCCATTCAACGACGCGTCCATGGCGCACACCCTCGGCTACGCCGCCCTGGTGCTGATCCTCGCAGAGGGCGGCTACACCACCCGCTGGGAGGACATCCGCGGTGCCCTGCCGCAGGCCGTGCTGCTGGCCACTCTCGGGGTCGGGGTCTCGGTCGTGCTCGTCGCGGTGCTCGCGCACTTCGTCATTGGGCTACCACTGCCGGTGGCCGTCCTGCTGGGGGCCATCCTGGCTCCGACCGACTCGGCCGCAGTCTTCTCGGTGTTGAGACGGGTGCCGCTCCCCGCCCGCATCCGGGCTGTCGTCGAAGGCGAGTCAGGCTTCAACGATGCACCGATCGTGCTGCTGGTGACCGTCGCCACCGAGTGGTCACTCGGTCGCGGGCCGGAGGGCGGGGTACCAGTCCTTGTCCTCATCATCGTGCTCCAGCTGGCGGCGGGAGTTGCTGTCGGCGTGGCGATCGGATGGCTCGCGGTGTTCGTGATGCGCCGCATCGCGCTGCCCGCGTCCGGCCTGTACCCCCTGGCTGGACTTGGCTGGGCGGTGCTGGCGTACGGCGTCGGGGCTGCGCTCCACGTCTCCGGCTTCGCGGCCGTGTACGTGGCGGCAATGCTCCTTGGCAACGGCAAGCTGCCACACCGCAACGCGACCCGCTCCTTCGCCGAGGGCATCGGCTGGGTGGCCCAGATCGGCCTGTTCGTGATGCTGGGCATGCTCAGCAATCCTCAGTTGATCTCCTTGCGGAGCCTGCTGCTCGGTCTCGGTGTCGGTGCGTTCGTCACTTTCGTCGCGCGTCCGCTGTCGGTGTTCGCGTGTGTGGTGTGGTTCCGGGTGCCGTGGCGCGAGCAGGCCTTCATCTCGTGGGCCGGCCTGCGTGGCGCCGTCCCGATCATCATGGCCACAGTCCCGCTGGCTGCGTCCGCACCCCAGGCCGGCGAACTGTTCGACATGGTGTTCGCCTTCGTCGTGGTGTTCACCCTTCTGCAGGCACCGACGCTGCCTTGGGTCGCGCGCAAGCTGCGGATCTCCGACGGCGAGGACGCCACCGATGTCGAGATCGAGTTCGCCCCGCTCGACACCATCAAGGCCGACATGATGCAGGTGCACGTCCCGGTGGGTTCGCGGCTGCACGGCGTGACCATCCGCGAGCTGCGGCTGCCGCGGACGTCCGTGGTGTCGCTGATCGTGCGGGAGGGTGAGCCGTTCACGCCCAAGCCCGACCAGATCGTCCGCACCGGTGACGACCTGCTGATCGTCACCAACGGCACCGATCGCAAGAAGGTGGAGTCGAGGCTGCGCAGCATCGCCGGAGGTGGCCGGCTCGCGCGCTGGCAGGACCGTTCCTGAGCGGAGCTACTTCTTCTTGGAAGCGCTCGGAGTCGGCGTGGGAGTGGCCGACTCGGTCGAAGCGGCGATCGGCGGGAGGCACACGGGGCCGGTCACCGGAATCGATGTGACCGGGTTCTCGATGTGCGTGTCCTTGTCGCCCATGATGACGTCGACGACGTGGTCGGCCCTGCCGTCGCCCCTGGCCGTCGACCCGGTGAAGAACCCGAGCATCAGCTTCACCTCGGGGTCATCGACGGAGTTGCCGACGACGACGGTGTTGGGCACGCGCTCGTCCGAGTTGTTGTAGTAGACGACACGGAACCCGTGGCTGCGCAGGAACCCGGCCATCAGCTTGGCGAGGCCGCCCTTCTCGCCACCGTTGAGGACCCGGACGGTCACCCTGTCCGGCGTGAGGTTGGCACCGACGTCGGTCTGTACGCAGGTCTCGACCTTGCGGTTGTCCGGCATGGTGGCGTGCTGGTAGCCCCACATCGCCCCGTACCCGAGGATGGCGAGCAGGATGATCAGCGTGACCGGGGTCTTGATGACCCGGATGACCTGACGCACACGCACTCCTGAACTCAGCTGTGGAAAGTGAACTCGCCCAAGCCTACTTGAGTTCCAGGACGCGGGCGTGGACGGTCTGACGCTGCTGCAGCGCTGCCCGCAGCGCACGGTGGAGGCCGTCCTCGAGGTACAGGTCGCCCTCGAAGGAGACCACATGGGCGAAGAGGTCGCCGTAGAAGGTCGAATCCTCCTCGAGCAGGGCCTCCAGGTCGAGCGTCCGCTTGGTGGTGACGAGCTCGTCCAGCCGCACCTGCTGCGGGGCGATCGCCGCCCACTGCTTCTGCACGTAGCCGTGCTCGGGGTAGGGACGGGAGTCGCCGACGCGCTTGAAGATCACGTGCAGAGTCTAGAGGCGCAGCCTGAAGGCTCCCTGAATGTCGGCTGTCTAGCGGCCGGTACCGGCGTAGACCACGGCTTCGTCGTCGGAGTCGAGACCGAAGGC
>JAOATP010000150.1:9217-14314 GCA_030158185.1 Propionicimonas sp.
AGCGGCCGGTACCGGCGTAGACCACGGCTTCGTCGTCGGAGTCGAGACCGAAGGCGGTGTGGCCGGCGCGGACGGCGCGGTCGACGTCGTCGATGTTCACGACGACGGAGATCCGGATCTCCGAGGTGGAGATCATGCCGATGTTCACGCCTTCTGCGGCGAGCGCCCTGAAGAAGCGTGCCGTCACGCCCGGATGCGACCGCATGCCGACACCGACGACCGAGACCTTGCCGACCTTGTCGTCGAAGAGGACGTCGACGAAGCCGATGCGCGCCTGCGCCGCACGCAGTGCTGCGATCGCCTTGGCGCCGTCCTTCTGGGAGAGGGTGAAGGAGATGTCGGTGGCCTGCTCGTGCTCACGCGAGACGTTCTGCACGATCATGTCGATGTTGACGTCGGCCTCTGCGACGACGGTGAAGATGTCGGCGGCCTCACCGATCTGGTCGGGGACGCCGACGATGGTGATCTTGGCCTCGCTGCGGTCATGCGCGATGCCCTCGATCAGCGGCTGTTCCATGCCACTCTCCTCGTAGTTGATGTCTCGCACCCAGGTGCCCGGCTTGTCCGAGAAGGACGAGCGGACGTGGACCGCGACGTGCTCGCGGCGTGCATATTCGACGCAGCGGAGGTGCAGGATCTTGGCGCCGTTGGCGGCCATCTCCAGCATGTCCTCGTAGCCGATCTGGGGGATCTGGCGTGCCCCCGGCACGATCCGCGGGTCGGCGGTGAAGACACCGTCCACGTCGGAGTAGATCTCGCAGTACGCGGCGTCCAGGGCGGCGGCAAGGGCGACGGCCGTGGTGTCGGACGCGCCGCGTCCCAGCGTCGTGATGTCCTTCGTTGTCTGCGAGACGCCCTGGAAGCCGGCGACGATGACGATGTCGCCCTCGCCGAGTGCCGTCACGATGCGGCCCGGGGTGATGTCGATGATGCGGGCGTCGCCGTGGGTGCCGGTGGTGATCACGCCCGCCTGCGAGCCGGTGAACGATCGCGCGGTCGAGCCGAGGTCGTTGATGGCCATCGCGAGGAGGGCCGCGCTCATGCGCTCGCCGGCCGTCAGCAGCATGTCGAGTTCCCGCGGACGGGGCTCCGGTGACACCTGCAGCGCCAGGTCCATCAGCTCATCGGTGGTGTCGCCCATCGCAGAGATGACGACGACCACCTCGTTGCCCTCGGCCTGGGTGGCGACGATCCGTCGAGCCACCCGCTTGATGCTTTCGGCGTCGGCTACGGATGAGCCGCCGAACTTCTGTACTACCCGCACTGTTCCACTCTGCCAGATCGCGCGACCGGAGCGGCACCACAACTCACTGGGTGGGCCGCTCCGGCCGGTGCGCTGTCCCGGGCGTCCGGGTCAGGGGTGGATGGTGGAGATGCCCGATACAACCTTTCGGAGCACCGACCTAGCCTTGGACCCATGACCACCAGCCCGACCGCCGGACAGCACTGGGAGCAGCCCTCCTTCGATTCCGAACCGGCCCGACCGTACGTGACCGGCCCCGTGTTCCTGCCCGTCGTCACCCACGTGAACGTGCCCGCTCCGACCCAGGAGGAGCAGACGCTGCGCAGCATTCGCCGCCTCGTGTTCCCGATCGCGCTGTTCGTCGCCATCGTCACCGGCCACTGGCTGCCTGTGCTGGTCCTTGCGATCATCGTGAGCTCGATCCTCAAGCGGCAGCTGGTGATGGCCCGGATCCGGCGGCTGCAGCTGGGCGCCGATCTTCGCTGACCGGCGGACTGCCGTCCTACGATGAAGCTGTGACCAGTTCACCCCCGAGCGGGGAATCCGAGAAGGAGTGGCAACAGCCCGACTTCCAGCCCGACGGTCCGCCGCCGGCTGTTGTCGAGGGCCCGGTGTACTCCGCGTCCGGTTCGCTGATCGTGCCCTACACGCCGCCTTCGGTGGCCGAGACCGTGCTCACCACCGTTTCCGGCCTCGTCTGGCCGGTGATGATCCTGCTGGCGTTCTTCACTCCGGTCGGCTGGTGGCCTGCGATCATCATCGCGATCGCGACGAGCGTCGTCCTCGACAACGTCAAGAAGCACCTGCGTGCCCGGCGGAAGGCGCTCACACGCGGGCAGGTTCCACCGGACAACGAAGGGAACGACCTGCGATGACGATCCGCTGGGGTATTGCCGGGCCGGGCCGCATCGCGGCCACCGTCGCCGGGGAATTCGCCCACGTCCCTGACGCCGAGCTTGTGGCGGTCGGCTCCCGGTCGTCGGAGCGGGCGAAGGAGTTCGCCGGCCGGCACGGCATCCCGCAGGCCTACGGCAGCTACCAGGAGCTGTTCGCCTCGGACATCGACGTCGTCTACCTCGCCACGCCGCACGGCCAGCACACCGACCTTGCGCTCCAGGCCATCGAAGCCGGCAAGGCGCTCCTTGTGGAGAAGTCCTTCACCACCTCGGTGGACGACACGACAGCGATCATCGAGGCTGCCGGACGTCGCGGCGTCTTCGTGATGGAGGCGATGTGGACGCGCTTCCTCCCTGCCGTCACGCACCTGCGTGAGCTGGTCGCGTCCGGGGCGCTCGGCGAGGTGCGCGCCGTCTACGGCGACCTGCTGGCGTTCCGCGAGTTCGAGCCCGCCGACCGGCTGTTCAACCCTGACCTGGGTGGTGGAGCCGTGTTCGACCTCGGCGTCTACGTGATCTCCTTCGCCCAGCAGTTCCTGGGTACACCCGACCTGGTGCACGCGGTCGGCGGCCTCTACCCCAACGGCGTGGAGGGTCAGGCCGGCATCCTGATGGGCTGGGCCGACGGACGCTACGCCACGGAGGCGATCGGTTTCACCGCGCCCGGCCCGGGACGGCAGGTGGTGGCCGGGACGAAGGGCTGGGTCGAGGTGAAGCCACGGTTCCACCGTGCAGAGGACCTGTCGGTGCACCTGCTGGGCGAGGAAGCAGCGGAGCTGAGCTTCCCGCGCACCGGTGTCGGCTACAGCCATGAGCTCGCGCACGTCTGCGAGTGCATCGCGGCCGGGCTCACGGAGAGTCCGGTCATGCCGTTGGCAGACACTCTCGCCGTCCAGCAGGTGATGGCCGAGGTGCTCAGCCAGCTCGGCCGCTGATGGTGGCAACTGCGTAGCGCGGAGACCGGTCATCGCGACGTAGCGTCGACGCACCAGAGTCCGTCGAGCCAGGAGCCTCACCATGTCGCTTGCGCTGTATCCGTACCTGAACTTCCCCGGCAACACCCGGGAGGCCTTCACGTACTACGCCGGGATCTTCGGCGGCACCATCGACTTCTCCACCTTCGGCGAGATCGAGGCGGAGGGGATGCCGCCGGACGGCACCATGCACGCAGAGCTGAAGACCGACCACTTCACGATCATGGCTTCCGACGCCATGCCCGGCTCGGAGGAGCAGTGGGGCGGCACCCGGATCTACCTCGCCTTCATGGGCGACGACCTGGAGACCCTGAAGGGCTGGTTCGACCTGCTCGGAGCCGACGGAGTGGTGGGGCAGCCGCTTCACCTTGAGGCCTGGGGTGACACCTACGGCGACGTGAAGGACAAGTTCGGCATCGAATGGCTGTTCAACATCTCTTCAGCCAAGGAGTGAGTCCTGGTCCGGGTCAGTTCACGATCTCGGGGTCGACGAGGATCGGACGCCGCGCGGCGCGCAGGCTGTCGACGGTGAGCAGCACGAGAGCCACCCACACAAGCCCGAAGCCGACCCAGCGGGAGGGCGGCATGGCCTCGTGGTTGATCCACACCCCGAACGCGAACTGGAGCACGGGGGTGAGGTACTGGATGAGGCCCATCATGCTCAGCGGGATGCGTCCGGACGCTGCCGCGAACATCAGGAGTGGGACGGCGGTGACCAGGCCCGCGAGGCTGAGCGCGATGGTCAGCCCCGGCCCGTGGGCGAGGTAGGCGCCAGTCCCGGTGAACTGCAGGTACAGCATGTAGCCGAGCGCGAGAGGGGTCAGCAGCGCTGTCTCCACCGTCAGGCCGACCAACGGTGACACCGTGCCACCGACCTGCTTCTTCACCAGCCCGTAGAGCCCGAAGCTGACAGCGAGGCTGAGGGCGACCCAGGGGAACTGGCCGTAGCCGACGGCGATCACGATGACAGCTGCCAGCCCGACGCCGACGGCCACCTTCTGCACCGTCCGAAGGCGCTCCTTCAGCACGAGGACTGCCAGCGCAACGGTGAACAGCGGGTTGATGAAGTAGCCGAGGGCCGCGTCGACGATGTGGTTGTTCAGCACGCCCCAGACGTAGATCACCCAGTTGACGCTGACCAGCAGGCCTGCCGCCGCCAGACCCCAGAACAGCCTCGGCATGGCGATGACCTGGCGAAGGTGACCCCACTCACGCCAGACCAGGACGCCGGCGAGGCAGAACAGGAAGGACCAGAAGATGCGGTGAGCGATGATCTCCAAAGGTCCGGCCGCAGCCAGCAGCGCGAAGTACAACGGGAACGCGCCCCAGAGCAGGTAGGCGGAGAAGGCGAGCAGCAGGCCGCGGCGATCCAGGGGCGCTTGCTGCGGGTCGGGCACCCGCTCACCCTATGCCCGCGATCGGGTGACGTTTTGCCCCGAACACGGGGGGAAACGTCACCTGTGGGTCGGCTGCGCGGCCAGTTCGTCCAGCAGCGTCAGACCCAGGGCGTCCACCGGGCGGGTGGACGCGCCCAGGACCACCACGGCCATTCCCAGGTCGCGGCGCAAGCCGAGCCAGCTGCGGAAACCACCGGTCCCGCCGTTGTGCCAGGTGAGGAGGCCACCGCCGCGGCGGTCGGTGGTCAACCAGCCGGCACCGATCCGCACCGCGGGCCCGGCGAAGTCGGCGACCGGGTCGAGCGCGGCAACCCCCGGCGCGGTGCCGGCCACAAGGCTGCGCGCCAGTCCGGCCATCGCCTCGACGGATGCCCGGATGCCGCCGGCGGGCCCGATGGCGACACCCAGCCACGGGTCCATTCGTCGGCGTCCGGCATGGCCGGTCACCGCCGATGGCGGCAACTCCGCCGCCGATCCAGGAACGTGGAACGGCGCGAGGGCGAGTGGGTCCGCGATCCGTGTGCGCACCAGGTCGGCGTAGGTGACTCCGGCCGCGGCGCCCAGCGCGTGCCCAAGGAGCTGGAAAC
>JAOATP010000151.1 GCA_030158185.1 Propionicimonas sp.
ACCATGTCCGCGGTGAGGAACTTGGACGCCGTCAGCCCGTGACCGTCCGGGTGCTCGACGAGACGCACCAGCATGGAGAGGTCGGTGTACTGCTTCACGTAGGAGGTGAAGTAGGGCACCTGCCGGTCGACGAAGTTCTCCTTCAGGATCACGTGGCCCATCGCCATGGCGAGCGCTGCGTCGGTGCCGGCCTGGGCGGGCAGCCACTCGTCAGCGAACTTCACGTTGTCTGCGTAGTCGGGGGCGACGGTGACCACCTTGGTGCCGCGGTAGCGCACCTCGGCCATCCAGTGGGCGTCCGGGGTGCGGGTGACCGGGACGTTCGAGCCCCACATCATCAGGTAGGTCGAGTCCCACCAGTCGCCGGATTCCGGGACGTCGGTCTGGTCGCCGAACACCTGGGGGCTGGCCACCGGCAGGTCGGCGTACCAGTCGTAGAAGCTGGTCATCGCGCCGCCGATGAGGTGGTTGAACCGGGTGCCGATGGCGTGCGACACCATCGACATCGCAGGGATCGGCGAGAACGAGACGCACCGGTCGGGGCCGTAGGTCTTGATCGTGTTCACGTAGCTCGCAGCGGAGATCTCGATGGCTTCCGCCCAGGAGATGCGGACAAGGCCGCCCTTGCCGCGCGCCTGCTGGTAGCGCTTGCGCGTCTCGGGGTTGTTGGCGATCTCTGCGAACGCAAGGACGGGGTCGCCGAGGCGGGCCTTCGCCTCACGGTAGGCCTCAACGAGGACGCCGCGGCCGTACGGGTAGCGCACCCGTGTTGGCGAGTAGGTGTACCAGGAGAAGGCCGCGCCGCGGGGGCACCCGCGGGGCTCGTACTCGGGGCTGTTCGGCCCGGTGGTGGGGTAGTCGGTCTGCTGGGCCTCCCAGGTGATGATGCCGTCCTTGACGTACACCTTCCACGAGCAGGAGCCCGTGCAGTTGACCCCGTGCGTGGAGCGAACCACCTTGTCATGGCTCCAACGGTCTCGGTAGAACACGTCGCCGGCGCGCCCGCCCTCGCGGAAGACCGCGCGCTGGTCGTCGGTCTCCTCCCACTTCGTGAAGTACTTCCCGAGCTTCAGCAACGCGCTCGCTGCAGGACCGTCGAGGCGCGCGGGAGGGGTGCTCATGGCGTCATGCTAAATCCGCCGGGGGGGCCCGCGTGCGGATTGTCACGAAAAGATGGGAAATCCCCAGAGCGGGTGGTCAGCCGCCGGCGAAGGGCGGCAGGACGTCGACGCGGGCGCCTTCGCCGATCAGCTCCGCCGGACTCCGGACGGGAGTGCCGTCGACGAGAAGGGTGCAGCGCGGTAGCACCTCGGCGAGGCGGGCATTGTCGCGTCCGAGGAACTCGGTGAGCTCGGCTGCGGTGAGGTTGCTGGCGTCCAGGTCCGTCCCGGGCGCGCCTGCCGCGTCGGCCGCCCCGGCGTAGTAGGTGATCCTCACGTCAGCCTCCGATCGCGCTCATGGTCCGGTCGGGCTGGCGGAAGCCGGCCCGACCGATGCTGTGCCCGGCCCACTTGCTCTCGTGTGCGCCGGTCCACAGGTCCGCGAGCTCTTCGTCGGTGGCGCCTGCCCGCAGGGGGGTGCGCAGGTCGGTCTCTGTCAGGCTGAACAGGCAGGTGCGAACCTGCCCGTCAGCGGTGAGGCGGGTCCGGTCGCAGGCTGCACAGAAGGGTGCGGTCACGGAGGCGATGACCCCGACGGTGCCGGACGGGTGGCAGTCGCCTTCTGCGACCAGCCATTCCTCCGCGGGGGCCGACCCGCGGCCAGCCGTCGGGGAGAGGGCGAAGTGGCCGCCGAGGAGTTCGAGGATCTCGTCCGCCGGCACCATGGAGGCCCGGTCCCAACCGTGCTGGGGGCCGATCGGCATCTGTTCGATGAACCGCAACCGGTAGCCGCGCTGCAGGCAGAACTCGGCCAGCGGCACGACGTCGGCCTCGTTGACGCCGCGCATGATCACGGCGTTGACCTTCACCGGACGCAGCCCGGCCGCGTCCGCTGCGGCAAGGCCGTCCAGCACCTCGTCAAGCCGGTCGCGCCGGGCGAGGGTGGCGTACCGCTGCCGGTCGAGGGAGTCCAGGGAGATGTTCACCCGGGTGAGCCCTGCGGCAGCCAGTTCGGACACCCGGTGGTCGAGGCCGATCCCGTTGGTGGTCAGGGACAGCTCGGGCGGCACACCCTCATCCGTCCGCAGTGCTGCAGCGCCGGCGATGATCCCGGCGAGGCCGCGACGCAACAGCGGTTCGCCGCCGGTGAACCGGATCTTGCGCACGCCCAGAAGCTCGACGGCCACCCCGACCAGCCGCACGATCTCCTCGTCGGTGAGCACCTCGGGGGTCGGCAGCCAGGCCAGGCCGTCGGCCGGCATGCAGTAGGTGCACCGCAGGTTGCACCGGTCGGTCAGCGACATCCGCAGGTCCCGTGCCACCCGCCCGTGCGCATCGGCGAGCCGTTTCAGCGGGGTCACTACGGTGGTCACAAGCGACTCCAGGTGCGAGGTGGCGGGACGAGTTTGGCGGTTCGGCCCCCACCGTAGCCCGGCATAGTTACGATTTTCTAGTGGATACGCTTCAGGACGGGCGCCCCGGACGAATGGAGTATCGATGACCAGCGAAGCGAACCCCCGGGTGCGCGGGTTCGGACCCAGCAGGGCTGAGGTGCTGGAGTACCTTCGCGGCACCGGTGTCGCCGAGCCGGTCGCAGCGATAGCCCGGGCGGTTGGCCTGCATGAGAACACCACGCGCTTCCACCTGGACGCCCTCATCGAGGCGGGCCTGGTGCAGCGTGAGGCGGAGGGCCGGCAGCGACCTGGACGCCCTCGCGTCCTCTACCGCGCCGACCCCGTGCCCACCCAGACGCACTACCAGGACCTTGCCGCTGCCATGGTGCGGCATTTCGCCGGCCCGATGGAGGACCGCGGCAGCCGCGCGGAGGAGGCGGGTGTCGCCTGGGGTTCGGAGTTGCTTGCGGAGCTCCCCCTCGAGCCGGCAGGCACCATGCCCCGCCTGGTCGCCTGCCTCGCAAGGATGGGCTACCAGCCGGAGTTCGTCGCGGGGCCGCCCCCGACCATCGAACTGCGGCCCTGCCCCTACGCCGCGCTGGCCGATGAGGATCCCGACACGGTCTGCCGGCTCCACCTCGGAGTGATCCGCGGCCTCATGGATGACAAGGACCCGTGGGAGGTGGCAGGCCTCGAGCCCTACGCGACGCCTGAGCTCTGCATCGTCCGCTTCACGGAGAAGTCTTCGTGACGCCTGCCCAGCGGGTGTCGCTGAGCGTCGCCGAGTACGGCGCCGAGTTGCTCAGGCTCGTGCGGCCGGACGGGCGGAGCCAACGGCTGCGGCTCGCAGAGGCCGGCGGCCGGGTGCTCGCAGCACCCGTGGCCAGTCGGGTGAGCATCCCCTCCTTCGACAATTCCGCGATGGACGGCTACGCCGTGCGCCTGACTGACGTTGCGGAGGCGCCAGTGACCTTGCGCGTGGTCGGGGAGGTGCCTGCCGGCAGCGCGGGAGACCCGGCGGCCGGCCCGGGGGAGTGCGTGCGGATCATGACCGGCGCAGCCCTGCCGAGCTTCGCCGACAGCGTCGTGCCCGTCGAGGACACCGATGGTGGCACCGGGCAGGTGGAGATCCGGGTCCGGCCGAATCCAGGGGCGCACGTCCGTCGCGCCGGCGGGGACATCGCTGCCGGTGATCCAGTGGCAGCCGTCGGTGACCGGCTCACGCCGGGGCTGCTCGGTGCGCTGGCTGCCGCAGGTCACACGCATGCCGACGTGCGGCCGCGTCCGGTCGTGCTGGTGGCCTCCACCGGCGACGAGCTCGTTGCGGACGGCTCGCAGCTGGCGCGCGGCCAGATCCACGAGTCCAACGCCGTCGTCCTCGCCGCAGCCCTCGCCCGTGACGGGGCAGAAGCCGTCACCGGGTCGCCGCTGCGCGACGATCCCGAGCAACTGGCGGAATGGCTCGACCGCAACGCGGGCGCCGCCGACCTCGTTGTCCTCACCGGCGGGGCGAGCGTCGGGGACTACGACGTAGTACGCGACGTGCTCGTCGCCCACGCCGGCGGCATGTTCCGCCACGTCCGGATGCAGCCGGGCAAGCCGCAGGGCTGGGGACTGTGGCCGGGTGGCACGCCGGTCGTTGCACTGCCCGGCAACCCGCTCTCCGCAGCCCTCTCCTACGAGGTGCTGGTGCGGCCGCTGCTCCACAGGCTGCTCGGCACACTGCCTGCCCGCGACCTGATCGCCGTGGCAGCAACGGGCTGGCGCTCACCGGCCGGCCGCGCCCAGTTGCTGCCGGTGCTGCTCTCCTCGGGGCCGGACGGCACGCTGCTGGCCACTCCCGCCCACAGCGGAGGCTCGGCATCGCACCTTGTCACCTCGCTCGCCCACGCTGACGCCATCGCGATCGTCGCAGAGGACGTCGCCGCGGTCGCGCCGGGCGACCTGGTGACGGTGAGGATGCTGGCGTGATCAGCGCGTACGACGCGGTCATCCTTGCCGGTGGCCGTGCGTCCCGGCTGGGTGGACCGAGCAAGCCGGACCTCGCCGTCGGCGGACGGCGGTTGCTCGACATTGCACTCTCCGCCGCCGGCGGGGCGCGGCAGGTGGTCGTCGTCGGTGACGTCGAGGTGCCGGCCGGAGTGGTGCGCACCCGCGAGGAGCCCTGGTTCGGCGGGCCGGTCGCCGGGCTCGAGGCCGGGCTCGCCCGTCTCGAGGAACCCGCAGAGTGGACGCTGCTGCTGGCCTGCGACCTGCCGGACGCAGAGGCCGCCGTCGCGCACCTTCTCGCTGCCACGCCCGCGGCCGACCACGACGGTGTCTGCCTGCTCGACGGCGACGGTCGCCTCCAGTGGCTCCTCGGCTGCTACCGCACCGCAGCGTTGCGGGCGCGGCTCGCCGATCGGGGCGACCCGCCCCTGACGGCGCTCTACCGGCTGCTCGGACCCCTGCACCTTCTCGGCGTCGACCCGGGCACCGCCAGCGTTGACGACCTCGACACCCCTGCGGACGCGCTGCGGTGGACGACGATCCTTACGGAGCGCCCATGAAGCTTGCCCCCCTCGTGGAGCCGGGCCCGGAGCTGACAGCAGCCGATCGGGAACGGTTCGCCCGCCACCTGCCGATCCCCGAGCTCGGCGAGCTCGCCCAGCGCCGCCTGCGCGCTGCCCGCATCTGCGTCGTCGGCGCGGGAGGCCTCGGCAGCCCGGCGCTCCTCTACCTCGCCGCCGCCGGTATCGGCACACTGGGCGTCGTCGACGCAGACGCCGTTGAGGTGGTGAACCTGCAACGCCAGGTGCTGCACTCCACCGACGGTGTCGGCGTGCTGAAGGCCGTCAGCGCCTCCGCCCGGATCGCCGGGCTCGACCCGGCGATCGACGTCGAGGTGCACGCCGTCCGTCTCGACGCCGGCAACGCCGCAGAGCTCCTCTCCGGCTACGACCTGGTGGTCGACGCCGTCGACAACTTCCCTACCCGTTACCTGATCAGCGACACCTGTGCTGCGCTCGGCATCCCCGTGGTCTGGGGTGCCGTCCTCGTGACGCGCGCCCAGGTGTCGGTGTTCTGGAGCCGGCCGCGCACCCCGGACGGACCGGTGCCGGGCATCACGCTGCGTGACCTGCACCCCGAGCCGCCGCCGCAGGAGAACTGGGTGACGGCAGCCCAGGTCGGCGTCCTCGGCGCGATGTGCGGCCAGGTCGGCGCGCTGATGGCCAACGAGGCGATCAAACTGGTGACAGGGGCGGGCGAGCCGCTGTTCGGCCGCCTGTTGTACCTGGACACGATGGCAGCGACCGTCGCAGAAGTCCCGATCCGTCCGAGGAGCCAACCGTGACCGACCAGCCGTTCACCCACCTCGACGCCGCCGGCCAGGCGCGCATGGTCGATGTCACAGCCAAGCAGGTCACCGTCCGCACCGCGACGGCTGCGGGACTGGTGCTCTGCCCGCAGCACGTTGTCGCAGCCCTGCGGGAGGGGACGGTGCCGAAGGGCGACGTGCTCGCCGTCGCCCGGATCGCCGGCATCGCCGCGGCCAAGCGGACGCCGGAACTGCTGCCGCTCGCGCATGTGATCGGAGTGCACGGCGTGGTCGTCGACGTCGAGGTGATCGACGAGGGTGTGGCGATCGAGGCCACCGTGCGCACCGCCGACCGCACCGGCGTCGAGATGGAGGCCCTTACGGCGGTCTCGGTTGCTGCGCTCGCCGTCGTCGACATGGTCAAGGGCATCGACAAGGGCGTCCAGATCACCTCGATCCGCCTGCTCGCGAAGGACGGCGGCAAGTCCGGCTCCTGGGCCTCAGAGGCCTGACCAGCGGTAGCTGCCGTCGGCCTCGAACTGCTGCTTCCAGACCGGGAGTTCGTGCTTGACCTGCTCGACGATGAGTTCGCAGACCTCGAACGTCAGGCGGCGATGCGCTGCCGACACGGCGACGACGAACGCTGCGTCGCCCACGTCGAGGTGCCCGATGCGGTGCGCGACAGCAACGACCGTCCCTCCGTCGGGGTCGGCGGTTGCCAGAGCCCCGGTGACGATCTCGACGAGCTTCTCCGTCGCAGAGGGGTGCGCGGTGTAGTCGAGGCCGACGACCTCACCGGTCGCCTGCGGGTCATGGTCGCGGACGCGACCGACGAAGAGGGTGGCGGCTCCCGCGTCCGGGCGCTCCACCAGGCGCAGCAGCGCGGCCTCGTCGAGGGTGTCCGGTGCCACCTCTGCGAGCCGGATGCGGCCATCCATCGGTGCGGCGTCCATCAGTGGTCACCCCCGTCGAGCTGGTCGAGCACGTGCCCGGCCAGCGGCAGGAGCACTTCGAGGCCCTCGCGGACGGCGTTGGGGCTGCCCGGAAGGTTGACCACCAGCGCCCCCGGCCGGCCGTCGGTTGCGTCGACAACGCCCGCGATGCCACGGCTGAGGGCCGCCATCGCATTGGCCTGGAGGCCTCGCGACCGCAGGGCCTCTGCGATGCCGGGAAGCTCCCTTTCGATCACGGCCCGTGTGCCTTCGGGCGTCTGGTCGCTCGGGGAGACGCCGGTGCCCCCGGTCGTCACGATCAGCTGGACGCCGGCGGCCAGCGCCTGACGCAGGGCTGCTTCGACGCTGGCGCTGCCGTCGGGCACGACCTGGACGGCGACCTGCCAGCCCGCGTCGGCGAGGGCTTCGGCGAGGATCGGCCCGGAGCGGTCCTCCCGCACGCCGGCGGCACTGCGGTCGGAGACGGTGATCACCCGGCAGAGCCGTTCGGTGGGTTCCATCCGGCCAATCTAGCGACCGTAGAGGCGAACCTGGGTGGCCTTGAAGGCCGCCAGCACCCGCAGGCCGGGCCGCAGTGCGAGCTCCGCCACCGCCTGGCCGGTGAGGTCTGCTGCCAGCGGCTGGCCGGCGACGGTGAGGTTCACCCGCACGTAGTGCCCGCGCGGTTCGATGCCGGTCACCTCTGCCGCAAGGTGGTTGCGGGGGCTGCCGCCGGGATCGGCGAGGTGGAGCGCCACGGCGGCCGGCTGGATGCTGGCCAGCCCGGGAAGGCCGACGGTGAGCGGCTGGTCGGGGTCGGGCAGGCCGTGCAGGTTCACGTCCGGGGCGATCTGCAGGACGGTGTCGCCGAGCGCCGTCCCCGTGAAGAGGTTGGTGCCCGAGAGGCGACCGAGGAAGGCGCTCGTCGGACGTGCCAGCAGTTCGGCCGCCGGCCCGGACTCGACCACCCGCCCGCCCTCGAGGACCGCCACCTGGTCGGCGATGGTCCAGATGTCCAGCAGTTCGTGGGTCACCAGCAGCGACGTCTGTCCCCTCAGTCGTGCGGCGAGGGCGTGCCGCACCTCGGTGGCCACCGCGACGTCCAGTCCGGCGAGGGGCTCGTCGAGCAGCACAACGTCGGGATCGGTGGCAAGGGCCCGCGCGATGGCCACCCGCTGCGCCTGCCCGCCCGAGAGGTCCTGCGGACGGCGGGACGCGAGCCCTGCGCAGCCCACGGCGTCCAGCTCGGCGAGTGCCCGCGTCCGGGCGTCCGCAGCGGTCGCACCGCCCGACCGTGGCCCGAACGCAACGTTCGCCAGCACGTCCAGGTGGGGGAACAGCGCCGGTCGCTGCGTGAGGAGCGCTACCCGCCGCTGGTGCACCGGCACCCAGGTGGTCCCTGCCACCTCCCGGTCGGCGATCCGGACGCTCCCGGACGTGGGCCGCGCCAACCCGGCGACCAGGTGCAGCAGCGACGTCTTCCCCGCCCCGTTCGGGCCGACGAGGGCCGTCACGCTGCCCTCGGCCACGTCGAGCGCGAGGTCGACGCCCCGTCCGGCGAGGGCTGCGTGTACGCCGAGGCTGCTCATGGCCGGCTCCACGCGCCACGGGAGAACCGGGCGGTGACCGCGACCAGCAGGGCGGCGATCGCAATGAGCACAACGGAGAGGGCTAGCGCGGTGTCGGTGTCGACCTCGCGCTGCAGGTAGATCTCCAGCGGCAGGGTCCGGGTGGTGCCCTGCAGCGAGCCGGCGAACGTGAGGGTTGCCCCGAACTCGCCGAGGGCACGTGCGAACGCCAGGGCGGCGCCCGAGGCGACGGCCGGTGCGACCAGCGGCAGGCTCACCCGCCACAGCACCGTCGTCGGGGACGCCCCGAGCGTTGCTGCGGTGATCGCGTAGTCGTCGGGGGTCGAGCGAAGGGCACCTTCGACGGAGACGACGAGGTAGGGCATGGCGACGAAGGTCTGCGCGATCACGACGGCCGTCGTCGTGAAGGCGAGGTCGATGCCGCCGGCTGCCAGCCAGCCGCCCAGTGGCTCACGCCGGCCGAGGGCGATCAGCAGGGCAAGGCCGGCCACCACCGGCGGCAACACCATCGGGACGGTGGAAAGCGTGCGTCCCGCCGCAGCCCAGCGTCCGGTGCCGCGGGACAGCAGGAGGGCAAGGGGCAGGCCCAGCACAAGGCACACCAGCGTCGTCACGGCGCAGGTGCGCAGGCTCAGCAGGAACGCGTCCACTGCCGCCGGGGCGCTGAGCAACGCGGGCAGCCGCATCCACGGCACCCGGGCCAGCAGCGCGACCAGCGGGACGGCGAGGAAGACCACCGCCGCCGTCACGGGCAGCAGCAGCCAGCGCGGCAGCGGCGGACGGATCATCCTCCGAAACCTGCGGCCTTCAGCGCCTGCTGGCCGAGCTCTCCTGTGACCAGTGCGACGAACTCCGCAGCGAGCGTGGCCTGCGTGGACGCGGTGACCGTCCCGATCAGGTACACGTTGCGAGCCGTGTCAGCTCCGGTGATCGGCAGTGTCTCCACCTTCGTACCGGAAGCCCTGGCGTCGGTCACGTACACGATGCCTGCGTCGGCCTGGCCGGACTCCACCTTGGTGCGGACGTCGGTGACCTTCGTCTCCTCCGAGACCGGCTCCAGCGTGATGCCCAGCGCTGCGGCGAGCTTCCTCGTCGCCGTCCCGCACGGCACACCGTCGGCGCAGATCACCAGCTTCCTGCCGTCAAGGCTCTCGTCGAGCCCGGTGATGCCGGCCGGATTGCCCCTGGGCACGATGAGGGTGAGGGAGTTGGTTGTGAACTGCGCCGGACCGTCCCCGATCAGGCCGGCTGTGCCGGCCTTGTCCATGTTGGCCGTGTCCGCCGAGGCGAACACGTCGGCGGGCGCTCCGGCCTTGAGCTGGTCGACCAGCGCGGCCGAGCCGTCGAAGGAGAACGTCACGGTGACGCCCGGGTGCGCAGCCTCGAACTCCCTGCCGAGGGTGGCGAAGGTGGGGTTGAGCGACGATGCGGCGAACACGACGAGGGTCGTGCCGCTGCCGGAGGGCGCCGGGGCGCAGGCGGTCAGCAGCGTTGCGCCGAGGAGCAATCCTGCGGCCAGCCCTGCCGCGACGCCACGCCTCACCGCCTCGCCTCGATGCCGACGTTGGTCGCCTTGACGACGGCCGTGGCGATCTCGCCCTCCGCGAGCCCCAGCTCGGTGACGGCCTCGGTCGAGATCAGCGAGACCACCCGGAACGGCCCGCACTGCAGCTCGACCTGCGACATCACGGTGTCGCTGACCACCCTTGTGACCAGGCCCGTGAACTGGTTGCGGGCCGAGCGGTGTCCGGCCCCGGCGTCGAGGCTGGACGGGTCGTGGGCGATCGAGCGGGCGAGCCCGGCCAGCTCCACGCCCGGGACGACCTGGCGGCCGGAGCCGTCCACGCCGGCCGTCAGCCGGCCCTGGTCGATCCAGCGACGCACGGTGTCGTCACTGACTCCCAGCAGCGTGGCTGCCTCACTGATCCGTATTTCCGCCATGCCGACCACAATAGATCCGCAAACGCGGAACAGGTTAGGCCTTGGCCACAGACAGCAGTTCCCGCACCCGCGGGATGACCTGCGTGCCGTACAGCTCGATGGCCGTCAGCAGGTGCTCGTGCGGCATCGGGCCGTTGGCGTACTTCAGGTCGAAGCGCTGGACGCCGAGGTCGGTGACGGCAGCTGCGATCCGGGCCGCGACCGTCTCCGGGGAGCCGACGAACAGTGCGCCGCCGTCGGCTTCCGCCTCGAAGTCCGCCCTGCTCACCGGCGGCCAGCCGCGCTCGCGTCCGATCCGGTCGCGGTTGGTCTTGAAGTGCGGGTACAGCAGCTCGCGGGCCTCTGCGTCTGTCGCAGCGAGGAAGCCGGGGGAGTGGACGCCGACGGGCAGGTCGATCCCCTCCGTCCGGCTGCGGTACAGGTCGACGAACGGACGGAACCGCGCCGGCGGCCCGCCGATGATGGCCAGCATCAACGGCAGCTGGTACTCGGCTGCCCGCACCACCGACGCAGGGGTGCCGCCGACGGCCACCCACACCGGAAGGCTGCCGCGCTGGGTTGGGGGGTAGGCACGCTGGCCGGTCAGCGGCCGGCGGGTCGTGCCGGACCAGTGCAGCGGACCCTCCGCGCGCAGGGAGGCGAGCAGGTCGAGCTTCTCCTCGAACAGCACCTCGTAGTCGTCGAGGTCGTAGCCGAACAGCGGGAACGACTCGATGAACGACCCGCGTCCGACGGTCAGCTCTGCCCGGCCGTCGCTGATCGCGTCGAGTGTCGCGAACCGCTCGTAGACCCGCACCGGGTCGTCGGAGCTGAGCACGGTGACGGCGGAGCCGAGCGTGATCCGCGAGGTGCGTGCAGCGATGGCTGCGAGGACGACCTCCGGGGCGGAGATCGCGAAGTCGGGACGGTGGTGCTCGCCGACGCTGAAGTGGTCGATGCCCACCTCGTCGGCCCGGACGCCCTCCGCAACGACGTTCCGCAGCACCTGGGCTGCGCTCTCCTGCGACCCGCCGGCATCCAGCGTGTGGTCGCCGAAGGTGTCCAGCCCGAAGGTCAGTCCTGTCTGTGTCACGCCCCGCACAACAAGCGTCGGTCCCACACTGTTCCGCGTGGGGGAATATGGTCGGCGCATGGAAACCGTCATCGGCATCGTGGTCGTCCTCCACCTCCTCGGCATGGCAAGCATCGCCGCCGGGTGGCTCGCCAACTATCTGGGTGCTGCCCGCGGTCTTGACGTGCTCGTCTGGGGTGCTCGTGTGCAGTTCGTCCTCGGCCTTGTCCTGGTCGGGCTGGTGCAGGCGAACAAGGAGGAAGTGAGCTGGGCGAAGCTCGGCACCAAGATCGTCGTCGCGCTCGCCGTCGTCGGCTGTGCCGAGATCGCGAACGCGCGAGCCCGCAAGGGCCAGGGGCAGCCCGCCCTCACCAACGCTGCCTTCGGCCTGATGCTGCTGAACGTGTGCGTCGCCGTGCTGTGGTCCACTCCTGAGGCCTGAGCACACGGGCGTTCGCTGGCCGTCCCGGGGACGCATCCCCGGCGTCGTTGCGCTACTCCTTGTGGCCGTCGTCGTCGCCGTCTTCGTGTGGCCCCGCTTCTGGCCTGCCCTCCCTTTCTCGGACGCCACCACCGAGGCCGACACGCGGCCGGGCAGCACGCTGATGGTGAGCACGCCGGGAGAAATTGCGCAGGCCCGCGCCGCCATCGAGCAGCTGGCCCTGGTCGATCCGCCCGGGACCGCTGACGACTACCGGAGGGCTGCGTTCGGTGACGCCTGGACCGACACCGACCGCAACGGGTGCAACCAGCGCGACGACGTGCTGCTGCGCGACGTGGTGGCCTCGGCTCCCCACACCGTCGGACGCCAGGGCTCCTGCGACCACGACGTGCTCTCGGGAACCTGGGTGGATCCGTACTCCGGGGAGTCCATCACGCTCACCGACGCCAAGGAGCCGCGCCAGGCCGAATCGGTGCAGATCGACCACGTCGTCGCCCTCAGCGTCGCGTGGCGCTACGGCGCCCGGAGCTGGACCGCCGAACGGCGGCTGGGGTTCGCCAACGACCTGCGCGAGCTCGTCGCGTCCGGCGGTAGGTCCAACCAGGCCAAGGGTGGGTCGGACGCGGCGCAGTGGCAGCCGATCCGCCCCAGCCAGTGCGGCTACGCCGTGCGCTACGTCACGGTGAAGGCCGCCTACGAGCTCCCGACGGACCGGGCGGAGAAGCAGGCGCTGGCGCGGATGCTCGCCACCTGCCCCTGATTTCTTGACCCACCTTCTGGCGCAGGGGGAGCCCGAACCTCCAAGCTTGCGGGCATGACGTCAGCGCTGTTCGACCGTGGGGCCTCCCGCTACGACCTCCTGGTGGGCCTCAACCCCGGCTATCACGCCGAATTGCGCAGGGCAGCCCACGCGCTCGCCGGTCGTGCCACCCACCACTCGACACTGCGGCTGATCGACCTCGCCTGCGGGTCGGGGGCCTCGACACAGGCCCTGCTGGACGCCGTCCCCGATGCCGAGGTCCTCGGTCTCGACGCCTCTGCCGGCATGCTCGCCCAGGCCCGGGCAAAGGACTGGCCCGACGGGGTGGACTTCGCCAAGGCGACCGCGGGCGAGCTCGACGTCGCAGCCTACGAACCGGGCACCTGGGACGGCATCCAGGCCGCCTACCTGTACCGCAACGTGCCCGCACCGGCCCGTGACCGGGCGCTCGCAGAGGCGTGGCAGCTGCTCACCCCCGGGGGCTGGCTCGTCGTGCAGGACTACTCGGTGGCCGGCCACGCGGTCGCCCGCTGGCGCTGGCACATCACCTGCTGGCTGGTGATCATCCCGCTCGGCATCCTGCTCGACCACAACTTCAGCCTGTACCGCTACCTGTGGCGCAGCGTGCTCGACTTCGACTCCGTCCAGGCCTTCGGCGACCGGCTGGCTGCTGCGGGCTTCGTCGACATCGCGCGCCAGGGTGCAGGCGGCTGGCAGCAGGGGATCCTGCACACCTTCGTCGCCCGCAAGCCCGCCTGAGCGAGCGGAAAAGCTTGACGCATCCTTGACGAGGCCACCCCTGCTGCACGCCCGGAACTGGTGCTTTGCTGGAGGTATGTGGACAGAGTGGGTCGAGCAGAACCGGCGCCTCCTGCGGGGCGCTGCCGTCGTCGTGCCGCTGCTGGTCAGCGGGTTGTTGTACTTCCTGAACGGCGTCGTCTCGGGCGCGGCGTCCGCGCTGATCCTCGTGCTCGTCGTTGTCGGGGTCGCGGCCACCGGTGATCGCCCGAGCGGCATCCTCGCCGGCCTGGCCAGCGCGATCGGCTTCGACTTCTTCCTGACCGCGCCCTATCTCGACCTGCACATCACCAACTCCGAGGACATCGAGCTGGCCGTCCTGCTGCTGCTGGTCGGTCTCGCGGTGAACGAGCTGGCGTTGTGGGGCGGACGGCAGCGTGCCCGGGCGAGTGAGCGCGAAGGCTTCATCCGAGGGGTCCTCGAGTCGTCCGACCTGGTGGCCAAGGGTGAGCCGGGCACCGAAACCGTCGGGGTGGTCGCCGGCCACATCTGGCACAGCCTCGGCGCCGAACGCGTGACCTTCGCAGAAGGGCCCCCATCGCCGGATCAGGCGATCGTGCAGCGCGACGGCTCCGTGACGCTCCAGGGCACCACCCTCGACGTCAAGGCCTACGGGTTGCCCACCGACCGCTTCACCGCCGTGCCGGTCGTCCAGGGCGGACGCATCCTCGGCCACTTCCAGGTCACGACGGCAACACGGCTGGTGAAGCCCACGACCGAACAGCTCCGCGTTGCCGTGCTGCTCGCCGACCAGGTGGCCCGGCGCCGGGCACCTGCTGCACGGCCAAGGAGCACTGTCGGAGGGTCCGTTTAGAATCGAACACATGGATGAATCGATGGTTGCGGCGGCCGGTCGGCTGCGGAGCGCTGTCGATGCGTTGACGAGGGCTGAGGTGGAGCAGGCTGTCGCGATCGCCGACCTGGCTCAGGCGTGTGCGTGGACCGCGGAGGCCACCTTCGATGTGGTCGGGACCCGTCCGG
>JAOATP010000152.1:0-1515 GCA_030158185.1 Propionicimonas sp.
TACGGCATCGTCACCGACTCCGGCGGCACCATGCACCTGTTCGACCCGAACACCGGCACCGACCTGTCCACCCTGAGCCTCGGCAAGAACACCGAGGCCTCCCCCGCGGTGTACGGCAACATGATCGTCGTCGCGTCCTATGCCCGCCGCATCTGGGGCATCAGGATCAGCTGAGCCGCCACCTCTTGAGCGGCGAGGCAGAGTGGAGGCATGAGCGACGACGACGTTGTGCAGTATGTGATCATCGGCGGCGGCCTGACCGCTGCCCGCGCCGTGGAGGGTGTCCGCGAGCACGACCGCGAGGGCGCGATCACCGTGGTCAGTGCGGAGAACCACGTGCCCTACGAGCGGCCACCGTTGTCGAAGGACGTGCTCCAGGGCAAGGCCGGGGCCGACGTCGCCTTCACCCACCCGGAGGGCTGGTACAGGGAGCAGGGCGTCACGCTGCGGCGGGGCCAGCCGGCCACGTCCATCTCCACCGGCGAGCGGACGGTGACGCTGGCTGACGGCTCGGTGCTGCCCTGGGACCGGCTGCTGCTCGCCACCGGCTCGGTCGTCCGGCGCCTGGATGTGCCCGGCGGAGACCTGCCCGGCGTGACCTACCTGCGCACCATGGACGACTCACTCGCGCTCCTTGACAGGTTGCGCGGC
The DNA here is from genome assembly GCA_030158185.1 of Propionicimonas sp. GTDB lineage: Bacteria > Actinomycetota > Actinomycetes > Propionibacteriales > Propionibacteriaceae > Propionicimonas. The sequence goes on from JAOATP010000152.1 coordinate 652, forward strand.
GGTGGGGACGTCGTCATCGTGGGCGCGGGCTGGATCGGCCTCGAGGTGGCTGCCGCCGCACGCCACCACGGCTGCACGGTGACGATCATCGAACCGACGAAGGCGCCGCTGCTCGCAGTGATGGGGGAGCGGATCGGCACCTGGTTCGCCGACTTCCATGCAGCTCATGGTGTGAACCTCCTGTTCGGCACCGGCGTGAAGGGCTTCGCCGGCACCGAGCACGTCACCGGCGTGCACACCGACGCCGGGCAGACGATCGCGGCCCAGACGGTGGTGGTCGGCGTCGGCATCCGTCCCAGCACGGAGCTGGCGGAGACGGCCGGGGTTGCCATCGACAACGGCGTTGTCACAGACGCGGCCCTGCGCACCAGCGTCCCGGGCATCTGGGCGGCCGGCGACGTGGCGAACTGGGAGAGCACGCTGCTGGGTCGCAACGTCCGCGTGGAGCACTGGGCGAACGCGAACGATTCCGGGCTCGCGGCGGGCCGTTCGATGGCCGGGGTCGACCTCACCTACGATCCAGTGCCGTTCTTCTTCTCCGACCAGTACGACGCCGGCCTGGAGTACGCCGGCTACGTGCCGCGTGACACCGACTGCGAGCTGATCGTGCGCGGCGACACCGCGGGCAACGAGTTCATGGCGTTCTGGGTGGTGCCCGAAGGGGACGGTGTGGTGGTGCTCGCCGGCATGCACGTCAACGTGTGGGACACCATCGACGCCGTCCAGGCGCTCATCCGGGAGCGGACGGTCGTCTCCCGCGAGAAGCTCGCCGATGCCTCCGTCCCGCTGGAGGAGGTGGCGGCCGGCCCTTCGTGACGGCTCGTTCGCTGCGCTCTCGAGCCTCCTCAGGGACCGTGGGGTGGG
>JAOATP010000152.1:1615-14064 GCA_030158185.1 Propionicimonas sp.
GTGCCCCACATGGTGCGGACGACCTGGCCGCCGACGCGGATGACCTGGTTCCAGAAGGTGGCCGAGCCCAGCACCTTCTCCACACCCGACCTGGGCGCGGGACGGGATGAGGTGCGGGTGGCGCGCGGGGCCGATGCCCGCTCCTGTGCTGCGTCAGCCTTGTCCTGGGCGGCCTGCTCCTTGGCCTGGGCCGCCTGGTCTGCCTCGGCCTGCGCCCTCGCTGCGCCGGCCTCCAGCTTGCGCGCGAGCATCTCGTAGGCGGAGTCGCGGTTGATCTCCTGGCCGTACTTGGCCTGCATCGCGGAGGACGCGACGCCATTGGCGAGCCAGTCGGCCGGCATCGCACCCATCGAACCCGCGGGCGCCATCATGCGTGTCCAGGCGACCGGGGTGGGGGCGCCGTCAGGGTTCAGCACCGTGACGATCGCCTCGCCGATCCCGAGCGACTGCAGCGTCTCCGCGAGGTCGTACTGGCTGGTGGGGTAGGTCTGGACGGTGGCCTTCAGTGCCTTCGCGTCGTTGGGGGTGTGCGCCCGCAGCTGGTGCTGCACGCGGGAACCCAGCTGGGCCAGCACGTTGTCCGGCACGTCGGTCGGCGACTGGGTGACGAAGAAGATGCCGACGCCCTTGGAGCGGATCAGCCGGACGGTCTGGGCGATCGCGTCCAGGAACGCCTTGGACGCGCCGTCGAACAGCAGGTGCGCCTCGTCGAAGAAGAAGACCAGCTTGGGAATGTCGACGTCGCCGATCTCGGGCAGGTCGTGGAAGAGGTCGGCCAGCACCCACATCAGGAAGGTCGAGAAGATCGCGGGACGGTCCTGCAGGTTCGGCAGCTCCAGCAGCGAGATGACGCCCTTGCCGTCCGCGGAGGTGCGGATCAGGTCGCGGGTGTCGAACTCGGGCTCTCCGAAGAACTCGTCAGCGCCCTGGGTCTGCAGGGTCACAAGAGTGCGCAGGATGACGCCAACCGTGGCCGACGACAACCCGCCGAGCTCCTTCAGCTGGAGCTTGCCCTCGTCGCTGGTCAGGTAGAGCAGCACTTCCTTGAGGTCGGCCAGGTCGAGCAGCGGCAGGCCCTCGGTGTCGGCGTAGTGGAAGACCAGCCCGAGGCTGGACTCCTGGGTCTCGTTGAGGCCCAGCACCTTGCTCAGCAGGATCGGGCCGAACGAGCTGACGGTGGCGCGCAGCGGCACACCGGTGCCCTGGCCGCCGAGGGCGTAGAACTCGGTGGGGCAACCGGCCGGCTGCCAGTCCTGGCCAATCTTGGTGGTGCGCGCGAGCAGCTTCTCGCTGGGGGTGCCGGGGATCGCGATCCCGGACAGGTCGCCCTTGATGTCCGCCGCGAAGACCGAGACGCCGGCGCGCGAGATCGCCTCAGCCAACAGCTGCAGGGTGCGGGTCTTGCCGGTACCGGTTGCCCCCGCAACGAGGCCGTGCCGGTTCAGCATCGACAGCGACAACCGGACCCGGACGTCGGTGTCGGGCGTCCCGTCCACCATCAGCACGCCCAGGTCGATGGACGGTGTGGTGAACGTGTAGCCGGTCTTGATCTTCTCGATGGCCTCGGACTGCGCAGTCATGCGCCCAAGACTGGCACAAAACCCTGCTTCCGGCGCCCCACCCACCGACTTGTCAGAACCACAGAGGGCCAGGACCCTCTGTGGTTCTGACAAGTCGGTGAGGAGGGGGAGGCTAGAGGGGAAGGCCGGTCAGCACGAGGACGCGGGCGTCGGTGAGATCCTCCATCGCTGAGGCAACCCCCTCGCGTCCGCTGCCGGAGGCCTTCCAGCCGCCGTAGGGCATCTGGTCGGCGCGGAAGGTGGGCACGTCACCGATGATGACGCCTCCCACCTTGAGCTCACGGTGCGCTGCGAAAGCCGTCGTCAGCAGGGTCGTGAACACGCCGGCCTGCAGTCCGTACCGGGACGAGTTCACCTTCGCGAACGCCTCCTCGATGGTCTCGTAGGTGGTCACGGTGAGCACCGGCCCGAACACCTCGTTGTCGGCGATGATGGCGTCGGCGGGCACGTCGGCCAGCAGGGTGGGGGCGAACATCGTGCCGTCCGCCGTCCCTCCGGTGAGGAGCCGGGCGCCCTTCCCGGTGGCATCGGAGACCCAGTCGGTGATGCGCTCTGCCGCCTTCGCGTCGATCACCGGGCCCACCTGCACCTCCGGATCGGTCGGGTCGCCCTGGCGCAGGCCCTCCATCGCCGTGACCAGCTCGGCCGTGAACCTCTCGGCGATCGAGGAGTGCACCAGCACACGTTGCACGCCGATGCAGGACTGCCCCGCCTGGTAGCAGCCGAACAGGCCGATGCGGGCGGCAGCCGCCGTGAGGTCGGGCCAGTCGGGCTCGACGATGACGGCAGCGTCCCCGCCCAACTCGGTGATCACGTGCTTCTGGGGCGCGGAGGCGCGCAGCTGCTCGCCGACGGCATCGGAGCCGGTGAGCGAGATCACCGGCAGCCGCGGGTCGGTCACGAGGGGCTCCATCTGGGCGTGGCCGATGGTGAGCACCGACAACATTCTCGGCGGCAGGGCCGTCTCGGCAACGATCTCCGCGAGCACGAGGGCGGACAACGGGGTCTTCAGGGCCGGCTTGACGAGGATGGGTGCCCCGACGGCGATCGCGGGGGCCACCTTGTGGGCGACGAGGTTGAGCGGGAAGTTGAACGGGCTGATCGCCAGGACCGGGCCGCGCGGGAATCGCCGCACGAGCGCCATCCGTCCGGTCTGGGTCGGTTCGGTGTCCAGCCGCATCAGGTCGCCGGCGAAGCGCCGCGCCTCCTCCGCCGCCCAGCGGAAGGTCGACACCGCGCGTCCCACCTCGGACCTCGCCCACATCAGCGGCTTCCCGTTCTCGGCCGTGATCAGGGCAGCGATCTCGTCCGTGCGCTCTGCGAGCCGCCTGCTGATGTGGTCCAGCGCTGCAGCCCTGGCGTGAGCAGGCAGCGCCTGGGCCTCGGCGAAGACGGCGTCCAGGTCGGAGACAGCCTGCTCCGCCTGGGCAGCGGTCGGGCGCGACACCTCCGCAACGAGGCTGCCGTCGAACGGTGACCTGACCTCGAAGCTCCCCTCACCCAGGGTGGGCACGCCGGAAAGGTAGAACGGGCGGATCATCGGGTCTCCTCGGTAGGCAGTACCGCTATTCGACCACCACTTCCTTCCGGTTTCCAGCATCGCCGTGCAGGCCGGCCGACGGTGGGGCACGCACGGGCGAGTGCTAGCGTTGGGTGAAGACAGGGGAGCGCCACGGCGCTGAGAGTGCGGGCAGCCGCAGACCCTCGAACCTGATCCGGTTAGCACCGGCGTAGGGAGTCGGGATTTTCTCCCCGGGACCGTTCCCGGGCCCTCCGAGCCATTTGGAGGAAGCAATGTCACATCGATTCGCTGCGGTGGCGCTCAGCGCCGTCCTGCTGGCCGGCTGCAGCGGACCTGCAGCCGTGTCGGGCACCCCGGGCCCGGCCGCCACGTCGGCGGCACCCACGGAGAGCGAGACCCTCACCGTCCTCACGCACGACTCGTTCGCGCTCAGCGACGCCACCATCGCGGCGTTCAAGGCGTCCTCCGGGTACGACGTGACGTTCGTCGCGCCGGGTGACGTCGGCACGCTGGTGAACCAGCTGGTGCTCACAAGGGACGCGCCGCTGGGCGACGTGGTCTACGGCATCGACAACACCTTCGCCGGACGGGCCATCTCCGAAGGGGTTGTGAAGCCCTACGCCTCGCCGGCGCTGCCGGCCGGCGCTGCTGCCTACGCGGCCGACGACAAGGACTCGCTCACCCCCGTCGACTTCGGCGATGTCTGCCTGAACGCAGACAACGGCTGGTTCAAGGCGCACAAGCTCGCCGTCCCCGAAACCCTCGACGACCTGGTGAAGCCGGAGTACAAGGACCTCCTCGTTGTGGAGAACCCCGCCTCTTCCTCACCAGGACTCGCGTTCCTCGCAGCCACCGTCGGCCAGAAGGGTGACCCCGGCTACCTCGACTACTGGACGGCCCTGAAGGCCAACGGCGTCAAGGTCGTGAAGGGCTGGACGGAGGCCTACACCGTCGAGTTCTCCGGCTCGTCCGGCAAGGGTGACCGCCCGCTCGTGGTGTCCTACAACACGTCCCCCGCCTACGAGCCGGCAACGGAGGCCCTGACCCGCACCTGCTTCCGTCAGGTCGAGTACGCCGCGGTCCTCGCCGGGGCCCAGAACGAGGTCGGGGCGCGCAAGTTCGTCGACTTCATGCTGTCGCCGAAGGTGCAGGCCGAGATCCCCGAGCAGATGTACATGAACCCGGTCGACCCCGAGGTGAAGCTGCCCGCCGACTGGCTCGCGCACGCTGCCGTCGTGAGCGACCCCATCGAGGTGTCGATCGAAGCCCTCGCCGCCGGCCGCGACACCTGGATCAAGGCCTGGACGGCCACGGTCATCGGGTGACCCGCGTACTGGGCACCCCCTCGTCCCGCCCACAGAAGCCGCCACTTCGAGTGGATGCCGCCGATATTTCGGTGGCTTCTACGCGAACCGATGGCTTCTGGGCGGGACGGGGCGGAGGTGGCCGCCACGGAGGGGTCGGGGGACGCCCGGTCGTGTGGGTGCTGGCAGCTGCGCTGCCGGTGGCGTTCCTCGCCGTGTTCTTCGCGTGGCCGGTGTCGGCGCTGGTCGTCCGTGGCTTCGTCGAGGACGGTGTGTTCACCCTCGACGGCATCCGTGAGGTGCTGGCGGCGCCGCGCACCTGGCGGATCGTGGGGCAGACCCTCGGCCAGGCCGTGGCAGGCACGGTGATGGCGGTGCTCCTGGGGGTTCCCGGTGCGCACCTGCTGTACCGCCGACGCTTCCCCGGACGCCGGCTGCTGCGCGCCGTGGTGAGCATCCCGTTCGTCCTGCCCACCGTCGTCGTCGGGGTGGCCTTCCAGTCGCTGCTGGCCACCCACGGGCCACTCGGCTTCCTGGGGCTGGAGGAGTCGTTCGCTGCGATCATCGCGGCGCTGGTGTTCTTCAACTACTCGGTGGTGGTGCGCACGGTCGGCGCCCTGTGGTCCCGCCTCGACCCGCGTGCCGAGGACGCAGCCCGGACGCTGGGGGCCGGCCGCGTCCGCGTCCTCGCCACCGTGACCCTTCCGGCGCTGGCCCCGGCGATCGCGTCCGCAGCGGCGCTGGTCTTCCTGTTCTGCGCCTCGGCCTTTGGGGTCGTGCTGGTGCTGGGCGGGGCGAGCTACGGCACCATCGAGACCGAGATCTGGTACCAGACCACCCAGCTCCTCGACCTGCAGGCGGCCGCAGCGCTGTCGATCCTGCAGCTCGTCGTCGTCAGTGCCACCCTGATCGTCGCCGGTGCAACCCGCGCCCGCCAGGAGCGCGCGCTGCGCCTGTCCGGCAACCCTTCCGATGCTCCGTTGAGCCGCGCCGACACAGCGTCCGCCGTTCTCACGGCTGTCGTCGTGCTGGGCCTGCTCGTCACTCCCATGGCCAGCCTTGTCTGGCGCTCGTTCCAGACGGCGACCGGCGTCGGGCTCGGCAACTACCTCGCGCTGTCCGGGACGGGTGGCCAGCTGACGGTGAGCGTGTGGCAATCACTGGCGAACTCGCTGGCGACAGCAGCAGTAGCGACCGCCATCGCGGTGTTCCTCGGCCTGCTGCTCAGCTACGTGCTGTCCCGGCGTCCGGTCTCTGCTCAGGGCCGTCGCAGGCTGCGGACGCTCGACGCTGTGTTCATGCTGCCCCTGGGCGTCTCGGCCGTCACCGTCGGTTTCGGCTTCCTGATCACGCTCAACCGGCCGCCGTTCGACCTGCGCTCGTCGTGGGCGCTGATCCCGATCGCCCAGGCCATGGTCGCGCTGCCGCTGGTGGTGCGCACCCTGCTGCCGACGCTGCGGGCCATCGACCCGCGGCTGCACGAGGCCGCCGCTACCCTCGGCGCGGGACCGGGGCGCATCGTGCGCACCATCGACCTGCCGTTCGCCCTGCGCGGGCTTGGGCTCGCCCTTGGCTTCGCCTTCGCCACCTCGCTGGGCGAGTTCGGCGCCACCTCGTTCCTTGCCCGCCCCGACCGTCCGACGCTGCCGGTGGTCATCTTCCGGCTGATCGGACGGCCCGGCGCGGAGAACTTCGGCATGGCCATGGCAGCATCCGTCGTGCTGGCCGTGCTGACGGCGACGGTGATGGGGTTGGCGGAGTGGATCGGACCGAAAGAGGTGAACCCGTGGTGACCGGCCTGGCGATCCGCGACGCCGTGGTGCGCTACGGGCCCACCGTCGCCGTCGACGGCGTCTCCCTCGACGTCGCGCCCGGCGAGGTCGTCGCCCTGCTCGGGGCGTCCGGCTCGGGCAAGTCGTCACTCCTGCGCGCTGTGGCGGGCCTCGAGCCGCTGGCCGCCGGCACCGTCAGCTGGGACGGGGTCGACCTCACGGCCGTCCCCGTGCACCGGCGCGGCTTCGCGATGATGTTCCAGGACGGCCAGCTGTTCCCGCACCTCTGTGTCGCAGCCAACGTGGGCTACGCCCTTGCCGGACGCGAGCGGGCCGATCGTGACCGACGCGTCGGGGAGCTGCTGGAGCTGGTGGGGCTCGCCGGCTACGGGCCGCGTCCGGTGACCGCTCTGTCCGGCGGCCAGGCCCAGCGCGTGGCCCTCGCCCGCTCGCTGGCAGCATCGCCGCGACTACTGATGCTGGACGAGCCGCTGTCGGCCCTAGATACCGGCCTGCGTGAGCACCTGCTGGGTGTGCTGGACGCCACCCTGCAGGCCACGGGTACACCGGCGCTGTATGTCACCCACGACCAGGACGAGGCCTTCGCCATCGCCGACCGGGTCGCCGTACTGGCCGGCGGCCGGCTGCTGCAGGTGGACGACCCCGCCACGCTGTGGCGGCACCCGGTGGACGCGGAGGTGGCCGGCTTCCTCGGCTACCGGCTCACGCTGGACGCCGCGCAGGCCGCGTCCCTTGGCTGGCAGGGGATACCGTCCGGAGTGGTGGCGGTCGGCCCCGAAGGCCTGGTGGCCGACCCTGGCGGCACGGAGGTGCCCGTGCTGGGCATCCAGCCGCGCCGCGGCGGCACCGAGTTCAGCGTCACCATCCCCGGCGGGGGCATCGGGAGGGTGCGGACGCGCGAACTCCTGACCCATGCCGACCGCCGCACGCGCCTTGCCGTCCGGCTGGACCCTGCCGGCTGCGTTGTGCTGCCGACGGGATCTGCACTTGATCGGGCCCATGGCGACGTCGTGACGCCGGAGAGCTACGACGTCAGGGCGAATCCCGTCGCGGGGTAGCGGTCAGAGGGCAGCCGTCACGGCCGCGAGGACCGAGGCCTGGGCGTCGCCCGGGCTCGCCGGGAGCACCGGGATCTTCATCGTCTCCATCACCTGGACCATGCCCGGTCCCATGTGGTCGACAACGACGGCCGCGATGTCGTGCTCCTTGAGGAAGCGGACGATGCGGGCGTGGTGCGAACCGTGGGTGCCCTCGTCGTGGGAGACGTCCCAGGCGACCTCGTGCACCTGCCAGGCCGACACGGCGCCCTCGGAGACCGTTGCCACGCCGATCCAGTGGGCCTTGCCCCAGGCTGCTGCGGACTGGCCGGTGGCGGTGACCGGTGTGGCGATGTTCATGGGTTCCCCTGGCTCGGTGGATGGCGGACTCCTCATCGTAGGCGCCGATAGGTTTGGTGCAGGCGAAACCTGAAGGAGGCTGCCGTGCTGGCGATCTGTCCCAACCCGACGATCGACCGTCTGGTGATCCTCGACGCCCTGATCCCCGGCACCGTGGACAGGGTGCGGGAGAACCGTGCCTACCCTGCGGGCAAGTCGGTGTCCGCGGCACGCGGGTGCCTGGCGAACGGCGCTGCGCCGCGGGTGCACGTGCTGCTGCCCACCAGCGGCTCCGACTGGTACCTCGACACCCTGCGTGGCGAGGGCATGGACGTGACCAGCCACCCCTGCCCCGGCGCCGTGCGGGAGTCGATCATCGTGCTCGAGGACGACGGCCGCGTCACCGTCCTGAACGGCCCCGGTGCGCCTGTGTCGGACACCGGCTGGGACGAGTTCGTCCAGGCGTCGACGGCGGCGCTGCGTCCGGGTGAGTGGGTGATCTGCAGCGGGAGCTTCCCGCCGGGGGTGGGGCCGGAGGCCCTGGCAGGGCTGGTTGCGTCGATCGCGGCAACCGGAGCCCGCCTGGCGCTGGACACCGGACCGGCGTGGATGCCGCTGGCCCTTCGCGGGCCCGCACTGCCCACCCTGATCACGCCGAACCTGGCAGAGGCCGAAGCGATCCTCACCGGCGAGACCTCACCGGAGGCGACGGGTGTCGGGGACGACGCCCTCGCCCGGGCGGCCGGGGCTGCCGCCGGCCTGCACGACCGCGGGATCGCCGCCGTCGTCGTCACCGCCGGCTCCGCAGGGCTGGCGTGGGCGACCCGCGACGGTGCCGGGGTCCTTTCGGGCCAGAAGGTCAACGTCAGGAACCCGATCGGTGCCGGCGACGCCTTCCTCGGCGGCCTGGTGTCGCGCCTGGAGGCGGGCCTCGGTTTCGCCGAGTCCGCCGGCTGGGGCATGGCGACGGCATGCGCTGCCATCGAGCAGTGGTCACCGGGCGGTGCGACGGCGCAGCGGGTGGCGCACTTCCACCACCTGATCACTGCATCCTGAGCCTCGACCGCCAGCGAGGCTGCGGGTAGCTTGGCGCCATGGCGGAGGCGGCAGGCGAACCGGTTGAGCTCGAGGTGGGCCCGCGCGTGGTGCGGCTGACCAGCCCAGACCGGGTGTATTTCCCGGCGAAGGGCTGGACGAAGCTCGACCTGGCCAACTACTACCTGTCCGTCGGGGACGGCATCGTCCGGGCGCTGCGCGAGCGGCCCTGCATGCTGCACCGGTTCCCGTCCGGGCTTGCGGGGGAGAAGGTGCACCAGAAACGGTTGCCGTCGGGCGCGCCGCCGTGGGTGGAAACCGTCAACGTGTACTTCCCGCGGTACGGCCGCACCGCGAACGAGCTGTGTGTCACCGAGCTGGGCGCGGTGATCTGGGCGGTGCAGATGGCCACCGTCGAGTTCCACCCCTGGAACTCCCGCCGCGCAGACGTGGAGAAACCCGACGAGTGGCGCATTGACCTCGACCCCATGCCCAGGGCCGGGTTCGAGCGCGTCCGCCGGACGGCGGAGGTTGCCCACGAGGTGCTCGCCGAACTCGGCATTGCCGGCTTCCCGAAGACCTCCGGCGGCAGCGGGCTGCACATCTACGTCCGCATCGTCCCCGAGTGGGGCTTCAGCGAGGTGCGACGCGCAGCGCTCGCGTTCGCCCGAGAGGTGGAGCGCCGGCTGCCGGACGACGTCACCACCACCTGGTGGCGCAAGGACCGCGACCCGGAGCACGTCTTCGTGGACTACAACCAGAACGCCCGTGACCACACGATTGCCAGCCCCTGGTCGGTGCGTGGCGTGCCCGAGGGGACGGTGTCCACGCCGTTCAGCTGGGACGAGCTCGCGGACATCGCCCCGCAGGAGCTGACGCTGGCCACCGTCCCGGCGAGGTTCGCGAAGACCGGCGACCCGCACGCGAGCATCGACGACGTGGCCCACCGCCTCGACACCCTGCTGGAGTGGGCCGACCGCGACGGGTTACCGGAGTAGCGCTCGCTCAGCCAACAAACGGGTTCAGATGACGTTGCGGATGGCCGGGAAATGGCAGGCCACGATGTGGCCGGGCTCGAGCTCGACCGGCAGCGGGACCTCCGCGGCGCAACGCTCCTGCGCGTAGGGGCAGCGGGTGCGGAACACACAACCCGACGGCGGGTTCTGCGGGCTGGGCAGGTCACCGGTGAGCAGGATCCGCTCGCGGTCGCGACGCGGCTCCGGCACCGGGACGGCCGACATCAGCGCCTGGGTGTAGGGGTGCATCGGACGCTCGTACAGGCCGATGCGGTCCGACATCTCCATCGTGCGACCGAGGTACATCACCATCACACGGTCGGAGATGTGACGCACCACCGACAGGTCGTGGGCGATGAAGATGTAGGCGAGGTTCTGCTCCTTCTGGATGTCCTCGAGCAGGTTGATCACCTGTGCCTGGATGGACACGTCGAGGGCGGAGACCGGCTCGTCGCAGACCACCAGCTTCGGCTTCAGGGCCACCGCGCGGGCCACGCCGATGCGCTGACGCTGGCCGCCGGAGAACTCGTGCGGGTAGCGGTTGTAGTGCTCGGGGTTGAGGCCGACGCGCTCCATCAGCTCCTGGACGGCCTTCTTCACGCCACCTTCAGGCTTCACGCCCTGGATCTCGAACGGGGCAGCGATGATGGCGCCCACCGGGTGCCGCGGGTTCAGCGAGCCGTAGGGGTCCTGGAAGACCATCTGCAACTCGCGCCGCAGCTTGCGCAGTTCCTCGCCCTTGGCCTTGGTGACGTCGCGACCCTCGAACTCGATGGTGCCGCTCGTCGGTTCAAGGAGCTTCAGGATCGTGCGGCCCGCGGTCGACTTGCCGCAGCCCGATTCGCCGACGAGGCCGAGGGTCTCGCCGGCTTCGAGACTCAGCGAGAGGCCGTCAACGGCCTTCACCGGGGCACCCTCGGAACGCACGAGCTTGGTCGTGTAGGTGGGGAAGTACTTCTTCAGATCGGTGACGGTCAGCAGGCTCACGGCTTCTCCTACAGCCTCGGGGCGATGACGTTCGCGAACAGGTCAGCGCGTTTGGCGACGGGGATGTGGCAGCGGGAGTCGTGCTTGGGGTAGGACTCGAGCAGGTCGGGCACGATCTCGTCACACGCCACGCCGGAGGACTCGCGGAACGCGCACCGGGGGTGGAAGGCACATCCGGGCGGCAGGTTGATCAGCGACGGCGGGTTGCCGGCGATCGGCAGCAGGCGGTCCTGCTTGAGCCGGTCAAGACGCGGCATCGAGGTGAGCAGGCCCCAGGTGTAGGGGTGGTCGGGCTGGTGGAAGGCGCTGTCCACCTCCGCGTACTCGATGCACTTGCCGCCGTACATCACCAGGACGTCGTCGGCGATCTCCGCAACGACGCCGAGGTCGTGGGTGATCATGATGATCGCCGAGCCGAACTCGTCCTGCAGGTCGCGCATCAGGTCGAGGATCTGCGCCTGGACGGTGACGTCGAGGGCCGTGGTCGGCTCGTCCGCGATCAGCAGTTCCGGGTCGTTGATCAGTGCCATCGCGATCATGGCCCGCTGGCGCATGCCGCCGGAGAACTCGTGCGGGTACTGGTCGATGCGCTTGTTCGGGTTCGGGATGCCGACCCGTCCGAGCATGTCCATGACCTTGGTGCGGGCCGCCTTCTTGGCGACCTTCTCGTGCACCTGGATGGCCTCGACCAGCTGCTGGCCGATCGTGTAGTACGGGTGCATCGCCGAGAGCGGATCCTGGAAGATCATCGCCATCTTGCGGCCACGCAGGCTGCGCAGTTCCTCGTCCGAGACCTTCAGCAGGTCCTGGCCGTCGAGCTCCACCTCGCCGCTCAGCTTCGCCCGCGAACCGCGGTGCAGGCCCATGATCGCCAGTGAGGTGACCGACTTGCCGGAGCCGGACTCCCCGACGATGCCGAGGGTCTTGCCCTTCTCGAGTTCGAAGGTCAGACCGTCCACCGCACGGACGACACCGTCGTCGGTAGGGAAGTGGACCTTGAGGTCGTTGACGCGAAGAAAGGGGCTCATCAGCTCAGTTTCACTCTCGGGTCGATGAAGCCGTAGGCGATGTCCACCACCATGTTGGCCACGACGATGAAGGTCGAGACGATCATCACGAGGGCGACGATCGTGGGCAGGTCCATGGTGGTCACCGAGTGGACGGCCAGGTAGCCGAGCCCATGCATCGAGAAGACGCTCTCTGTGATGATCGCGCCGCCGAGCAGGCCGCCGAGGTCGAGGCCGGCGGCTGTGACGATCGGGGTGAGGACCGCGCGCAGGCCGTGGCGGAAGATGACCGCGCCCTTCGCCACGCCCTTGGCGTTGGCGGTGCGGATGTAGTCCTCGCTCATCGTCTCGATCATGTAGGCGCGGGTGAGCCGCACGTAGCTGGCTGCGAAGAAGAAGGCGAGGGTGATCCACGGGAGGATCAGGTTCTGGGCCCATTTCCACGGGTTGTCCGTGAAGGGCACCCAGGTCGGAATGGGCACGAGTCCCCACTTGATCGCAACGAAGGTCAGCAGCACGAGGCCGACGAAGAAGGTGGGGAGCGAGAAGCCGACAAGTGCTGCGCCGACGATGGAGCGGTCCTGCCATTTGCCCTTGTTCAGGGCAGCGATGATGCCGCCGCCGACTCCGACGATCATCCACAGGATGAAGGCGCCGATGGCGATGGAGAGCGAGATGGGCCAGGCCTCGGCCACCATCTCGTTGATGGTGCGGTGCTGCGAAGGGGAGTAGCCAAGGCAAGGTGGCGGGCAGTGGACTATCTGTTCGGGGTTCGAGTCCATCAATTTGTCGTTGTCGGGGAAGTCACGACCGACGAAGAGGCCGGAGC
>JAOATP010000153.1 GCA_030158185.1 Propionicimonas sp.
CCACTGCACCCAGTCCGCGTCGGCGGGGGTGGCAGACCGGACGCGTCCGATCCCGAAGTCCGGCGTGCTCACCGCGGTGTACAACACCCGGGCGGCACCCTCGTCGTCCACCACCAGCGAACCCGTCCAGATGCCGTCATCGCCCTCACCCGGCGCGATCGCCAGCGGCAACTCACGGAGAGAGAACAGATCCCGACCCCGCGCATGCCCCCAGTGGCAGTTCGGCTGCCACTCCGTCGAACCGGGCACGAACTGGAAGAAGACGTCGTAACCGCCGTCCCGGTACGTGATGCCGTGCGGATCGTTGATCCAGCCGGCCTCCGCCGTGAAATGGAACCGCGGACGCTCAACGCTGTTCATCACATCCCCTTTCCGGGCGTGGGCCGGACGGCATTCGCCAACCGGTCGGCGACAACCTCCGCGTCGGCGCCGGAGTCCAAGATCGTATTGCCGGACGAGGCCGGATCGACCAGGACGGTCGTCACGGCCAGGGGGGCCGAGGCGCCCGTCGACAGCAGCGCCCCCACCTGGGCCGACACGGCGGAGTCGCCGGACGTGGCGGGCAGGTCGATCGCGACCGTGTGGTTGGTGGCGACGTAGTTGCCGCCGCCCTCGGCCAGCCGGACGATGACCGGCGGCTCACCCGGCGGCCGGAGGGCCGCGCCATCGACCACCTCCGAGAAGTGGTTGCCGATCACCGAGTTGTTGGCGCCCTCGATCCGCAGCAGCCCGAACCCGTCGTCCCGGCCGTTGTCGACGCCGAGGAACGGCGTCCACGGCTCCAGGTCGCGCAGGAAGTGGTTGCCGCCGACGAGGTTCTCCGAGCTGCCCCGGGCGAGGACGACCATCCCGGGGTAGAACGAGTGGAAGCGGTTGTTGGCGACACTCGAGCGGGACACGCCGTCGAAGTGCACGCTGCTCGCCCCCCGCGGGAACACGTTGTTGGACGTGACCAGCAGGCCCCCATGGTTCTCCGCGTAGATCGAGTAGCCCCGGAACCCGGCACCGATCAGGTTGTCCGTGATCTTGGACGCCTGCCCCCAGCCGCGGAGCTCGACGCAGCTGCCGCACTCGGCGATGAAGTTGTCGTGAACCGACAGCGCGTCCGCGTGGTGGATCGTGAGCGCGTGCTCGAGGTAGACGAACCCCATCCCGTTGACCCGGAAGGAGTCGTTGGCGTCCGCGACGTAGATGCCGGTCCGCCCGTTCACGTAGGTGTTCTGCGGCAGCAGCCCGGAGCTGTCCGCGGCGAAGCGCAGCCCGTCGATGCAGAAGCCGACGAACTCGACCGAGCTGATCCGCGGGTTCCCGCTCCGCGCCACCAGGAAGGCCGCGCCGCCGGCCTCGTCGTCCCCGTCCGCCGGCGGCAGGTCCACCAGGACGCGGCTGCCCCCGGGCCACAGCTCGTGCAGGTCGGGCACGTCCGCGTCGGGCACGTTGAACCGGATGCTGGATGAGCTGAACCCGTGACCCGACCCCTCGATCCGCAGGAAGCTGATGTCGATCAGCACCTGCGTCCGCAGCCGATAGTCGCCCGGCGGCAGGTAGATCACGGCGCCGGGCTTGCCCCGTCCCTCATCGTCGGGGACGGTCTGCCGCCCCCGAATGTCGGCGATGATGCTGTTGATCACCTCGCCGACGTCCTCGGTCGGATCACCGACGGGCCACCCGGTGACGTCGTAGCGGTTGGTGGTGAACATGTGGCTCTTTCTCGTGCTGCTCAACCGCGAAGCGGGACGGGCTCACGAGCGCCCGTCCGGCTCCGGGTTGAGGGTTGGCGGGTGGGTCACCCCTTGACGGCCCCGAAGGTCATGCCGGCCACGATCTTCCGCTGCAGGGCGAGGGTGACGGCGATCACGGGCAGCGAGTACAGGACGGCCAGGGCGGTCATCGAGCCCCAGTCCAGCCCGAACTGCGACTTGTAGCTGGCGATGGTCAGCGGGACGGTGACCGCGTTCACCGACGTCAGCATCAGGGCGAACAGGAACTCGTTCCACGACGACAGGAAGGCGAAGATCGCCGCGACCGCGATGCCGCCGCCGGCCACCGGCAGCGTCACCTTGAACATCGCGGTAAGCCGGTTGCAGCCGTCGATCAGGGCGGACTCCTCCAGCGCGGCCGGGATGGCCTCGAAGAAGGCGGCAAGCAGCCAGATCACCAGCGGCAGGCTGATGATGGTCTGCGCCAGCATCAGGCCGATCTGGGTGTCGATCAGCCGCAGCTGCCGGAACGCCTGGAAGATCGGGATGGCCATGGCCACCGGCGGCAGCATGCGCACGATGAGCGCGACCATCAGGAACGCCCGACCCAGCTTGGTGCCGTAGAACGCCGCGGCGTAGGCGGCCGGGATGGCGAGCACCAGGGTGAGGGTGGTGCCCCCGATCGCGACCTCCAGGCTGTTGACGAACGAGCGGCTGATGCCCGGGTCGCCCAGCGCCGTCTGGTAGTTGGTGAGCTCGAAGTGGCTCGGCAGGAACGTCGGCGGGATGGCGAGCACCTCGGTGGGCGCCTTGAAGGACGTCAGCAGCAGGTGCGCGTAGGGCGCGACGAAGATGCCGACGATCAGCAGCAGCCCGAGCTGCAGGGTCAGGGCCTTGGCCGTCTCGGCGGCCTTCCTATCAGGACGCATTGGCGGGGCTCCAGATCACTTTGTAGGCGAGGGCGGCGAAGACGGCCATGACCAGCAGGAAGATCGCCGCGGTCGCGGACGCGCTGCCGACGTTGCCGTAGCGGATCATCGTCCGGTAGATCTCCATGCTCAGCACCTCCGAGGCGCCCTGGGGACCGCCCTCGGTCTGGATGAAGATCAGGTCGAAGGTCTTGGCCACGTCGACGCCGCGGATGATCACGATCACCGCGATCACCGGACGAAGCAGCGGCAGGACGACGTGCCAGACCCGCTGCCAGTAGGACGCGCCGTCCACCTGGGCCGCCTCCAGGACGTCGACGGGCAGTCCCTGGAGACCGGCGAACGCGATCAGGGCCACGAAGCTGGTCGTCAACCAGATGTCGGCGAAGGCGACGGTGAAGATGACCGTGTCGACGTTGCCGAGCCAGTTGATCTGGCCGCCGGCCGGCGTGAGGCCGAGCAGCTCGATCAGGTGATTCACCATGCCGGTGTCGAGCGAGAGCAGGAACTTCCACAGCAGGCCGGCGACGATCGGCGGCACCAGCAGCGGGAAGATGAAGATCGACCGCGCCCAGCCGGAGCGCTCCCCCACGGCGTAGAAGAACAGGGCGGCCCCGAAGCCGATCAGGAGTTCGAGGGTCATGGCGAAGGCGGAGTACTGCAG
>JAOATP010000154.1 GCA_030158185.1 Propionicimonas sp.
GTCACCCGCGGCACGGACGCCTCGGAGAAGGCGTGCAACAACTTCGCTCCGCGGCGTACTACACCGTCCCACTCCTGGCCGACGCCCGGAAGGTAGCCGGGAACATCAACGAGCACGACCAGCGGGACGCCGAACGCGTCGCACAGCCGGACGAACCGGGCGGCCTTTTCTGCGCTCAGGGAGTCAAGGCAGCCACCGAGGCGCAACGGGTTGTTCGCGACGACGCCGACGGTGCGTCCACCCAGGCGCCCGAAGGCGACGGTCACGTTGGGCGCCCAGCGGGCGTGCAGTTCGAACAACGAACCCTCGTCGAGCAGTCCGCCGATCAGCGGGTGCACGTCGTAGGCACGCTTGGCCGATTCCGGCAGCAGTGCGGCCAGGTCGGCGTCGGCGACCACCGAGGTCACCCCGCCCTGCGCCGCCAGCAGTGTCGTCACCTTGCGAGCGCGCTCGAGCGCGTCGGCCTCGTCGTCGGCGACGACGTGAACGACCCCGGACTTGCGTTCGTGGGTGTCGGGCCCGCCGAGGCGCAGCATGTCCACGTCCTCACCGGTCACCGAACGCACCACGTCGGGGCCGGTGACGAAGATGCGGCCGTCGGGGGCGAGGATCACGACGTCGGTCAGGGCCGGCCCGTAGGCGGCGCCACCGGCGGCGGCGCCGAGCACGACGGAGATCTGCGGGATCTTGCCGGACGCCTGCGTCATGGCGTGGAAGATGCGTCCCACGGCATGCAGGCTGAGGACGCCTTCGGCGAGACGGGCGCCACCGGAGTGCCAGATGCCGATGATCGGCACCCGGTCGACCATGGCGCGACGGTAGGCCTGCACGACCACCTCGCAACCGTCCAGCCCCATCGCGCCACCCATGACGGTGGCATCGGAGCAGAACGAGACCGCGGGCGAACCGTTGATGGTGCCGGTCGCTGCGAGCATGCCCGAGTCGTCGTCGGGGCTGATGAGCTTCAGCGAGCCCTCATCGAAGAGCGCCGCCAGCCGGAAGTTCGGGTTGCGCGGATCCTCCGAGCGGGGGAGTCGAGCGGGCTTGGCCGGGGCTGTTGCCTGGGTCATCGTGCCTCCTGCTTGCTGGTTGTGCGGCCCTTCGTGACGGTTCGTTCGTTCCTCACGAACCTCCTCAGGGACCGTGTGGTGGAAGTTCGTTCGTTCCTCACGAACCTCCTCAGGGACCGTTCGGTGATCAGAAGGTGGCGTTGGCGTTCGTGACGGCGATCGCCACGTTGTGGCCGCCGAAGCCGAACGAGTTGTTGATCGCAGCGAGGTCGCCGCCCTGCAGCGGACGCGCAACGTTGGCTGCGATGTCGATGCCCAGGTCGGGTTCGGGGTCCTCGAGGTTGATCGTCGGGGGCACCATGCGGTCGCGCAGGGCGAGCAGGGTCGCGATGGTCTCGAGCGCGCCGGCACCGCCGAGCAGGTGTCCGGTCATCGACTTGGTCGAGGTGACGACAACGTGGTCGGTGTCGTCACCGAGCGCTGTCCGGATCGAACCGGCCTCGGTCACGTCACCCTGTGGCGTGGACGTGCCGTGGGCGTTGACATGGACGATGTCGGCGGGCGTCAGCCTGGCGTCGACGAGGGCCTTGATCATCGCGCCGGACTGGCCTTCTCCGGTGGGATCGGGCTGGACGATGTCGTGGCTGTCGGCGCTGATGCCGGAGCCTGCGATGGTGCCGTAGATCCTGGCGCCGCGGGCCTTCGCATGTTCGAGGGTCTCGAGCACCATGATCGCGGAGCCCTCACCCATGACGAAGCCGTCGCGGCCCTTGTCCCACGGACGGGAGGCGCGTTCGGGCTCGTCGTTGCGGCGGCTGAGCGCCTGCATCTGGCCGAAGGCTGCGATCGGCAGCGGGTGGATGGTGGCCTCCGTGCCGCCGACCACTGCGATGTCCGCCCGACCGAGCCGCAGCTGGTCGAGGGCGAGCGAAATGGCCTCGTTGGAGGATGCGCAGGCGGACACGGGGGTGTGCACCCCGGCCTTGGCGTGCACGGCAAGGCCGACGTTGGCCGCAGGGGCGTTGGCCATCAGCATGGGGATCGTGAACGGGCTCACCCTGCGGTAGCCCTTGTCGCGCTGGTTGTCCCAGTTGTTCAGCAGCGAGTGCAGGCCGCCGATGCCGCTGGCGAGGGAGACGCTCAACCGCTGCGGGTCGACCTCATCCTCGACCTCCCAGGTGAAGCCGGCATCCTCCCAGGCCTCGCGGGCGGCGATCAGCGCCAGCTGGGTCGACCGGTCGAGCCGACGGGCCTTCACCCGGTCGATGATCTCGGACGGGTCGACCTTCACGTAGGCGGCGATCTTCACCGGCAGCTCTTCAGCCCAGTCCTCGGTGATCTTGCGGACGCCGGACCTGCCGGCCAGCAGGCCGGCCCAGGTGGAGGCCAGGTCGCCGCCCAGCGGGGTGGTGGCGCCGAGGCCGGTGATCACGATCTCAGTCATGTCTCTCCGAGTTTGATGAGGTACTTGGCTTGCCGGTTGAGCCCGACGAACGAACGAGCGGGCTCAACCGGCGGTGTGGAGCAGGTTCAGCTGTGCGCTTCGATGTAGGCGACGGCGTCGCCGACGGTCTTGAGGTTCTTGGACTCCTCGTCGGGGATCGCGACGCCGAACTTCTCCTCGCAGCCGACCAGGATCTCGACCATGGCGAGGCTGTCGACATCGAGGTCGTCGACGAAGGACTTGTCGAGCTGCACGTCCTCGACCGGCACGCCGGCGACGTCGTTGACGAGCTCGGCCAGCTGGGCGCGGATCTCTTCGGTAGTTGCCATTTGCTGTGATCTCCTTAACTAGGGGTTCTGCTTTTCCGGACGTTGCCCGGGGGAATCAGGGAAGGGTGATGACCTGGCCGGCGTAGACGAGGCCGGCGCCGAAGCCGATGATCAGGGCTGTCTGGCCGCTCTTGGCTTCACCACTGGTGAGCAGGGCGTCCATGGCCATCGGGATGGTGGCCGCCGAGTTGTTGCCGAGGTGGCGGATGGTGCGTGCCACCACGACCTTCTCCGGCAGCTTCAGGTAGCGCAGCAGGGTGTCGGTGATGCGGTCGTTGGCCTGGTGCGGGATGAATACGTCCAGCTCGTCCGGGGTGATCCCGGCCTCGTCGAGGCACTTCTTGGCTGCCTGGGCGATGAAGCTGGTTGCCCACTTGAAGACGGCGCGGCCGTCCATGCCGAGGCTGGGCCAGGTGCCGCCGGTGACTGCGTCCTGCCAGCTGACGGTCTGCCAGATCGCGCCGGCCTGGCTGCCGTCCGAGCCCCAGACGACCGGGCCGATGCCGTTGGTCTCGCTCGGCCCGACGATCGCTGCGCCCGCGCCGTCACCGAAGAGGAAGGCGGTGCCGCGATCGGTCACGTCGGTGATCTCGCTGATCGTCTCGCCCGCGATCAGCAGGACATGGCGGGCCTGGCCGCTGCGGACCATTGACTCGGCCTGGGCGAGGCCGTAGCTGAAGCCGGCGCAGGCTGCGGAGATGTCGAACGCCGCAGCGTCCGGGATGCCCAGCTCTGTGGCCAGTTGCGGGGCCAGCGCCGGGGTCTGGTGGTAGTGGGAGATCGTGGAGAGGATCACGGCATCGATCTGGTCGACGCTGATGCCCGCCCGCTCGATGGCCGAACGGGCGGCGGCGAGGCAGAGGGTCGTGATGCTTTCGTCCTCTGCGATCCAGCGGCGCTCCTTGATCCCGGTGCGCTGCGTGATCCACTCGTCGGAGGAGTCGATGAACTCGAGGAAGTAATCGTTCGGGACGACCCGGGAAGGGGTCGCCGACCCCACGGACATGATGCGGGCGAACTGGGGGCCGGTGCTGGCCTTGAGAGTGGTCATGCGTCGGCTCCTGAAGAGTCTTGGGCGGGATAGAGACGGAGCAGCGGCTGGCCGGGGGAGACCGGGTCGCCGTCCTCGACGAGCCACTCGGTGACGGTGCCGCCGCCGGTGCTCGGGACGGTGGTGCTGTCACGCGAGTTCGACACCGTGCCGACGGCAGCGCCGGCGGCCAGCAGCGAACCGGTGCTGACCCCTTCGGCCTTGCGGAACTCACCCTTGCTGGGGGAGACCACGAGCATCCACGACGGGGTGCTGTTCATCGGCGAAGCCCAGGCGGAGTCGCCGTGCTTCGCGACGAACTCGAGCGCTGCCGGGAGCTGGTCGGGGGTGTTCAGGGCGAACAACTCGATGCCCTTGAGGTTGCGCTTGGCGATGCCCGTGAGTGTGCCGGCCGGCGGCAGCTCGAGCAGGCCGGTCACGCCGAGGTCGGCCATCGTCTGCAGGCACAGGTCCCAGCGGACGGGGTTCGCGACCTGGCGGACGAGGCGGGCGAGGTACTCGCGTCCGCTCTGCACGACCTGGCCGTCGGCGTTCGACAGCAGCCGGGTGCGGGGGTCGTGGGTCGAGATGGCCCTGGACAGGTGCGCGAGGTGCGCGACCGCCGGTTCCATGTGGACGGTGTGGAACGCGCCGGCGACGCTGAGCTGGATAAGTCGCGCCTTCGCCGGCGGGTTCTCGCTCAGGGCTGCGAGCTGTTCGACGGTGCCGGCCGCGACGATCTGGCCCGAACCGTTGTTGTTGGCAGCGGTCAACCCGTTCGCCTCGATGGCAGCGAGCACCTCGGCCTGGTCGCCGCCGATGACGGCCATCATCGACGTCGGACGGGCGGCGCTGGCGAGGGCCATCTGCGCGCCCCGCTCACGGACGAAGACCATGGCCTGTTCCGCGGAGAGCACACCGGTTGCGGCGGCAGCGGTGATCTCACCGACGCTGTGGCCGGCAGCGACGCCGGTGCGGCGGAAGCCGTCCGCGGGGCTCGGGAAGAGCTGCAGCGCAACCAGAAGTCCGGAAGCGACCAGCAGCGGTTGCGCAATCGCGGTGTCCCGGATGGTTTCGGCGTCCGCCTCGGTGCCGTAGTGCGCCAGGTCGATGCCGGCGACGGTGCTGAGCCAGTTCAGGCGGTCCGCGAACTGGGGTTCAGCGAGCCAGGGAGTGAGAAAGCCGGGGGTCTGGGCGCCCTGTCCGGGCGCGACGATTGCGAGCACGTTCCTACCTTTGCGAATTCGGAGGGTGCAGCTGGCGTGATACGCAACGAATTTATAACAGCCGACTTTGTAGGAATCCTACAACGGGAGCGGCGGGTCGAGCCGTGTCGTGCGGCGGGTCATTGTGAATTCCGGATCATCCGAGCAGGCGTCCGAGCGTCAGTGCGAGACGCAGGACGTAGCCGCCGCGGGGATCCAGCGCCGAGTAGCCGGTGACTTCCTGCACCCGCCGGAGGCGGTACCGCACGGTGTTCGCGTGCACGTAGAGGGCCCGCGCCGTGGCCTCGATCGAGCCCCCGGAGTCGAAGAAAGCGGCGATGGTGTCGGCGAGTTCACCGCCGGCTGCCACCAGTTGTCCGTAGATCTCGGTGCCGAGGGTGCGCCGGGCATGGCCGTCGCCAGCGAGGGCGCGCTCGGGCAGCAGGTCCTCCGAGGCAACGGGACGGGGCGCGTCCGGCCACGCCTTGGCCGCCCGCATGCCCGACAGCGCCTCGCGCGCGCTCCGTGCTGCCTCGACGAGGTCGGAGACGATCGGTCCCACCACCACCTGGCCGTCGCCGAACTGTCCGGCGAAGTCGGCGACCAGTTTCACCAGCTCGGGCGACGACTCAAGGTTGCCGCCGATCACCAGCACGAGCCGGTCACCCTGCGGAGCCGCCAGCAGGTCGAGGGAGTGCCGGGCCGCGGCCTGGCGGATGGCCTCGACGGCGCGTCCCGGGTCGGCGGGGGCGGAGCCGATGACGACGGCGATGCCCGGTGGCGAGGCCCAGCCGAGGGTCGACGCCCGGGAGACGACCGACTCGTCGGCGTCGCCACGGATCACCGCGTCGACGACCAGCGCCTCCAGTCGGGCGTCCCACGCGCCGCGGGCCTCTGCAGCCCTCGCGTACACCTGCGCGGCCGCGAAGGCGATCTCGCGGGAGTACCTCAGGATGCCGATGCGCAGCGGCCCCTGCTCGTCCTCGGGCAGGCCGGCGATGCGGTGCTCCACGGTGTCAATCGTCGTCCGCACGAGGTCAACCGTCTGGTTGAGGGTGATCTTCCGCGCCAGCGCCCGCGGGGCAGCGTCGAAGATGGTGCCGGGCGCGATGTCGCGTCCACCGGCTGCGAACCACTCGAGGAAGCCGTCGATGCCGGAGCGGGCAACGAGGGTGATCCAGGAGCGGTGCTCCGCGTCGAGGTCGGCGAACCAGCGGTGCTCGTCAGCGATCCGGGCCAGCGCCGAGGTGGTCATCTCTGCCGCGGCGGCTGCCAGCTGGCGGGAGATCGCGACACGGGCCTCCGGCGGCGGCCACCCACTGGGATCGACGCCCGTGGAGCTCACTTCGCTGCGTCGATCTCTGCCTTGCGGAACTCGACGATGTCGTCAAGGACGTCGGTGGGCAGCGGCTGGTCGGCGGTGAACCGGATGGTGCCCTTGGAGAGTGCGTAGCCCTTGAGTCGTGGCGCGACGGCTGCGACGACGTCGGGGCTGAACGGGAACAGCGAGAGGTGGTTGGCGCTCACCTTCACGCCCACCAGCGGGCTGCCGCGGTAGCGCAGCGCCGGGGTGCCGTAGCTGAGGTCCTCGATGGCTTCGGGTACCAGGTCGAGGGCCCGGTCGAGCACCTCCTGGAGCACGAAACGGGTCTCGCCGTCGGTGCTGTCGATGAGATCGGTGAACACGCCCATGGCGGCATCCTAGGCGGTTCACCCGCCGGTGGCGGGCTTACCTGTTTCGCTGCGCATGACCGGGCGCAGTCATAGTCTGGAAATGTCTCGACCTGCGCGTCGAGGGTCGGCGCTTCGGGCTCGGGGGAGGGCGGTGCCTGATGCGTGGAAATCGTCTGCTGGTCGCCTTGGCGGCCGCTGTGGTCCTGATCAGTACGGCTGTGAGTACCCTGCCTGCCGTTGCGGCGGACCCCCCCGCCGCCATCAAGGGTCAGGTGCTGTCATTCATGGACCCGATCGGCTACGCCAAGGTCACGGTGCTCAACGCCGACACCGGCGCGGCGATCCGCTCGGTGGTGACCGACGGCAGCGGGTTCTACATGGTGACCGGTCTGCCCGCCGGCCACATCCAGGTTCGGGCGACCAAGGCCGGCTACCTCGACGCCTGGGCAAGTGGCGCAACAACACGTGCCGCGGCGACGGTCTACACGCTCGTGCCGGGCCAGACGCTCGAGCAGTCCTGGGACGACCCGTTGGTGCTCTACCTCGACCTCGCCCCGGAGGGCGTGGTCACCGGCACGGTGGTGGGCGTGAATGACAACCCGTACGCCGGGTCACCACCCGGGCCGGTGGCCGGCGCAAAGGTGACCGTTGTCGTCGCGGCAACCGGCAAGGCACTCGGAACCGCCGTCGCTGACGCGTATGGCAGGTTCCGGGTCGGCAGGCTGCCCGCCGGCCAGGTGAGGGTGAAGGCGACTGCGACGGGATGGCTGGCGGGCTGGGCACCGAACAACCCGTCCGGTGAGATCCACACGTTCGCCGTTTCGGCAGGCCGGACCACCGCGATCGGCGACCTCCGGCTGTATGCGCCGGCGACCGTCCACGGTGACGTGCTCTCCAATTTCGATCCGATCCCCGGAACGGCGAACCTCACGGTCTTCAACGCTGACACCCACAAGGCGATCCGTTCCCTGACGGTGGAGACCCATTTCCGGATCGACGGGCTCGCGCCGGGCCGCATCCAGCTCCGCGTGACCAAGGACGGCTACCTCGATCGCTGGTCGGCCGTGATCACCGTCGAACCTGGCCAGGTTCTTGGTCCGGATTGGGCGAACGGAGGTGTCCTCATCCAGTTGACGCCCGCTGCTGTCGTTACCGGCCAGGTGATGGGCTTCAGCGTGAACCCCGTCTCGCCCTGGGATGACCCGGTCGCCGGGGTGAAGGTGACCGTGGTCGACGCGGCCACGGGAGCAGGCCTCGGCTCGGCGTTGACCGATGCGGGCGGCAACTTCTCCATCGGGAAACTCGCGGCCGGGCAAGTGAAGGTGAAGGCCGCAAAGACCGGCTGGCTGACGAGCTGGGCTCCGGGGAAGCGAACCCGGGCCGGGGGCGCAACGTTCCTGACGGTGGCAGGGGAGACAACAGCCATCGGAACCCTCGCGCTCTATGCCCCGGCTGCGCTCGAGGGTCAGGTGTTGAGCTGGATGGACCCGGTCGGCGATGTGAAGGTCACCGTGTTCGATGCCGACACACGCGCCGTGCTGGGCTCCGTGATCTCCGACGGGTCGGGCCACTACCGGGTGGACGGGCTGTGGCCGGGACGGGTGAAGGTGAGCGCAAGCAAGCCCGGCTACATCACGAACTGGGCTGACTCGACCGCCAGGGGGAGCTGGAGCACCGCAACCGTCTTCACCCTCGAACCCGGTCAGTTGCTGCAGCAGAGCTGGTCGGGGTCACCGTCGCTGTACCTCGACATCGTCAAGGAGGTCGTGGTCAAGGGCCAGGTGCTGGGCGACTTCGACCCCCTCGCCGGAGCGACCGTGACCGTCTTCGATGCCACAACCGGCGCTGCGCTGCGCAGTGCAACGACCGACTCGGGTGGGTACTACCGGATCGGCCAGATCAACCCCTGGGGTGTCGCCGACATCCAGGTGCGCGCAACCAAGACGGGGTGGCGTACGTCGTGGGCCAACGGCTCGTGGACGCGGGCCACGGCTGACCGGTTCCCGATCGCACCGGGGGCGGTGATTGAGCAGTCCTGGGATCCACTGACCCTCTATCTCGACCTGGCCCGGCTCACCTGACCGGCGCGGTGCCTAGGCTGGACCGGTGCTGACACCCCTGGACCCGGTCTCGGCGCTGCGCGAGATCGCCTACCTGATGGAGCGCGTGCTCGCCGAGCCCTACCGGGTGCGCGCCTTCCGCAGCGCAGCGGACGCGATCGCCGCGCTTCCGTCCGAGGAGTTCGAGCGGCACGCGCGCGCCGGCACCTGGAAGCAACTGGCGGGCCTGGGGGAGACGACCGCCACCGTCGCCGCACAGGCGGTCGCCGGACGGGTGCCCGACCGGCTCGCGAAGCTGCGGGCGGAGGCCGGTCCGCTGGCCGTCGGCGGTCTCGACCTGCTGAAGCAGCTGCGCGGCGACCTGCACACCCACACCGAGGCCTCGGACGGCAGCGCCACCATCGAGGTGTCGCGGGCGGCAGCGACGGCCCTGGGTCACGAGTACCTGGCCATCACCGACCACTCGCCACGGCTCACCGTCGCCAACGGGCTCAGCGCAGAGCGCCTCCAGGCCCAGCTCGACCGGCTGCACCAACTGAACGACCAGGACGGCTGCCGCCTCCTCTCCGGCATCGAGGTCGACATCCTGATCGACGGGGGTCTCGACCAGACGCCGGCGATGCTGAAACAGCTGGACGTGGTGGTCTCCAGCGTCCACTCCGAGCTGCGGATGGCGTCGGAGCCGATGACGCTTCGCATGGTGCGCGCGATCGCCAACCCGTACACCAACGTCCTTGGCCACTGCACCGGCCGGCTGATCACCGGCGGACGCGGCACCCGTCCGCAGAGCACGTTCGACGCCGAGGTGGTGTTCGCAGCGTGCAAGCAGTTCGACGTCGCCGTGGAGATCAACTCCCGTCCCGAACGCACCGACCCGCCCGACGACCTGCTAGCGATGGCCATCGAGGCGGAGTGCCTCTTCGCCATCGACTCCGACGCGCACGCGCCTGGGCAACTGGAGTTCCCCGCCCACGGCGCGGCCCGGGCAGTGGCGGCCGGCGTCCCGCCGGAACGCATCGTGAACACCTGGCCGGTCGAGGAACTGCTGAGCTGGTCCCGCGCGCGGCGCTGAAGCGTGGACTGGCGGTGGCGCTGCCTCCGGCCGGTACGGGTAAGGTCGCCTTTGCGCGACGATCTCGCGCGGACTGAGGAAGGCACCCTGTGGCTAAGCGTGATTCTGTCGGCCCGATCCTGAACGGATTACCGACCAACCTGCCCGACATCGACTCTGACGAGACAGCCGAATGGCTTGAATCCCTGGACGGAATGATCGACGGGGACGGTCGCAACCGGGCCCGCTACATCATGCTGCGGCTGCTGGAACGCGCGCGTGACAAGCACCTGGGACTGCCGTCGCTGACCGCGACCGATTACGTCAACACCATTCCCGCCGAGCAGGAGCCTTGGTACCCCGGCGACGTGAACCTTGAGCGGCAGTTCCGCCGCCTCGTCCGCTGGAACGCGGCGATCATGGTGCACCGCGCACAGCGTCCCGGCATGGGTGTCGGCGGCCACATCTCGTCCTACGCCTCGTCTGCGACCCTGTACGAAGTGGGCTTCAACCACTTCTTCCGCGGCAAGGACGCCCCCGGCGGTGGCGACCACATCTTCTTCCAGGGCCACGCGAGCCCCGGCATGTACGCCCGCGCCTTCCTCGAGGGGCGCCTCCAGGAGGCTGACCTCGACGGCTTCCGCCAGGAGAAGAGCCACCTCGTCGACGGCAAGGTGCGTGCGCTGCCGTCCTACCCGCACCCGCGGCAGATGCCCGACTTCTGGGAGTTCCCGACGGTGTCGATGGGCCTCGGCCCGCTGGATGCCATCTACCAGGCGCAGTTCAACAAGTACCTCGGCAACCGTGGCTTGAAGGACACCTCCGACCAGCGCGTCTGGGCGTTCCTCGGCGACGGCGAGATGGACGAGGTCGAGAGCCGCGGTGCGCTGCAGCTGGCCGCCTACGAGGGCCTCGACAACCTGACGTTCGTCGTGAACTGCAACCTGCAGCGCCTCGACGGCCCGGTGCGTGGCAACGGCAAGATCATGCAGGAGCTGGAGAGCTTCTTCCGTGGCGCCGGCTGGAACGTCGTCAAGGTCGTCTGGGGTCGCGGCTGGGACCCGCTCCTGGCCGCAGACCGCGACGGCGCGCTGCTCAGCGTGATGAACTCCGCCACCGACGGTGACTACCAGACGTTCAAGGCCAACGACGGCGCCTACGTGCGCAAGAACTTCTTCGGACGCGACCCGCGGACGGCGAAGATGGTCGAGGACTGGTCGGACGAGCGCATCTGGAAGCTGACCCGCGGCGGCCACGACTACCACAAGGTGTACGCGGCCTATAAGGCGGCCACCGAGTTCAAGGGCGCCCCGACGGTCATCCTCGCCCACACCATCAAGGGCTACTTCCTCGGCAGCCACTTCGCCGGCCGGAACGCGACCCACCAGATGAAGAAGCTGGCACTCGACGACCTGAAGCAGTTCCGCGACCGCCTCGACATGCCGATCACCGACGCCGTGCTGGAGGAGAACCCCTACCAGCCGCCGTACATGAACCCGGGCCCCGACGACGAGCGCATCAAGTACGCGATGACGCAGCGCGCCAAGCTCGGCGGTTCGATCCCGGAGCGACGCAACAAGCCGGCGCCGATCAAGCTCCCCGACGCTTCCGCCTACGAAGTGGTGAAGAAGGGGTCGGGCAACCAGCCGGTCGCCACCACCATGGCGTGGGTGCGGTTGCTCAAGGACCTCATGCGGGACAAGGAGTTCGCACCGCACGTTGTGCCGATCATCCCCGACGAGGCCCGCACGTTCGGCATGGACTCGTTCTTCCCGACGATCAAGATCTACTCACCGCACGGGCAGAATTACACCCCGGTCGACCATGAGCTGATGCTCGCCTACCGGGAGTCCAAGCAGGGCCAGATCCTGCATATGGGCATCAACGAGGCCGGCTCCGTCGCGTCGTTCGCCGCCGTGGGCAGCGCGTACGCCACCCATGGCATCCATATGGTGCCGATCTACGTCTTCTACTCGATGTTCGGGTTCCAGCGCACGGCGGACGGCATCTGGGCCGCGGCCGACCAGCTCTCCCGCGGCTTCATGATCGGGGCAACGGCGGGACGCACCACGCTGACCGGCGAGGGCACCCAGCACATGGACGGCCACAGCCACATGATCGCTGCGACCAATCCTGCAGTGGTGGCCTACGACCCGGCCTACGGGTACGAGCTCGCGCACATCATGCAGGACGGCCTTCGCCGGATGTACGGGGAGAACCCCGAGGACGTCATCTACTACATCACCGTCTACAACGAGCCGATGGTGCAGCCGGCGGAGCCGGAGAACGTCGACGTCGAGGGCATCCTGAAGGGTATGTACCTGCTGAAGGAGGGCACCTTCGAGGGTGTCGGGCAGGACGCACGACGCGCACAGCTGCTCGCGTCCGGCGTGGGCGTTGCCTGGGCGCTGGAGGCGCAGGAGCTCCTGAAGAAGGACTTCGGTGTCGTTGCCGACGTGTTCAGCGTGACCAGCTGGAACGAGCTGCGTCGTGACGGGCTGCGCTGCGACGAGCAGAAGTTCCTGCACCCCGGCGAGGACAACCCGGTGGCATGGGTCACGCAGAAGCTGCAGGGACGTCCCGGCCCGGTGATCGCCGTCTCGGACTACATGCGGCAGGTGCAGGACCAGATCATCAACTGGGTTCCTGGTGAGTTCGCCTCCCTCGGTGCGGACGGCTTCGGCTTCTCCGACACGCGGGCGGCCGCGCGCCGGTTCTTCCACATCGACGGGCCCTCGCTGGTCGTCCGCACGTTGCAGCAGCTGGCTGCGTCCGGCCAGGTCGATCCGACGTGGCCGGCTCGCGCGGCCGAGCTGTACCGGCTCGACGACGTGACCGCGGGTAAGTCCGGGTCCACGGGTGGGGACGCCTGATTCGTTCGCTTTTATCCCGAGCGGCTTTCTGGCAGGCTGAAAGCCTTAACAGCTAGTCCGTGAAAGTGGGGTTGAAGCGCGTGAGTACCGCGCCGACGAAGGGTTCGTCGATCGTTGCAGCTCTTGGCGTAGCCAAGGGTCAGGTGGTCCAGGAACTGGGTTGGGATGACGACGTCGACTCCGGTCTCCGCTCGGCGGTCCTCGACGTCCTCGGAGAAGACTTCGTCTACGAAGCCATCGAAGCCGTCGACATCGTGCTGCTGTGGTGGCGCGACGAGGACGGCGACCTGGGCGACGGCCTGGTGGACGCGTTGACCGACCTCACCAACCGTGGCCACATCTGGTTGATGACGCCGCGGACCGGAAGGGACGGCTACGTCGACCCTGCAGACCTGGCCGAGGCGGCGCTGACCGCTGGGCTCGCCCTCGCGAACACCGCATCGGTGTCGCAGGAGTGGCAGGCCCACAAGCTGGTGCGTCCGAAGGGCGGGCGTCGTTAGCCTGCTGCTGACGCCGTTCCGACGGGGCTGCGTGGCAGCCTCGGCTGTCCTGGTGCTGCTGTCCGCCGGTTGCACGGCGGCACCTGTCGCTCCCGCTGCCCCGACAGCCACCGTCGTGGCTGTGACACCGTCCCCGGTCGTCACGTCTTCCGTGACGCCGTCCGCCACCGCGACGGTCAAGTCCCCGCCGGCCGTGGTGCCGCTCACCCTGACCTCGATCACGAACTTCAGGGACGTCGCTGGCGCGGGTCTCGCCCTTCCCGGAGGCAAGCACATGGCGACCGGGGTGGTCTACCGGTCGGCGACGCTCAAGCGATTGTCGGCGAAGGACGCGAAGGCGCTGCGGAACGCCGGCGTTGGCGAGGTCATCGACCTGCGCACCGACTACGTCGCCGCGCACTCGCCCGACCCGGCGATCAAGGGCGTCACGCACCACGTCGTCAACATCTTCGCCGTGACGCGGACGACGAGCGTGCGGTACCGGACGGTGGCTGCCGCGCAGGCGCACATGCGCCAGATGAACGTCGACTTCGTCGACGTGGCCGCGCAGCGCCGCAAGATCGCCGAGGCGCTGAAACTGATCGCCGCGGCTGACGGGCCGATCCTGTTCCACTGCACGGAGGGCAAGGACCGCAGCGGCTGGATCGCGGCCCTGCTGCAGCTCACCGCCGG
>JAOATP010000155.1 GCA_030158185.1 Propionicimonas sp.
TCACGTGTTCTATTTTAGGGACCGCTACTGACAACACGTCACCCAAATTCTCGCCTGTGGAGAACTGCACGACCCCACCCGAGCCTGTGGAAACTAGGCGGCCAGCCACTCCCGCGCAAGCCTGATCCGGGCCTCCACCTGCTCGGTTGTGGCCTGTGCCAGCGACGGGCCACCGGCGGCCCGGCGCAGCCCGGCATGGATGTGGCTGTGCGGTACGCCCCGCACCCGCGCGACCTGCGCGACGATGCCGTTGAGCTCGCGCCGCCGTCCCTCGAGGGCCCGGAAGAGGCTCACCTCCTCGGGCACCTTGTCACGCTTGTCCTTGCGGGAACTGCGGGCGACCTGCCGACGCTGCCGGTCCGCGAGCAGTGTCGCGACCTGGTCGGGCTCCAGGAGCCCGGGCAGTCCGAGGTAGTCGGCCTCGTCCCTGCTGGACGGCTCGGCCTGCATCCCGTAGGCGCGCGCATCGAACAGCACGTGGTCGAAGACGGCGTTGGCCTCAAGCGTCTCCCGCTCGCCCTCGAACTCCGGGGTGGTGCGGGTGCGGTTCGCCTCTGCGAGCAGCGCCTCCTCCGGCTCCCACAGGTCGTCGGCATGCCTCGGCCGGCCGAGCACGTGGTCACGCTGACGCTCGAGGGAACCGGCGTGGGCAAGCAGGATCGGTACCGTGGGGAGGAAGACGCTCGCCAGTTCTCCGCGCCGACGGCTGCGCACGAACCGGCCGACAGCCTGGGCGAAGAACAGTGGCGTCGAGGTGGCCGTGGCGTACACGCCCACGGCCAGCCGGGGCACGTCGACGCCCTCCGACACCATCCGGACGGCCACCATCCACCGGTCGACCGACCCGGCGAAGGCCTCGATCCGCCGGCTCGCGCCCGGATCGTCCGACAGCACGAGGGTGGGCTTCTGAGAGGTGATCGTTGCGAGGGCCCGCGCATAGGCGCGGGCCTGTCTTTGGTCGCTGGCGATCACCAGCCCGCCGGCGTCCGGGATGTGGCGTCGCACCTCTTCCAGTCGCTTGTCCGCCGCTGCGAGCACAGCGGGCATCCACTCCCCTGCCGGGTCCAGCGCCGTGCGCCAGGCCTGGGCGGTGATGTCCCTGGTGAGCGGCTCCCCGAGGTTCGCTGCCAGCTCGTCGCCCGCCCGGGTCTTCCAGCGCATTCCGCCGCCGTAGGCGAGGAACACGACCGGACGCACCACGTGGTCGGCGAGGGCCTCCGCGTAGCCGTAGGTGTAGTCGGCCACCGATCTCCGGGTGCCGTCGGCGTCCTCGTCATACGTCACGAAGGGGATGGGGGTGGCGTCGGAGCGGAACGGCGTGCCGGTGAGGCTGAGCCGGCGGGTGGCCAGCGCGAAGGCCTGCGCCACGGCCTCCCCCCAGCTGAGCGCGTCGCCGGCGTGGTGGATCTCGTCGAAGATCACCAGCGTCCGCGCGTTCACCGTCCGGGCCTCGTAGGCGAAGGTCGCCGCTGCGACACCGGCGTAGGTGACGGCCTGGCCCTGGAACTGGCGCGAACGTCCCCGCTTGCTGCCGCCGAGACCAGGGTCGAGGTGCAGGCCGACCTTGCTCGCGGCCTCGGCCCACTGCACCTTGAGGTGTTCGGTGGGCGTGACGACGATCACCTGCTCGATCGTCCGTGCCTCCAGCAGGTCGGTTGCGACGCGGAGCGCGAAGGTGGTCTTCCCTGCGCCGGGGGTGGCGACAGCGAGGAAGTCGGTCGGCGACAGCTCCCGGTAGCGGGCGAGCGCAGCCACCTGCCAGGCCCGCAGGCGCGCGGCCGTGCCCCAGGCTGCCCTTCCGGGAAACGCTGGTGAGAGGTGGTCAACTGCCGAGGTCGGCAAGGCTCACCTCCAAGACATTGGCTTTGTGTGCAGGACGGCGAGTGCGGCGGCACCGATCCCGAGCAGGTCCGTCACGGCATCCCAGACATCCCCGTCGCGATAGGGAATGAAACGCCACTGGACGAACTCGCTCACGACAGCGTGGACGGCGAACAGCCCGGCCACCAACCCGACACGCCCTGAGAGGCGTCCGAAAAGGTAGACCGGAATTGCGAAGATCAGGAAGTGGACGACCTTGTCAGCGCCGGGCAGCCACGGCAGCTCCAGGCCACCGTCCGGCGAGCCGGGCAGGTAGACCGCGACCAGCTGGACGGCGAGGAACACCCCGCCCAGCGCCCACAGTGCCCGCCTACGGCGGCGCTCGCCGGGCGGCCCGGGCTCGGGGGTCGGCCAGCCGGTCACACTCTCCCGCGTGGAATCCGGAGTGGTCCCGTCAGGCTCGACCGGCGATACCTCAGGCAAGCTTCGCCAGCACCAGTTCACGCACGGCCGCTGCGTCGGCCTGGCCGCGCATCTCCTTCATCACCGCACCGATGAGCGCACCGGCAGCCTGGACGTGACCGTCGCGGATGCGCGCAGCGGCGTCAGGGTTGGCTGCGATCGCCCGGTCCACTGCTGCCGCGAGCTCACCGGAGTCGGAGACCACGGCGAGGTTGCGGGCGACGACGACCTCAGCGGGGCTGCCCTCCCCCGCGAGCACGCCCTCGATGACCTGCCGAGCCAGCTTGTCGTTGACTGTTCCCGCGTCGACGAGGCCCTGCACCTGTGCCACCTGGGCAGGGGTGATGGCGAGCTCTGCCAGTTCGACGCCGGCTTCGTTGGCCCTGCGGGCGAGTTCGGTCAGCCACCACTTGCGGGCAGCCTGCGGGCTCGCGCCGGCCGCGACGGTGGCCTCGATGACGTCCAGCGCTCCGGCGTTGACCACGTCCTGCAGTTCGAGGTCGGTGAAACCCCAGTCGCCCTGCAGGCGCACCTTGCGCAGGTTCGGCAGCTCGGGGAGGGTCGCGCGGAGTTCCTCCACCCATTCCCGGCTCGGCGCCACCGGCACCAGGTCGGGCTCGGGGAAGTACCGGTAGTCCTCCGCGTCCGACTTCAGCCGGCCGGGGGTCGTGTACTCGCCGTCCTCGTGCCAGTGCCGGGTCTCCTGCTGCACCGAGCCACCCGAGGACAGCACGGCGGCCTGCCGGCGGATCTCGTGGTGCAGTGCCCGCTCGACACTGCGCAGCGAGTTCACGTTCTTGGTCTCGGTGCGCAGGCCCAGGGTGGTCGTGCCCTTCGGCATGATCGAGACGTTCGCGTCGCAGCGCAGCGAGGCCTGCTCCATCCGGGCGTCGGACACACCGAGGCTCACCATCAGGTCCCGCAGGAACGAGACGTAGGCCTTCGCCACCTGCGGAGCCTTCGCTCCGGTGCCGTGGATCGTCTTCGTGACGATCTCGATCAGGGGCGTGCCTGCGCGGTTGTAGTCGAGCAGCGAGTACTCGGCGTCCCCGATGCGGCCGGTCGAGCCGCCGAGGTGGAGCAGCTTGCCCGCGTCCTCCTCCATGTGTGCACGCTCGATCTCGATGCGGAAGGTCTCGCCGTCCACGTCGAGGTCGACATACCCGTCGAAGGCGATCGGCTCGTCGTACTGCGAGATCTGGAAGTCCTTGGTCATGTCAGGGTAGAAGTAATTCTTCCGGGCGAAGCGGCACCAGCCGGCGATCGTGCAGTTCAGCGCGAGGCCGATCCGGATGGCCGACTCGATGGCCTTGGCGTTGACCACCGGCAGCGAGCCCGGCAAGCCCAGGCACACCGGGCAGGTGTGCGTGTTCGGTTCTGCCCCGAACGCCGTCGAGCAGCCGCAGAACATTTTGGACGCGGTGTTGAGCTCCACGTGCACCTCGAGGCCGAGGACGGGATCGTAGGCGGCGAGCGCCTCGTCGAAGTCCATCACCGGGCTGCTCATCGCACTCCCCCAACGTTCAGGTAGGCACCGGACTCCGAATCGGCCAGCTGGTCGAGGAGCCCACCACCCCACCGGTTGTTCAGTTCACGTTCCAGGGCGGCGCCCACGCGGTACAGCCGGTCGTCTGCGAGCGCCGGCGCCATGATCTGGAAGCCGACCGGCAGCCCGTCGGCCAGCCCG
This sequence comes from Propionicimonas sp., assembly GCA_030158185.1. GTDB lineage: Bacteria > Actinomycetota > Actinomycetes > Propionibacteriales > Propionibacteriaceae > Propionicimonas. The sequence continues at coordinate 3,971 of JAOATP010000155.1, forward strand.
CAGGGGATGGACGCAGCGCAGTTGCCGGCGAGGTTCGAAGGGATGGTGCACAGGTCGGCCTTGTACATCGCCAGCGGGTCGTCCGCCCGTTCACCGATCCGGAAGGCCGTCGTGGGCGTGGTCGGAGAGACCAGCACGTCGACCTTTGCGAAGGCTGCGTCGAAGTCACGGGTGATCAGCGTCCGCACCTTCTGGGCCGAGCCGTAGTAGGCGTCGTAGTAGCCCGACGACAGGGCGTAGGTGCCGATGATGATGCGGCGTTTCGCCTCGGCCCCGAAGCCGGCCCCGCGGGTGAGGTTCATGACCTCCTCGACGCTGTTCACGCCGTCGTCGCCGACCCGGAGGCCGTACCGCATCGCGTCGAAGCGGGCAAGGTTGCTGGACACCTCGCTGGGCATGATCAGGTAGTAGGCCGCAAGGGCGTAGTCGAAGTGCGGGCAGGAGACCTCGACGATCTCCGCGCCAAGTCCCTCGAGGACGGCGAGTGCCTCTGCGAACCGCTGCTCGACGCCGGGCTGGTAGCCCTCACCGCCGAACTCACGGACGACGCCGATCTTCATGCCCTTCACGTCCGCGTGGCGGGCTGCGGCAACCACATCGGGCACCGGGGCGTTGATCGAGGTGGCGTCACGGGGGTCCCAGCCGGCGATCACCTGGTGCAGCAGGGCCGCGTCCAGCACCGTCCTCGCGCACGGGCCGGGGGTGTCGAGGCTGGACGCCATGGCCACCACGCCATAGCGCGACGTGGCGCCGTAGGTCGGCTTGACCCCCACCGTGCCGGTGACCGACGCCGGCTGGCGGATCGAGCCGCCGGTGTCGGTGCCGATCGCCAGCGGCGCCTCGAAGGAAGCCAGCGCTGCTGCGGAGCCGCCGCCGGAACCGCCGGGGATCCTGGCGTTGTCCCACGGGTTGTGGGTGGTGAAGAAGCCGGAGTTCTCCGTGGAGGACCCCATCGCGAACTCGTCCATGTTGGTCTTGCCCAGCACGACGACGCCCGCAGCGAGCAGCTTGTCGGTGATCGTGGAGTTATAGGGCGGCACCCAGCCCTCGAGGATGCGGGAGCCGCACGTCGTCGGGGCGCCCTTCATCGTGAAGATGTCCTTCATGGCCAGCGGGACGCCGGCCAGCGGGCCGAGTTCTTCACCGGCGGCACGTCGGGCGTCGACGGCGTCGGCAGCGGCCAGGGCACGCTCCCCGTCGACGTGGAGGAACGCCTTGACGCGGTCGTCCACGGCAGCGATCTGGTCCAGGTGGGCAGCCGTCACCTCTCGGGCGCTCACCTCACCGGTTGCGATCCGTCCGGCCAGTTCGGCGGCGCCGGCACGCAGCAACGCACTCATGCGTCCTCCGTCAGGATCCGCGGCACGCGGAAGCGACCGTCCTCGACCGACGGGGCGCCGGCGAGGACAGCCTCGGCGGGAAGGGACTCGGTGACCACGTCATCGCGGAACACGTTCGTCAGCGGCAGTGCGTGGGACGTCGGCGGCACGTCGGCCCCGGCGACCTCGGTCACCCGTGCGACCGAGGCGAGGATCACATCCAGCTGCGGGGCAAGATGCACCAGTTCCTCTTCGGTCAGCCGAACCCGTGCGAGCTCCCCGAGTCTGGCAACGTCGGCAGGTGTCAAAGCCAAGGTGAGCTCCTCATTCACGGCGCGTGAACGGGCTCCGTCCACGGGAGTCAGCATCTTACCGGGGCCATTTGACGTGTCTGTAACACCGATAGGTCAGACTGTCCGCGTGTTTCTGATGCGCGTGGTGCTGCCAGACCGTCCGGGTTCCCTCGGGGCGGTCGCTACCGCCATGGGCACCGTCGGGGCCGACATCAACGCCGTCGAGATCGTCGAGAAGTACGAGGGCTACGCCATCGACGACTTCATGCTCGAGATGCCCGTCGGTGCTGCGCCGGACTCCCTGATCACCGCGTGCACCTCCGTACAGGGTGTCGAGGTGGTGTGGTTGTCGCACTACCCCGAGGCCTGGGGACTGCAGTCGGACGTGGACGTGCTCAACTCGATGACCGAGCAGCCCGACGACGCAGAGACCATCCTCACCCGTGAGGCACCGCAGGTCTTCCGGGTCACCTGGGCCATGCTCATCGACCGCGTCACGGGCACGGTGCTCGCCCAGACCGATCTCGCCCCCGACCTCGACGAGGCGGGCGTGACAGCGCTGGGTCCGCTGGACGAGGTGCGTGACGGCGAACTGCCCGACGGCTGGGTGGCAGGCTGGGGCGAGGCCGTGATCGCTGTTGCCCCGTTCCGGAGCAATGCCTCGATCGTGCTCGCGCGCCGCGGTGGCCCGGAGTTCCTGAAGTCGGAGCTCGCGCGACTGCGCCACCTCACGGCACTGGTGGTCTAGTTGCCGGAGCTCGTCCGCTACCGGAGCAGCGTGTACATCCAGTAGCCGTAGGCGGACACCGCTGCCGCAACGAGCACCACCACGAGGATCGTCCACCAGCGCATGCGCTTCTTCTTGCGGGTGGGCAGGACCTCCTGCGGACCCCACTCACCGAGCTGAGGCCGCACGCGCGGTGGCGCGCCGACGTTCAGGTTCAGGTCGGAGTTCAGTCCTTCTGGCACGTGGCTACATTACCGGGCTGCCCGAACGGCGTCGGGACCCTCGTCGAGCAGCAGCGCGAAGCCGTCTGCGTCCAGGATCGGCACCCCGAGGGCGACGGCCTTGTCGTACTTGGAGCCGGCACTCTCTCCCGCAACGACGAAGTCCGTGCGGCTCGAGACGGAGCCGGCGGCCTTGCCGCCCCTGGTTTCGATCGCAGCGGTGGCGCTGTCTCGGGTGAACCCGGGCAGGGAGCCGGTGACGACGATGGTGAGCCCCGTGAGGGTCTGCGGGATGTCGCTGGCCTCGACAGACTCTGCTGCGAGGCGGCAGCCTGCAGCCTTCCACTTCTCAACGATGGCGCGGTGCCAGTCGACCCCGAACCACTCCGAGATCGCAGCAGCCAGCGTCGGCCCGATACCGGGGACGGCGCCGAGCTCCTCGACGGAGGCCGAATCCAGCGCATCGATGCTGGGGAACGCCGCTGCGACGTCGGGTGCGACGCCCTTGCCCACGTGACGGATCGACAGTGCGACAAGGAACTTGGTGAACGACGCCGTCTTCGCCCTTTCGAGGTTCTCCAGCAGCTTCCTGCCGTTGGCCGACAGCGTCCCGGCCTTCGTCGTGAACACCCCCGCGTCCACCAGCTTCTGCTCTGTGAGGTCGAACAGGTCGCCCTCGTCGGTGAGCAGCCCCGCGCTGAGCAGCGCATCAGCCGACTGCCAGCCGAGGACCTCGATGTCGAGGGCCTGGCGCGAGGCGAGGTGGAACAGGCGCTCGCGCAGCTGGGAGGGACACGACCGCTGGTTCGGGCACCGGATGTCCGCGTCACCCTCCTTCTCGGGGCGCAGTTCGCTGCCGCACGCCGGGCAGTGGGTGGGCATGACGAACTCGCGTTCGCTGCCGTCGCGCAGGTCGACCACCGGGCCGAGGATCTCGGGGATCACGTCGCCGGCCTTCCGCAGCACGACGGTGTCGCCGATCAGCACGCCCTTGCGCCTCACCTCGGAGGCGTTGTGCAGGGTTGCCATCTCCACCGTCGAGCCGGCGACGAGTACCGGCGTCATGACGGCGTAGGGCGTCACGCGTCCGGTGCGCCCGACGTTCACCCGGATGTCGATCAGCTTCGTCGTGACCTCCTCGGGCGGGTACTTGTAGGCGATCGCCCAGCGCGGAGCCCTGGAGGTGTTGCCGAGTCTTGCCTGCAGGCCGCGGTCGTCCACCTTGATAACGATGCCGTCGATGTCGTGCGCCACCGTGTGGCGGTTCTCGCCGTAGTTGGCGATGTAGGCCTTCACGTCCGCCGTGCTGCGGCAAACCCGGTAGTACTCCGAGGTGGGCAGTCCCCAGCCGCGCAGGAGCTCGTAGCCGTGGGACTGCCGGTCGAGCACCGGTCCGGTGAACTCGCCGATGCCATGGACGAGGAAGTGCAACCGGCGCTGGGCCGTGACCCGGGGATCCTTCTGGCGCAGGGAGCCGGCTGCCGAGTTGCGGGGGTTGGCGAACGGGGCCTTCCCGGCCGCGACGAGGCCTGCGTTCAGCGTGGCGAAGTCCTCCAGCCGCATGAACACCTCGCCGCGCACCTCGAGGACCGCCGGCACGTCCCCGCCGGTCAACTGCACCGGGATCGCCTCGATCGTGCGGACGTTGGCCGTGACGTCCTCACCGACCGTGCCGTCGCCGCGGGTGGCTGCACTGACCAGGCGTCCGTCGCGATAGACGAGGTCGAGGGCGAGGCCGTCGATCTTCAGTTCGCAGAGGAACCCCGAAGCGGCGACGTCCTCTCCCGCCAGTGCGTCCGCACGGGCCAGCCACTTGTCGAGGTCCTCGACGGAGAACACGTTGTCGAGGCTCATCAGCGGCACGAGGTGGGTCACCGGCGAGAACGTGACGCTGGGCGCTCCGCCGACCTGCTGGGTGGGGCTGTCCGGCGTCCGCAACTCGGGATGCATCTCCTCGAGCTCCTGGAGTTCGCGCATCAGGGCGTCGAAGTCGGCGTCGGAGACCACAGGGGCGTCCTGCAGGTAGTACCGCGCGCGGTGGTCGGTGATCTGGGCGCTCAGCTCAGCGTGCCGGGCACGATCGGCGTCGTCGGTCATGGGCGAAATCTACGCGACCCGACCGACATTGCCTTGACACCCCCACCGGGGCGCGGCGTTGACTGCGTCCCATGGCCAAGACCGTGTTCTACACCGCGACGACCCTCGACGGTTTCATCGCAACGGACGACCATTCGCTGGACTGGCTCATCACCCGCGACGTCGGCAAGGACGGCCCGCTCGACTACGGGGCCTTCATCGCCGGCATCGGCGCGTTGTGCATGGGCGCCCATACCTACGAATGGGTGTTCCGTGCCTGCCATGACGAAGCGGGTGCCGAGACCCAACCCTGGGCCTACACCCAGCCCTGCTGGGTCTTCACGCACCACGAGGTGCCGGCGTGGCCGGGCGCGGACGTGCGAGTGACCTCGTCCCCCGTTTCGGAGCTGCACCCGCAACTGGTGGCCGCTGCCGGCGGCGCTGACGTCTGGGTGGTCGGCGGCGGGGACCTCGCCGGCCAGTTCGCCGACCTGGGCCTGCTGGACGAGGTGGTCGTCAACATCGCCCCGGTGACGCTGGGCTCCGGCAAGCCGCTCCTGCCACGGCATATCGAGCTGCGCCTGCTGGAAACGGCCACCAGCGGTGAGTTCCTCGCCGCCCGCTACGAGGTCGTCCACTGAGCCCCTCCCCCCGTGGGGGGCGACTCAGGCGAGGGCGTCGTCGACCTGTTCTGCGGCCTTTGCCAGCACGTCGAAGGCGCGACTGACCTCCTTCGGCATCCAGCCGGCCAGCCCGCAGGCGGGGGTCAGGATCAGGCGATCGGTCACGGGGGCGCCGATGCGGTCCAGTGCGGTGAGGACCCTGCGACGCACGGCGTCGACGGGGAGCGGACGGGGCTCGCCGACGGTCGGCAGGGCGCCGAGGTAGAGCCCTGCGCCGCCGTCGACAGCCTCGGCGAGCGCGTCGAAGTCGGGATTGGTCAGCTGGTCGAGGTCGAGCGAGACGGCACCGAAGCCCGCCCCGGTGGAATCGCTCCCCACCAGCGAGCGCAGTGGCCAGGCGCCATCGCGCCACGGTGCGCAGCTGTGCAGCACGGTGTCGACGGTGAGCCCGCGCCGGGCGGGTTCTGCGGTGATCCAGCCGAGCGAGCGGCAGATCTCCGGCAGGTCGATCGCGCGGTGCCGGAAGAAGCCCCCCGGCGTGGGAACGGCGCCGGCGGCCACGGCAGGCAGCGATGGCTCGTCGACCTGCAGCACCAGCTCGATGCCCGGGAAGCGGCGGGCGAGGTCAGTCAGCACCTCGCCGACGGCCTCCGCGATCGACTGCGCGAGGTCGCGACGGGCGCCGACGTCGGCGAGGACACGTCCGACGTGCGCGACGCCGGTGGCGGCAGCGAGCGTCCAGGGCCCGGTGACGGCGACCTTGAACCGTCCGGTGTACCCGGCTGCGACCTCATCGAGCCGGTCGAGGTCGTCGCGCCAGGTGGCGCGGGCGCGTCGCTGGTCGACGCCGGGAAGTCCCGCAAGCCGCCACTCGCCGGCCGCGAACTCCGCGGGCAGGCCGGACGGCAGCCCGAGGCCGCGTCCGATCATCTGGGCCCAGGGGCCCCGGGCCGGCAGTTCCGGCAGGTACGGGAGGGCGACCTTGTCGAAGGTGAGGCGCGCAGCGGCGCCGAAATCGGTGCCGGGCAGGGACCCGACGCCGCTGAAGGAGACCATCAGGCGGCCGTCGCAGAGATGGTGGCGCTGCCGACCACCCGATCGCCGTCGTAGTACACCGCGGCCTGGCCCGGGGCGATGCCGAAGGCCGACTCGTCGAGTTCGATGTGCACGCCGTCACCCCGCGACTCGATCGTCGCAGGCATCGGCTCGCCGTGCGCCCGCACCTGCACGAGGCCGGTCCAGGCGCCGGCCACCGGCTGCTCGGTCCAGCTGGGACGGATCCCCTCGATCACCCGCACGGCCAGGGACTCCTTCGGGCCCACCACGACGCTGTTGGCGACCGGGTCGATGCCGAGCACGTACCGCGGACGACCGTCGGCCGCCGGAACAGAGAGGTGCAGCCCGTGGCGCTGGCCGATCGTGAACGTGTGCGAACCGGCGTGGGCGCCCACGACGTCGCCACGCTCATCGACGACGTCGCCGGTACGCCTGCCGAGCCGGGACTGCAGGAAGCCGGCGGTGTCACCGGTGGGAATGAAGCAGATGTCGTGGCTGTCGGGCTTCTTCGCGACCAGCAGGCCCCGCTCGGCGGCCTCGGCCCTGACCTCTGCCTTCGCCGCGTCCGACCCGAGCGGGAAGAGTGAGTGGCGCAGCTGGTCGGCGTGCAGGACGCCGAGCACATAGGACTGGTCCTTGGCCGGCTCCGCGGAGCGGTAGAGGCTCACCCGGTCGCCGTCGCGTTCGACCCGGGCGTAGTGACCGGTGGCGACGGCATCGAAACCGAGGGCGAGCCCGCGCTCGAGGACGGCCGCGAACTTGATCTTCTCGTTGCAGCGCAGGCACGGGTTCGGCGTCCGTCCGGCGGCGTACTCGTTCACGAAGTCGGCGACCACGTCGTCGGCGAACCGGTCGGCGAAGTCCCACACGTAGAACGGGATGCCCAGTACGTCTGCTGCGCGCCGGGCGTCGTGGGAGTCCTCCAGTGAGCAGCAGCCGCGCGCGCCGCTGCGGTAGGCCTCCGCGTTCCTGGAGAGGGCGAGATGGACGCCGACGACTTCGTGGCCCTCGGACACGAGGCGCGCGGCAGCCACGGCGGAGTCCACTCCCCCGGACATCGCTGCCAGTACCCGCATCAGCTCCCCATCTCCGTCGAACCCGTCGAACCCGTCGAACCCGTCGAACCCGTCGAACCCGTCGAGTGTAAGTCAGCATCGACCTCGACCCGCGTGCCGGCGATGAGGTCCGGCAGGGAGCGCCGATCACCCCGGAGCAGCGCGACCACACCGATGAGGACCAACCACGCCAGCGGGACGCCGAACACCGCCGCCAGCGTCCACCCCGGCTCGTCGGGCAGGATCGCGTCGCCCCACTCCCCGAGGACGGGGACCACGACCACCGGCCAGAGGATCACCGCCTCGCGCAGCAGGTACCGCCACCACGACGACGGCGTCCCGTCGTTCCTCCGGACGGCAAGCCGGACGAGGGCACGCCCGGGAGTTGCACCGTCGGCGACGGCCGGCACGACAACGAAGACGAGGATGAACGTCAGGCTCCACAGCACCAGCGCCAGCACCCGTGGTTCCGGGTCGAGGGCTGCGAGGCCGATGAACGCGACGAACAGCGCGACGAGGTAGGCGAGCACCCAGCAGATCGCGTCGACCGCGAGCGCGATCAGCCGACGGCCAGGGGACGGCGATCCGAACTGCCGGTGGTCGTCGTGGTGGCGGCGCGACGGCAGCAGGAACACCAGGGGTGCGAGGACCCAGCCCAGCGCAGCACCGGCAGTGTTGGCGATCAGGTCGTCGACGTCGAAGGTGCGGTAGCGCACGGCGTAGATGCCCCAGATGCCGGTGAGCTGGGTGAGCTCGAAGGCGAGCGAGAGCCCGAACCCGGCTACCGTCGTCACCCAGAGACCCCGCCGGTACCAGCGCCGAAGGAAGACGCCGAACGGCACGGTGAGCGCGACGTTGAAGATGCGGACGAGCAACGGGCCGTTGGTCAGCCAGGCCCGCCAGCCGCCCTGGGTCCTCGCCAGCTCGTGAAGGGTCTCCTGCCACCACAGGAACGGGACGAGGTTCACCGGCGCAGGCCGGCGCGCAACGGACGGGTCCGGGAACGGCAGCAGCACCAGGGCCCACGCACAGATCAGGTAGAGCAGGAAGGCGCCCTGCGCGACCACCCTGCGCGGGGAGACCCGCCCGTAGCGCCGGTACAGCCAGATCAGGTACGGCAGCCAGAGGAGCGCGGCAAGCACGATGAAGACGACCAGCCCCTGGCTCACCGGGATGGCGTAGTTGCGCACCATTCAGTGCGCCTTGCGTGCCTGCTCGACGATGTCGGGCAGCACGGCGAGGAGGTGGTCGATCGCTGCCGTCGTGCTGTCCGGCCCGAAGGAGAAGCGCAGGCTGGACGCCGCAGCGGCCTGCGTGCGGCCCATCGCGAGGAGCACCTCGCTGGGCTGGTGCACCCCAGCGGTGCAGGCCGAGCCCGTGGACGCGTCGACGCCGGCGGCGTCGAGGAGCAGCAGGACGTCGTCGGCGCGGGTGCCGGCGAAGGTGAGGTTCACTATCGCGGGGCTGCAGGGCCCAACGGTGTTGGTGACGACGTCGGGGACGGCAGCCAGCACCCCGGTGATCAGGCGGTCACGCAGGGTAGCGAGCCGCACTTCCTCGGCGTCCCGGTGCTGCAGCACCACCCTGCTCGCCGCGGCGAAGCCTGCGGCGAGGGCCACCGGTACCGTCCCGGAACGCAGGCGGGCCTCCTGCCCGCCGCCGAACCCGGACGGCGCCAGCTTCACCCCCCGGCGCACCACCAGCGCCCCGATGCCGACCGGTCCGCCGAGCTTGTGGGCGGAGACGCTGAGCAGGTCGAGCCCAGACTCCCCGAAGTGCACCGGCAGGTGGCCGAACGCCTGCACCGCGTCGCTGTGGGCAGGAGCCCCCACCGAGTGCGCCAGAGCCACGACGTCGGCGATCGGCTGCACAGCGCCGGTCTCGTTGTTGACCCACATCACGGAGACAAGAGCCGTGCGCGGCCCGAGCAGGCCGGCGGCCGCCGTCACGTCGAGGTGGCCGCTGGGCAGCACCGGCAACACCCGCAACGGGAGCCTGCCCATGGCCGCAGCAACCGACGGGTGCTCAACGGCAGAGACAGCCACCTCGGGACGCTCCGGCGTCACGGCTCCGAGCAGCGCGAGGTTGTTGGCCTCCGTCCCGCCGGAGGTGAACACCACCTCTCCGGGCGCGGCACCGAGGTCGCCGGCGAGGGACTCCCGCGCCTCCTCGAGGAGGCGCCGCGCGCCGCGTCCCGCCGTGTGCAGGGAGCTCGGATTGCCCGGCCGCCCGAGGGCTTCCGTCATGGCAACCACCGCCTCGGGAAGGGTCGGCGAGCTGGCGGCATGGTCGAGATAGGTGCGCAGCATCACGGGTCCTCCCCTCGGGTGACGTTGGTCAATCGATTTCAAGATGCGTGGGTCGAATGC
>JAOATP010000156.1 GCA_030158185.1 Propionicimonas sp.
ACGGCACCGCCGACAACAGCGATTCATTCCGCTCGCGCTACCTCTACGACCACCTACGCGCCATCGCCGGCTCCGGCCTGCCGATCGAGCGCTACTACCACTGGTGCTTCACCGACAACTGGGAGTGGGCCGAGGGTGAGGCGGCCCGGTTCGGCCTCGTCCACCTCGACTTCGAGACCCAGCAACGCACGGTGAAGGACTCCGGCCGGTTCTACGCCGACATCATCGCCAACGCCGGCGTCACCGACGCGGCCTACGCCCGCCATGTCGCCGGCCGCCAGTACCCGAGGAACCCCCGGCCGGAGAACCCCCATTCGAAGAACCCCCATTCGAAGACCCCTGAGTACCCGAAGAGCGGGGCACGGTGATGAGCGACTCCCCGGCTGCTGCTGCGACACCGTCACTGGACCGCCGCAACAAGTGGACCTTCGCCGTGGGCACCACCGGGCGGGACATGGTGTACACGCTGGTGAGCCTGTACCTGGTCTTCTTCCTCAGCGACGTGCTGAAGCCGCCGCGGGAGGAGTTCCTGTGGGCCAGCTCGCTGATCCTGCTCGCCCGGCTCTTCGACGCCGTCGCCGACATCGTGATGGGGGCCGTCGTCGACAACACCCGCACCAGGTGGGGTCACTACAAGCCCTGGATCGCCGCGGGCGTGGTCGCGTCCTCGATCTGCACCATCCTGCTGTTCACCGACCTCGGTCTCAGCGGCGTGGCCTTCGTCCTCTCTTTCGCGCTGGTGTACCTGTTGTGGAGCCTGTCGTGGACGGCCAACGACATCCCGTACTGGTCGCTGATGCCTGCACTGACCCTCGACCAGAAGGAGCGGGAGCGGTTCGGGTCGCTGGCCAAGATCTTCGCCACCATCGGGCTGTTCGCCGTCGTGGTCGCTGTGATCCCGGTCACCAAGGCGCTCGCGCCCTCGGTCGGCGAGACCGGGGCCTGGATGTGGTTCGCCGTCGCGGTGGTGGTGATCATGCTGGCCAGCCAGTCGGTCACCCTCGTCGGAGTGAAGGAGCCCAGGATCGTCGTCGAGCAGGAGCGCACCAACCTCCGCGAGCTCGGCAAGGTGGTGTTCGGCAACGACCAGCTGCTGTGGACCGCGATCGCGATGGTCCTGTTCATGACCGGCTACCTGACCACCACCACGTTCGGCACCTACTACTTCAAGTACGTCTACGGCGACGAGTCGATGTATTCCCCGTTCGGCGCCGTGCTGGTGGCCAGCCAGTTGCTCGGCTACGCGGTGTTCCCCGCGCTTTCCAAGCGGTACTCACGGCGCACCTTGTACACCTTCGCCACCGTCCTGATCCTTGCCGGCTACGTGGTGTTCTTCGTCAGTCCCACCCAGATCGGCTTCATCGCTGCCGCCGGCCTGCTGCTGTTCATCGGCGACTCCTTCATCACCTTGCTGATGTTGGTGTTCCTCACCGACACGATCGAGTACGGCCAGTGGAAGCTCGGACGGCGCAACGGCGCCGTCACCTTCGCCCTGCAGCCGTTCATCAACAAGGTGGGGGCGGCGCTGTCCACCCAGATCGTTGCTGTTGCCATCGTGATCGCGGGGGTGAACCCGGACCGGCCCGCCGACACGACCGCCGACGGCCTGCTCACCATCAAGCTCGGCATGCTGGTGCTGCCGCCGATCCTGATCGTTGCCAGCTACCTGATCTACCGGGCGAAGTACCGCATCGACGAGGCCCTGTACGCCCGGATCGTTGCCGAACTCCGCGAACGCGGCGACCTGCGTCCGGCTCCCTGATCACAGGTCAGCCCGCGGCGGCCTTCCGCCAGGTGAGGTGGGTGACATACGGGGTCGTCCGGCTGGAGACCGGGACCATCGTGAGGTCCGGCACACCGTCGAAGACGCGGATCCCCTCACCGAGGGTGAACGGCACCACGTGCAGCCGCAGCTCGTCGATCAGGTTGCGGGCGAGGAAGGCGTTGGTCGTTCCCGGGCCACCGGCGATGGAGACGTTCCGCGTTCCTGCGGCTTCTCGGGCACGGTCGAGTGCTGCCTCGTGTCCGTCGGTGACGAAGTGGAAGGTGGTGCCGCCCGCCATCACCAGGTCGGGACGCGGCCGGTGCGCCAGCACGAACACCGGCCCGTGGTACGGCGGCTCCGGCCCCCACCAGCCCTGCCAGTCCAGGTCCCAGTCGCCGCGGTCGGCGCCGAACATGTTGCGTCCCATGATGAAGGCTCCGGCGTCGACGATGGCGTCGATCTCCGCCTGGCTCTCCTCGGGATGCTCGAACATCCAGGCTTCGCCCAACCGCTGGCCCACATGAGCGCCGAACGGGTGCTCCCTGGTCTGGTCGCGCCCGGCAGCGATCCCGTCGAGCGAGACCATGAGGTCGGCCTTGACGAGCTGCATTGCTTCCTCCCGATGTTCCCTGAGCTCCGACGTTGGGTGTTGTCCGAAGCTACGCGCGGCGTGCGGACGGTTTCAAGGCCCGCGTCCCTAGGGTGGGGGTGTGACTGATCGAACCAGCCAGGTGGTGGCTGTGATGGGTCGGGGCGTGGTCGACAACCGGACTCCGTTGCTGATCGCGGACGACCTCGGCTTCACCCGCGGCGACGGGTGCTTCGACGCCGCTCGCGTGACGATCGTGGACGGGACGCCCCGCGTCGACCACCTCGACCGGCACCTTGCCCGCTTCGCCCGCTCCGCAGCCGCCCTCGAGCTCCCCGCACCCGAGGCAACCGCCTGGCAGGAGCTCATCGAGGCAGCCCTCGCCGAGTGGTCAGGCCCGGGCGAGGCCGTCCTCAAGCTCGTGCTCACCCGTGGCCCCGAACACTCCGCTTCCGGCGTGACAGCGCTGCTCACCGTCACAGCTGCAGGTGACGCGAGTAAGGCCCGCCGCGGCGTCACCGGTGCGACCCTGCCCCGTGGCTACGCCAGCGACGCGTTCACCGCTGCACCCTGGCTGCTCGGCGGCGTGAAGACGCTGTCCTACGCGGTGAACGTCGCTGCCAAGCGCGAGGCCGTCCGCCGCGGTGTGGACGAGATCGTGTTCACCTCCAGCGACGGCTACCTGCTCGAGGGCCCGACCGCCGGCCTCCTTGTTGCCGCGGACGACCAGCTCTGGACCACCCCGACCGGTGCGACCGGCGTGCTGCAGAGCGTCACGATCGACGTGATCATGGACGCTGCGCGCTCCGAGGGCGTGGGCGCCACCTCCGCGCTGTTCGGTGCAGACGACCTGCCGGCCGCCGACGGAGTGTGGCTGGTGTCGGCCGTCCGCGGCGTCCTGCCGTTGCTGGAGCTGGACGGCGTCCCCCTGCGCCACAACCCGGCGCTCACCGCCCACCTGGCAGCGACCGCCGGCTTCTGAGCCTGAACGGTTCGGTGAGTTGGCAGGGGCTCAGCCCAGGCTCGGCGTTGCCACCGTGACGAGGTTGCCCCACGGGTCCTCGACGCTCAGCCGGGCGGTCAGGGCGCCCTCTTCCAGCGCGACGGACAGCCCGCGAGCGGTGAGCCGGCGGGCGGCGTCCGCCACGTTGTCGCCGGCTGGAACCTCGATCGACACCGGGCCGTGGCCGCGGCCCGGCGCGCGCAGGCCGACGCCCGCGGTGCCCCAGGTGTTCATCGCCATGTGGTGGTGGTAGCCGCCCGCGGAGACGAAAAGGGCGCCGGGCAGCTCTGCGGTCACGTCGAAACCGAGGGTGTCGACGTAGAAGTCCTTCGCCAGGGCCGTCTGGCCGACCTTGAGGTGCACGTGGCCCACCACCTGCGCCTCGCTGCCGGCGAGAGCGGGACGGTGGTCGGGCGCGGTCTCCAGGAAGTCGCGGGCCTCATCGGTCAGGTGGTCGGAGAGGAAGGCGTTCGGGTCGAGGTAAAGGGTGTCCATCTGCACCTGGTCGCCGTTCCACGTCCACTGGTCGCGCGGACGGTCGACGTACAGCTCGACGCCGTTGCCCTCCGGGTCATCGAGGTAGAACGCCTGCGACACCAGGTGGTCGCCGCTGCCGGTGTACAGCTCGGGATTGCGGGTCGCCACCGAAGCGAGGACGGTCGCCAGCATCCCGGCGTCCGGGTGCAGCAGGGCGGTGTGGAAGAGGCCGGCGCTGCGCCGCTCACCCCTTGGCAGGTCGGGACGGTGCCGCAGCACGACGAGCTCCTGCCCGCCACGGCCGAGGCTGACGGTGCCTTCGGCCTGACCGACGGGCTCGAGCAGCAGGACGTCGCTGTAGAACCTGGTCATCAGGTCGAGGTCGGCGACGTCGAGCGCCACCTGGGACATCCGGGTGTCTGCCGGGAGCTGCTCGGTCATGGGTTCCTCCTGTGTTAGTTGACCATTCAACCACATCGGCGACCGAAATGTTCCTTGGCCGATCCACAGGGTTCGTTAACGAAGATCACAGACCCCGGGGGTTGAGTAGGGGGCATGCAAGGAACCGAGACACCACGGGAGGCCTATGACGCAAAGACAGCCTGATTTCCCCAATGCATCGCGGCCCCGCCACGTTCCCTGGCGGGGCCGCTGCTGCTGTCTGGACCCCTACCCTGTTGCCATGCCGATCCCCTGCCGTAAGTCCTGACGTGGAGGTCCTCCTCCTCGGCACGGGAGCAGCCGACGGCATCCCGAATCCGTTCTGCCGCTGCGCCACCTGCACCGACCACCGCGAGCGTGGCGAGCTGCGCACCCCCACGTCCGTCCTGGTCGACGGCCGGCTGCTGATCGATCCCGGACCGGAGGCACCTCGCCAGGTGTCGCGCTACGGCCGCGACCTGACCGGCCTGGTCGCCGTGCTCGCCGGCCACGCCCACAGCGACCACCTCGACCCGGCGCTGCTGATGCACCACAGCTGGGTCACCGAGTCGCCGCTGGAGGTGGTGGGCCCGGAGCCGGTGGTCGCCTGGAGCAGGCAATGGCTGGACGGTGACCAGACCGCGATCAGTTTCCGGAGCGTGACCGCAGGGGACACGACCGACGTCGCCGGCTACCGGGTGACGGTGCTGGCTGCCAACCACGAGGCCTTCGGCGAGGCCTGCTGCTACCTGATCGAGGACGACTCCGCGTCCGTCCTGTACGCGACCGACACCGGGCTGCTGCCGGAGGCGACCTTCTCCGCACTGACCGGCACACGCGCGGACCTGGTGCTCCTCGAGGAGACCTTCGGACCCCGCACCGACAAGGGCGACCGACACCTGCACCTGGCCACGTTCGGACAGACGGTGGCGCGGCTTCGGGAGCTCGGCGTGGTCTCGGAGAGCACCCGCGTTGTGGCCGTGCACCTGGCCCACGACAACCCGCCGCTGGCACAGCTCGGCGCCGAACTCGCCGAGTTCGGCGCCGAGGTACTGCCCGACGGAACGGTGATCACGCTGGGGTGAGAGGAATCTGCAACCAGTTCACCCGATACGAGCCTCGCGGCCCGTTCAGGACCGTCCAGCTGCAGATTCCTCCCGGGCTCAGGCGGCGGCCAGGCGATGCCCGGACGGACCCTGCTCGAGCCGGGCAGCTGCGGTCAGCTGCAGGCGTGCCGCGCGCCGCAGGACGGCGGCGACAAGGAACCGGGAGCGGGCCGGGCGAAGGACGGCCTCGCGCTGCGGAGCATCGGGGAACGCGGAGGTGTTCTCGGTGGCCGTGTGCTCCAGAACGGGGGCATAGGTGATGAACATGGACATGGCTGTCTCCTCAAATGTGCTTGTTTCGTGCCCCGGGGTCAGCCCACAGGGCGGGTGCTGCGGCGCACGATCAGCTCGTGCGGCAGGATGATCCGGCGATCGGGCAGGCTCGGGTCGAGCAGGAGCTCTGCTGCGAGTCGCCCCTTGTCCCTCACGGGTTGGCGAATCGTGGTGAGTCCGGCATCAGCGGCTTCGGGAAGCCCGTCGAAGCCGGCAACCGAGACGTCGAGGCCGGGCTCGAGGCCGCGCTGCGCACACGCGTCCATGAAGCCGAGGGCCATCACGTCGCTCACGGCGACGACGGCTGACGGTCGGTCGGTACGGTCGAGGACGAGGGTGCCGGCAGCATTCCCGGCGGCCCGGGAGTTCGTGCCGACCGGCACGATCGTGACCTCGAGGCCGTGCAACCCCTCGACGAGGCCGGCGAGCCGCAGGTCGTCGGAGAACAGGTAGCCGGCATGGGCGTCGACGAGGGCGCGGAAGTCCTCCGGCCGGTACTCCACCATGCGTGGCTGGCCCCGGTATGGGGTCTCCACAAGGAGGAAGACCCGCTCGTGGCCCAGCCGGCGCAGGTGTCCGGCCATCTCCAGCCCTGCTGCGTGGTCATCGATCACCACGTAGTCGCCGGTTCCCTCGGCGTCCTCCCGGGTGGCGAGGGTGCAGTACACCGTCGGCATCCCGCGTTCGCGGGCCCGGATCATCGCCGGCTGGTTGCCGCAGAGCCCTGCGATCCCGTCGACGGCTGCGTCCTGCACCGCGGCCAGCGCCTCGTGGTCACCGGCCGGCACGCTGAGCAGCATGATGCTGGCCCTGTGCTTCTCCATGACCTCGCTGAACGCAGCCAGCCAGGCGACGGAGAAGGGGTCGGAGAACGCGTAGGACAACTTCTCCTCGAACGCGACGGCGAAGGTGTTCGTCCTTCCCGAGCGCAACTGCCTGGCGATGGCATCCGGGCCGGTGTAGCCCATCTTCGCCGCGCGCTCGAGCACGCGGGTCCGCAGGTCGGGCGAGAGCTGGTCGGGACGGTTGAAGGCGTTCGAGACCGTCATGACGGAGACCCCCATCACCTTCGCGATGTCCTGCTGGGTAACCCTTGCCATCTCTGCACCTCCTTGGTTTGCCGTACTTCCATGGTGTTCTTTATCGTTACAGAGAACAAGGGCCTGAGCGTCTGTATCGTTAAAGTTATTGGCCCACCGCGGACGCGGCCTGCGATACTCGCCGGATGACGAGCCGGATCTCCCACACCACGATCGACTGCGAGGACGCCTACGCCCTCTCCAACTGGTGGAAGAAGGTGCTCAAGTACGTCGACGATCCCGACGATCCGAACTTCCCGGGCCATCAGGAGTGCCTGATCCTCCCCAAGACCGAGGGCCCCCGGCTGCTGTTCATCGAGGTTCCCGAAGCCAAATCGGTGAAGAACCGCCTGCACTTCGACCTGCGCCCCACCGATCGCACCAGGGACGAGGAGTTCGACCGGTTGCTCAAGCTCGGCGCCAAGTACGTCGCCGACCACCGCGGCATCCACGGGCCCGGCACCGGCTGGATCGTGCTCACCGATCCCGAGGGCAACGAGTTCTGCATCCTGCGCTCGGACGCGGAGGTGGAAGCCCAAGCCGCAGGCGGTTCCTGAGCCCGCCTCGAATTCCTCGCCTCCTGAATGGGTCTAGGCACTTCTGTCATTTCGAAATGCGGGCACGGATTTGTCCCTAGGATCCGCGCATGCAGACCCGGGGGGTGGTGGGCGTCGCCCTGACGCTCGTCCTGTTGGCAGGGTGCACGGGTGCACCCCAAACCCCGGCACCCACGGGTGTCGCGAGTACTTCGGCTTCCGCCGTGCCCGCGCTGGTCGAGGGCGACCACTTGAACCCTGACGCGATGCAGGCCGTCGCCAGCCAGTTCACGGCGCTTCCGCCCGCCGCTCAGGAGCAGGAACTCGCTGCTACGGACCTGGCCATCGAACGCCAGCTGTGGACCCTCTCCGGGCTCGAGGCCAAGCTCGGCGGCGCCGAGAAGGCGGACGCGGTGTTCGCGCGGGCCAACGGCGAGATCAGGAGCAACGTCGCCGCCATCGGTAGCGCGATCGACCCGCAGTTCCGCATCGGCCGCAAGGGCGTGATCCTGCCCACCGATGCCCTCTCGGATGCCAACGGCGCCGCCCTGTTCAGTACGTTGATGCTGGCCAAGCTCATGGACTCACTCCCCGGAGACCAGGTCGACGGCAAGGCCCATCCGAGCGTGACCAAGGACGGCCTGACCTTCGGGAGCACGCCCACCACCGGAACGGTGAAGCTGCACACCACCGGCAAGAGCAACGGCGTGGAGATCACGATCAACCTCGAGTCGGCGTCGCAGCCGTGCCCGGACGCCTCCGGTCAGGTCGTCGCCAGCATCACGGCCAGTGCGGCAACCAACCTTGCGGGCACAGGGGCAAGGTTCAGCTACCACGTCGAGGTCACCATCCAGGTGGATGACGACGCCCGGATCAGCGGACGCACCCAGACCTTCCGTTCCGAGCAGTCGGAATACTCGCCGAAAGGGCGGCGCTTCGTCGACATCGCGACCGGCAAGGACTACACCTCCACGGTCAAGCGCAGCGTCGGCGACGTGACCGACGACTTCGTTGCCGAGACCGCCAGGAGCGGCGTGCAGTGGGGCGCGCTGCTGGGTGTCATCGCGGCCGACGCTGCGGAGAAGAAGTGGCTGAGCGGTGACTGCGTGAACCTGAAGCCCACGGTCTCCGCCGGACCCAGCGGGGTGAAGCCGGGCTCGACCGTGACCATCGTCGCCGCGCCGCGAGCAAAGTCCGACGGCGCCAGGACCGGCGGCACGGTCACAGCCCAGCTGACCGGCGGCGAGGCCTCCGTCTCGCCGTCCGGCAGCAAGGTGCCCGCCGACGCCACGTTCACCTACGTCGCACCGGACGCACCGCACGAGACCGGGACTGTCGCGCTGGAGTCACGCTCCCGTCGCGGCGTGGGCAAGGCCAGCATCACCTTCAGCACCGATCAGTTGTCCTTCTCCGCCAGCGGCGGTGCCAACGACTTCCACGGCACCGGGACGATCTGCGATCTCAAGAAGCCGTTCGTCATCGCGGGCAGTGGCCTCAAGATGGACTTCACGCCGTCCAGCGAGAGCAGCGGGACCTACGACCTCTCCGGGAACGCCGCCGGCGTCACCTGGAGCGGCGGCGGGACGTACACCGTCACCGTCAGCACCGACGGCACTTCGGGACGGCTGGTCTCGCGCGGGGTGAACAAGATCCGCACCCCCCGAGGCAGCTACAGCGGGCAGGTCACGGCGAAGTTCACCCTGCGCAGCATCGCTCCCTGTGGAGGCTGACGCGGCAGTGCGTGTCCCCGCGGCTCAGATCGCGTTCCAGACCCAGGTGTAGAACTCCTGCTTCGCCGGGTCCTGCTCGATGCCGTAGCCCTCAAGGAAGGCCGGCTCCCAGCCCTCGCCGTAGTTCCAGCCGAGGCTGAGCAGGGCCGGCGCGAGATCGGCCCACCGGTCCCCCACGCCGAGCATGCCGAGGTCGACGTAGCCGACGCAGCGGCCGGCTTCGTCGAGCAGGAAGTTGGGGTTGCACGCGTCCCCGTGGCAGACGACCGCGTCCAGTTCGGGTCGTTGCCCGGGTGGCGGTGGCACGACGGACGAGCCGGCCAGCCGCCCGTCGACCGAGTACTCCCAGCGGCAATCGTCCAGGGGGACGCGGTCGTGGAAACGCCGCAAGGCACGTCCGAGCTCCGGCACGACGACGTCCGGACGGTCACGCCAGCCGTCCAGCACGGCAGACGTCGCCGGGATCCCGACGGTGCGCAGCCAGCGGCTGCCGTCCACGTCCACGCCGTGGTCGATCGGACGCGGGGCGTTGACGAAAGCACTCACCCAGCGCAGCCGCGCGAACTCCGGATCAGGATCGAACTCGGAGTGCGGCGGGCCGTACTTCACGTACTCGGAGCCGCCATCGATCGACCACGTCACCCCGCCGATCTGGTTCACCCAGACGGGTTCGACCGGACGTCCGGCCGCGAGCTCGAGCACCAGCGAGGGCACGACAACGCCGTCGAAGTTGGTGTTCGGGTTGTCGTCACTCACGTTGCTCGCCCTCTCCTTCTCCGACTTGTCAGAACCACAGGAGGCTATAGCGACCTGAGATTCTGACAACTCGGAGAAGGGGTGGGAGGTCAGAGGGGGAGGAGGCGGAAGATCGGGGCCGGAATGTGCTTCAGGACCATCATCACGAACTGGAACGGGGCGGGGACCCAGATCAGCTTGGCGCCCTTGCGGGCGGCGTCGACGACCTGGGCGGCCAGCTGTTCCTTGTCGACGGTCAGCGGGGCCTCCTTCACGTGTGCCGACATCCGGGTGCGCACCTGGCCGGGACGCACCACCAGCACCTTCGGGCCGAACGGGGAAAGTGCCTCGCCGAGCAGCCGGTAGAACGAGTCGAGGCCGGCCTTGGTTGAGCCGTAGACGAAGTTGGAGCGGCGCACCAGCTCACCGGCGACCGTCGACATCGCGATGATCTGGCCGTAGCCCTGTGCCTTCATCTTCTGGCCCAGCAGCACGCCGACGCTGACGGCGCCCGTGTAGTTCACCTGGGCTGCGCGGACGGCCTTGGCCTGGTCCTGCCACAGCTCCTCGGCGTCACCGAGCAGGCCGAACGCGACGATGGCCACGTCGATGTCCGCGATCCGCCAGGCTGCGTCGATCACGCCGGGGTGGCTGTCGAAGTCGACGGCGTCGAACGTGATGATGTCAACAGCCGTCGCCCCTGCAGCGGTGAGCGCATCAACGGTCACAGAGGCGAGCTCGTCGCCGGGCTGCACGCCGAGCACGACCCGCAGGGGCTGCTTGCCGAGGTACTCGTTGACGATAGCCAGCCCGATCTCGGAGGTGCCTCCGAGGAGCAGGACGGTCTGGGGGTTGCCGGTGGCATCGATCACAGAAATCTCCTGGTTGTCAGAGCAGTTCCAGCCGGCGGGCCAGATCGGAGGCGAAGACCCCGTGTGGGTCGATGCCGCGCCGGGTGGCGATCCAGCCGTCGATGCCGGGGTACATCGCGTGGAAGGTCTCGGCGGTCGTGCGGGAGTCCTTCGCCG
Organism: Propionicimonas sp.; assembly: GCA_030158185.1. Lineage (GTDB taxonomy): Bacteria > Actinomycetota > Actinomycetes > Propionibacteriales > Propionibacteriaceae > Propionicimonas. Next base: position 10,742 of record JAOATP010000156.1, read on the forward strand.
TGTACAGCCGGCCGCCGAAGGAGAGGATGCGGGCGTCGAGGCCGTGCAGGAACTCGTGCAGGCCCGCCTTGATCGGGAAGTCGACGCACACGTTCCAGCCGGCCATCGGGTAGCTCAGCGGCGCACGGTTGCCCTCGCCGAACAGCTTGAACACGTTGAGGAACGAGTAGTGCCCGGACGCCTGGATGTCGCGGATCAGGTCCTTGAACTCTGCGACGGCGCTCGGCGGCACAACGAACTGGTACTGCAGGAAGCCGTGCGAGCCGTACGCCCGGTTCCACTCGCCGAACATGTCCAGCGGGTGGTAAAAGCCGGTGAGGCTCTGGATCTTGCCGGTGTAGTTGCCGCTCTTGGCGTACCACGCCGTGCCCAGCAGGCCGAAGGTCAGCTTGTTCGCAAGCCCGTTCGGGAACACGTCGGGCAGCTCGAACAGTGGCTTGGCGTTGAACGCCAGCGGGTCGGCCGCCAGCTTCGGGGCGTGCTCGCGCAGCTCGTCCAGCGTCGCCAGCGAGCCGCGCGACAGGGCTGCCCGACCCAGCTTCGGCTCCGGCGAGATCGCGTCGAACCAGGCACTGGAGTAGTCGTAGCGCGACTCCGACCCGTCGGAGTGGACGGCGATCGTCTCGTCGAGGGTGTGGGTGACCACGCCGTCAGCAATGAAGTAGGCGGTCTCGGTACGGGTCATCTTCAGCACGACGCGCAGGATGATGCCGGTGAGCCCGACGCCGCCGATGGTCGCCCAGAACAGGGTCCCGTCGGGGTCGTCCGCCGAGCCGTCGGGGGTGATGGTCAGGACGCGCCCGTCCGCGACGAGCAGCTGCATGGACGCGACGTGGTCACCGAACGAGCCGGCGCTGTGGTGGTTCTTGCCGTGCACGTCGCACCCGATCGCGCCGCCGACCGTGACCTGGCGGGTTCCGGGAAGGACCGGCACCCACAGTCCGTACGGCAGGGCAACGCGCATCAGCGCGTCGAGGCTGACGCCCGCGTCGACGTCGACGGTTGCGGCGTCCGGGTCGATGCTGTGGATCGTGTCCAGCGGGGTCATGTCGACCACGATCCCGCCGGCGTTCTGGGCCACGTCACCGTAGGAACGGCCGAGGCCGCGCGCGACGATGCCGCGCTTCAGGTGGGACGGGGAATCGGCGTTGTGGTCGGCGACCGCTGCGACGGCTCTCGCGATCAGGTCGACGTCGGGCGTGGACAGGACCTGCGCTGTGGTGGGTGCGGTGCGCCCCCAGCCGGTGAGGCGGGTGGTGCTCGTGGGCAGGTCGGCTTCAACGGTGTCGCTCATCGCGCCTCAGACTACTCTGCGACGCGGCTCCCCGAGCGCGGGTGGGCCCGGTACTAGCATCGTGGCGATGAGCGCCAACGAGACCCTGATGCGCGTCTGCGACGCGGCCCTGTTCGATCTGGACGGTGTGCTGACGCCGACCGCCGAGGTGCACATGCACGCCTGGGCGCGCATGTTCAACGAGTACCTTGCCACCCGCGAGGGTTCGGCCGACAACGAGCCGTACACCGACGCCGACTACTTCGCCCACGTCGACGGCAAGCCCCGCTACGACGGGGTGCGCGACTTCCTCGCCTCCCGCGGCATCGAGCTCCCCTGGGGCGACCCGTCCGACCCGCCGGCCGCCGAGACCGTCTGCGGGCTCGGCAACCGCAAGAACGTGAGCTTCGCAGCCGTCCTCGCCAGCGACGGCGTCACGCCCTACCCGGGCTCGGTGCGGCTGCTGGACTACCTCGCGACGAGGGGCGTCGCCGTCGCGGTCGTCTCCTCCTCGCAGAACGCGGACGCCGTGCTGACCGCCGCCGGCCTGCGTGACCGGTTCGAGGTGGTCGTCGACGGCAGGCTCGCCCATGCGGAACGGCTGCCCGGGAAGCCGGCCCCCGACACGTACCTGCGTGCGGCCCAGGCCCTCGGGGTGCCGAAGGAGCGCGCCGTCGTGTTCGAGGACGCCGTCTCCGGCACGGAGGCAGGACGGGCAGGCCACTTCGGCCTCGTCGTCGGCGTGGATCGCGGCGTCGGCGCCCAGGCGCTCCTCGACTCGGGAGCAGACCTGGTGGTGAGTGACCTCGCGGAGTTGCTCCCGTGAGGGCACCGGCGGCTGACCCGATCGATCGCAGCCGCTTCCCCGTCGAGGACTGGGGGATCACGGAGAACCGCTACGACACCGCCGGCCTCGGCCAGCGCGAGACCGTCTTCGCCGTCGGCAACGGCTACCTCGGCCTGCGCGGCAACAACGAGGAGGGCAGCGTCGAGGCGTACGCCCACGGCACCTTCATCAACGGCTTCCACGAAACCTGGGACATCCGGCACGCCGAGGACGCCGTCGGCTTCGCCCGCGTGGGGCAGACCGTCGTCAACGTCCCCGACGTCAAGACCATCGTGATCAGCGTCGACGGTGAGCAGTTGCGGCTCTCGACGGCCGAGATCGAGTCGTTCAGCCGCACCCTCGACTTCCGCGACGGCGTGCTGCGCCGTGAACTGCTGTGGGTGACCGAGGCCGGCCAGCGCGTCCAGTTGCGCTCCACGCGGATGGTCTCGTTCACCCGCCGCAACCTCACCCTGATGTCCTACGAGATCGTCGTCCTCGACTCCGACGCCGAGGTCGTGATCACCTCCGACGTCCGCAACCGGCAGGACGAGGCGCCCGACGGCGCCGTCGTCGGGTTCGACCCGCGGCGCTCCGCCCAGTTCGAGAACCGGGTGCTCCTCAGCCAGGTCAACGGCGAGGAGCAGGGACGGATCATGTTCGGCTATCGCGCAGCACACTCGGGCCTTGGCCTCGCGATCGTCGTCGACCACGAGCTGTACACCGCGGACGCGGTCTCGATCGACACAAGGATCTACGCCGACCTCGGGCGCCGCACCTACCGCATCGCGGCCACCATGGGCGAGCCGATCCTGCTGCTGAAGTGGGCCGCCTACCACGACGGCCC